>DATDYF010000052.1:0-31944 GCA_035289105.1 Candidatus Nanoarchaeia archaeon
GGAGAAAATCCAAAGAGCTATCATAACGGTGATTCGTGGTTCTGGCTAAACAACCTTGCTGCTTTGGTCATGTATGGGGTGGACAAGAAGAAGTTCAAGCAGGATATTGACGCAATCATAAAGTCGTCAACCGAGGACATCCTGTGGAACGGGGCAATTGGGCATCACTCCGAGCTTTCATCTGCGTCAACGCAAAAGGCAGAGGGATGCCTTGCAATGGCGTGGAGCAGCGCGATGTTTGTTGAGCTGATAGAAGAGACAAAAAAGGATAATTTATGACAGGCCTAATTTTTGGAGATAGGATTCTGTTAAAGCCGATTTCCCGCCTAGGGCAACATTAACCCCGCAATAACCCAGGGCTTCCCTTACCTTATCCCCTATATCCCTGTGCGTGATTTGAACTTCGATTTTCAAATCTGAGTTTCTTTTTGCGCCTTGGACGTATTCTGCCAAAAATTGCACCAATGTCTTTCCTACTTCCGTGCGCCTCTCAAAACCAAGCCTTGCGCCTTCAACTGTTGAAAGAAGGGAATCCAGGCATAAATTTTTGTCTTCAACGTAGAGAGCAAGCTTCTCAAAGCTTTCCAAGACTTCTTCAAATAACATGCTGCCGAATGCCCTGTTGCCTCGCCGGTAGTATTCCGGAGGATACTCGTTATTCTTTTTGCCCATATTTTCTGTTAACGTTCATAGTTTTATAAATCTTTCTGACTTATACTACTATTTGATGGCTACATACTGGAGAACTTAAGAGAACTAAAGATAGTATTCGGGGCTAAAGGGCAATGGTGGGATAAACTCAACCTCAATTTTTCCATCATGCACGGAAATCTCGTATTTTCCTTCCCTGAATCTTTCCAGAAGGCCAAAGTAATCTTTCTCGGCGGCTCCTGTAACAAGCCATGATTCGAGCCTCGCATAAAACTCCCCTTTCTTATGCCTAAGGCAAAGGTCTGCAGTAACTTCCTTGCCATTATCAGTCAAGCTTAACTCCAGGCCTGTTGGAGTAATGACCTTGCTCTTGATTTTGCTTGGATCTACCGGAATTGGGTCCAAGAAAATTGTTTCTCCGTTTCCGTTGGGCTTTTGCGGCATGCCGAAAGAGAATTGGGCTGGGCTTAAAAAATTTAGCAACGTTTATAAGATTGTATAGGTAAAGCCTAGCAAAGAGGTGCAAAAATTGGATGATGTCACTTTCATAATTCTCGGAGCAACAGGGGATTTGGCAAAGAGGAAGCTTATACCTGCGTTCTATGAGCTGGTTAAGAACAAAAAAATTGGGAAATTTGCAGTTATCGGAGTTGCAAGGCGGGACATTGGCGCAAAAGACGTTCTTGCGATGTCCAGGAAGTTTATTCCAAGGATAGAAGAGGCTGCATGGAAGAGTGTTCAGGATGCGTCATATTATTTCCAGATGGACTTTAACAGCAGTAAGGGGTATTTTGAGTTGGGCAATTTTATACAAGACGTTGAAGATAGGCACAAATTGAAGGGAAACAGGATGTTTTACCTTGCAACAATGCCTGAGCACTTTGATGTCATAACAAGTAACCTTTCAAAAACCCGCATTGCAAGGGAAAGAAAGAGAAAATGGTCAAGGATAGTGTATGAGAAGCCCTTTGGATGGGATTTGAAGTCAGCAAGGAGTATAAACAAAGAGATTAACAGGGTTTTCAGGGAAAAGCAGATTTACAGAATAGACCATTATCTTGGAAAAGAGCTTGTTGGCGACATTGCATTAATGAGATTTACAAACAGGATTCTTGAGCCGTTATGGAGCAATGCACATTTGGATTCCGTGCAGATTATCATGAGTGAGGATATCGGCCTTGAGGGAAGAGCGGCATATTACGACAAATATGGCGCATTAAAGGATGTGGTGCAGAACCACGGGATGCAGCTTCTTGCTCTGACCGCAATGGAATCCCCGAAGCTTATTGCAGGGGAGCATGTCAGGGATAAAAAGGCAGATGTTTTGAAAAAGGTAAAGGTTAAAGGTGCAATGCTGGGGCAGTATGAAGGCTACACCAAAGAGGCGGGAGTATTGAAAAATTCCAAGACAGAAACTTTTGCCGCACTGCATCTGGAGATTAACAACAAAAGGTGGAAGGGAGTCCCATTTTACATAAAAGCTGGAAAATATCTGGATAAAAAGAGCACAGGCATACACCTGAAGTTCAAAATGGTGGAATGCCTGCTTGCGCAAAACTGCCCTGCCGACACGAATTACTTTACCATAAGGATTGCCCCCGATGACGGCTTTGCAATTGAGCTGAATTCGAAGGTTCCGGGAAAAAAGACACTGATAGTTCCGGTAAAGATGGATTTCTGCGAGAAGTGCCATTTCGGCCCTAACACGCCGGAAGCCTATGAAACGCTGCTTGAAGATGTGATTAACGGCGACCAGTCTGTTTTTGTGAGGAATGACGAGATAGAATATTCGTGGAGGGTAATTGAGGGAATAAAAAGAGGCAAGGTTTACAAATACCCGAAAGGCAGCAGGGGACCAAAAGAATTTGAAGAGTGGAGCGCTAAGCACAACCTGAGGTGGCGCGCGTGAAGATTGGATTCATTGGGCTGGGCAGGATGGGAAAGAATATGGTTCTTAATCTGCTGGAGCACAACCACAAAGTTGTTGTCTACAACAGATCTCCGGAGCCAACGAAAGAGGTTGCAAGGAAAGGGGCGACAGGCGTGTTTTCTATTGAAGGGATGGTTCAAGAACTGCCAAAACAGAAAATAATCTGGCTGATGGTTACTTCAGGAAGACCTGTTGATAATATTATTGATAATCTACTGCCCCGTCTTAAGAAAGGGGATTTGGTGGTTGACGGGGGCAATTCCTTTTTCAAAGATTCTATAAGAAGAGGCAAAATTCTTGAGAAGAAGAAAATCAAATTTCTCGACATTGGGGTATCCGGCGGAATTGGAGGAGCGAGGCATGGCGCATGCATGATGGCTGGCGGCGATAGGGCTGCCTACAGGAAAATTGAGCCTTTGCTGAAGGACTTATGTGTAAAGGACGGTTATGGATATACGGGGAAATCTGGCGCAGGGCATTTTGCAAAGATGGTGCATAACGGAATTGAATATGGAATGATGGGCGCAATTAATGAGGGCATGGAAGCGATAAAGAAACACCGGAAAGAGTTTGGGTTTGACTTAATGGAGGTCTCGAAAGTTTACGCAAACGGAAGCATAATCGACGGAAAACTGACGAAATGGCTACACTATGCGTATTCCATAAAGGGCTTTATGGAGAAAATATCCTGTGAAGTGCCAAAAGGCGAGACTGAGGATGAAATGAGGAAGCTGGAGAAAATTGCTGAAATGAGGATATTGCATCAGGCAATCCTTATGAGGGAAAGAACGAGGAAAAAGAAATATTGTGGGAGTGCTATTGCCGCGATGAGGAATGTTTTTGGGGGGCATGAGTTTAAGGAAGAGTAGACCTATATTATTTTAGGATGCCAAACAATGAATTTTTCATCTTTTTTACTCGCTTCGTCTCTGTGATTAAAAACCTTAATCACCCTTTCATAAGAGTCTTCTCCCCGCTTTGCCCACGGGAATACAGGATCAACTTCTTTTGTAATTATGTATAATGCATTAGTATTGTTCGAACCCCTTATAACCCCTGAAAAGGTGTCGAATGCAGCACCACGAGTTGCCATCTTACCACCGATAACGGCAAGTGAATCTCCCCAGAGATTCCCTAAGATGGCCCCCCAGAGAGCACCTTCAAGGGATTTTTCGACAAGGTCTTGATTGATATCCTGAGCTGCGCTATACTGGGGGTTAAATAAGACATGATACCAAGATGCAGTCTCACTAGAGGCACCATCACGACTGGATGTTTCGCCATCGCATCTAAGGGTATATTTACCAATAGAAGGATCGCTAGGCAATTCAAGAACCCGTTTTACATCACTCATTTCATTCGCAAGCGATTCTGGGATAAAATTTATGACAACCCCCTCTTTCATCCCTCCGCACCCAGTATAACCATCAATCGGAGTTAAAAATGCGTTAAAAAAGAGAACGTTCTTGTTGTCTTTACATAACTCTTCTAAAGCTGAAAACGCAGGAATGTAACCAAATTTTTCTCTGCTTTTTTTTGTTTCTTCTGATGAACTGTAGATGGAGAGAATAATCTCTCCAAGCTTTAAGTATACTCCTTCAAATTTTTGCTCTGGCCCCTTTACACCCAAATCGATCCTCATTCTCTATTGGGTAATGGGTTGCTGCTTTTATCCTTTTCTAATGCTAACATAGCAACCTTTTAATATTTCGAAAAGTGTTTACAGATATGGTCTTCATAATCGGTCATCGCGGGGCGTGCGGATATGAACCGGAGAATACGCTGCGCTCTTTCAGGAAAGCACTTGAGCTCAAAGTAGACATGGTTGAGCTTGACGTGCACAAATGCAAAAGCGGGGAATTGGTTGTCATTCATGACGATAGGCTTGAAAGGACAACAAACGGCAATGGCTATGTTGGGCAGAAAATACTTAAGGAGCTGAAAAGCCTCGATGCGGGAAAAGGCGAAACGATTCCGACATTGCAGGAGGTTTTTGATTTTGTTGACAGGAAAGCAAAGATTGCGATCGAGATTAAAGACGGCAAGGCTGTAAAGCCCCTTGCAAAGCTGATTAAGGAATACACAAAAAGGGGTTGGAATTACAACGATTTTATTGCTATATCATTCAACCACTACTGGCTCAAGGAGCTTAAACGCATTCAGCCAAAAATCAGGGTTGGGGCTTTGCTTATGGGCATACCAATAGAGTATTCAGGATTTGCAAAGAAGATTAATGCAGATGCAGTCCTTCTGGCAAGCCATTGGGTAAATAGAGAGTATGTTGAAGATGCCCACAGAAGGAATCTCAAAGTGATTGTGTGGACTGTTAATGAGGAGGATGAGATTGCCAGAATGAAAAAGCTGGGCGTTGACGGCATTGCAAGCAATTATCCTGATAAGGTTAAATGATTTTATTTCTTCCAAACATTAGGGTGCCACACGACAAACTTTTCATCTATAACTCCTGCCGGCCACAAGCCTAACTTGTATAAACCAATCAGATTTTCAAAAGGGTTTTGATGGCTATCAGAAGACCCAAAATAAGACCCAAAAGAGATGTCTTCCAATGTAACTGCGGAAACCTTTCTTGAGGTTTGTTCCACTGGAGCCACCGCCTTGCTAATCTCTTCCTTTGCACCCTTAGCAAGAGCCTTCAGCGCTTTTATAACCCTTAAAGGATTTGCAGTTGCAGCAAAGGGGATTGCTTTTACCATGCCCCAGGTAGATGCTTTCATCAGATCTGCAACCAAAACTGCACCCAAAACCCTCTCGTGAGCAGCCGCATATACAGAATCATAAGCAAGTTCATAAATGGAATTTTGAAGTGCTTTACCCACCCTAGTCGTAGAGGTTCCATTCGCCCCTTCCCCCATTTTCCTCAAGGTATCATAACATGCCTTTCCTCTTGCAGATGTCCAAAGCAAATCGAAAACAAGAATCCTAACCCCATCCCTTTCATGATACATACTAGAAATGTCCTTGGCAACCACAAGAGGATACCTATCGATTTTGAAGCCGTCTTCAATTTCCCCAACAAGCGGTAATAAATCAGCCAGGTCATATTCTTGCACTGGCTTAAACCAGCTTATTCCCATAATTCTGTTTGCGTAATCTCCCAGATTCTCACCTCTTGGGAATCCAGCAAAGAAATCTGATACAAAACCCCTTCTTCTGTCTTCTGAAAATTCCCTTATGCTCGAAAGTATATGAGGACGATAACCTGTTGTGAGGTACGCTTTCTGAGTGTATTTGTAGAAATGTTTCTCGAAAATTATAACTGCTCTTTCTTTCAAAGCTGCATCAGAAAAATCCGCTATCGGCTCTTTCGGGTCAAATTTGCTGTCAATAGTCACTGTTTATACACCCGACAAGAAGGTAATGCGGCTAAGTTATTAAATATTTCTTATTTCAAGGTTAGCCTTTGCCAAAAAATTCAAGCTCCTCAAAAGCACCCTTATTTCTCAGATTTGCGTAATCAGATGTTCTCTTCCCGCTCAGCCCGGTTTTTGGAGTTAATTTAAGGTAATCATCCGAAGAAAACTCTTTTCCTGACAGCGCCAATTCTCGGTATTTCTCAAAATCAATCCACGTATGCCATTTTCCGCTTTTTTTGAACTTTTTCTTTGCAAGCATCACTGCTCTCGATGGAAGGTGGTCGGAAACAATTTCGTAATCAGGCAGATGCTTTGCGAGGGATTTGCTGAACACTACAACATCCTCGTGCAGCGGCATATTGGACATGTCCAAGCGCTGCCTCGAGGCTCCAACAAACATGTATGACTTAGTTTCAATAAAATCGGGATAGCCTTTCATGATTAATTTTGCATAACTTTCCGGCTCCACATCATTTATTCCCTTGATTATTGTCAATCTAATGCAGGTTCTTTGCTTTTTTTCCTTCAAGTAGTCAAGGCTCTTGTTTAATCTTTCCCAGTAGTCCCGGAATAACGGAACATCAACTTTCTTAAGAAGCTCCTTGCTTGGTGCATCGAGGGATAGGTAAAGCTGAGTGACCGGTTTTAGATTCTTTATATGCTCCGGATATTGCGCATTTGTAACAAGAAATGTCGAGATGCCTTTTTCGTTGAATTTTTCCACCAACTCATTAATTTTTGGGTAAATTATAGGCTCTCCGGTAAGCGACAGTGCAACATGCTTCACTGCTCTTGATTCATTGTAAGCCCTAATGTCAACATTTTCATAACCCTTAAGCCCCGCGAGAAGGTTGTGGTGCATTTTTATGCTGTTTTTCAGGATGAAGTCAGGCTCATCTATGCCCCATTTCCATTCTTTTGAAACAGGAGCTTTGTGGCCCCGCCAGCAGAACACACAGCGGTTTGCACAGCTTATTGAGGTTGTCATCTGGAGGCATTGGGTGCTTCTGATGCCGTAGAACTTCATCTTATAACAGCCGCCCTCGCCCTTTATCATCTTCTTGGTCCAGCCGCATATCTTTACAGCGCTGTGGCTGCCTATGACCCTGTATTTCTGCTTTTCGAGCTCCTGTTTTTCTGATTCGGAGAGCATATGTGAAGGGATAAAGGGGGTGTTAAAAAGATTACGATAAACCGGAAGATTTCCGGAAATTTAGCTATTGGGTTTATTAAGGAAAAGATATTCCTAAAAGTGATGAATGTTGTCTTTACCGAACATGCCAAAGAAAAACTAAGTAGGAGAAAAATCTTAGAAGAGGAGGTTTACGATGCAATAAGGTATCCAAACCATATAATCAAGAAGTATGGAAAGTATTACTTTCAAAAAAGGCTGGATAGGGGAATAATAGAGTTAGTATGTGAAATGACAGAAAGGGATTTAAAGGTCATCACCTTATATTGGATGTAAAATGGAAATCTCATACGACAAAGAAGCGGACGCAATGTATATAGAGTTTAGGAAAGGGGGGTTTGCTAGAAATAAAAAAGTAGATGACCTTACAATAATAGACCTGGACAAGAAGGGAAACCTCCTCGGTATAGAGATTTTGGACGCAAGCAAAAGAATACCTAAAAATTCCCTTTCAAAAGTCAATGTGAGAAATCTGATTGTTACCTAGCTACCTTGTCCGTTTCCAAATCTCTAGGGAACTCAACTCTTGCTGTGCCTTCAGGAGATAGGTAAAGTATAAATTCTTCTTCGAGCCTTCTCGAAAGGTATGTGTGCCTTTCCCTTGCCTGCGCTTCATCCTCCATTTCATCAAGGAGGTATATTTTGTCGGGGATGTTCTTTTTGCCGGTCTTGCTCCTGACAGCCACCCGATAATTCATCCCATAGTCAATCAGGCATAGCTCTAGGCCTAAAACTGCGCCATTTCCCTCCACTCTGCCTTTGTCTAGGGGGATTTCACTTTTCCTTATTATTTCTCCAAAGTCCATTTTGAAAACCTCAAAAAAGAAAAAATTACCTCACCAATCAAGTGAGGCTAAATCCTGCTCGAAGTCGGAAAACTCCTCCAGGCTTAAGTCTTCGTCAATCTGCTCGGTTGTTGAGATGTCTTCTGCAACGCTCTCAATAGTAGGCTCAACAGTTGCCACCGGGGCAGTTGGCTGCTTTTTCTCTCCGGGCATTAGCGGCTTTGCGCATCCTGCCAGCAAGATCAAAGCAAGCACGAGTAAGGGGATGAGGACTCTCATCTTACTCGCTCACCTCTGCGGTCTCGTTTTCCGGCTCAGATTCCTCTTCGGTTTCTTCAGCCTCTTCCTCAGAGTCTTCTGCTTCCTCTTCAACCTCTTCTTCCGGGCAGGAAGTGATTTTTCCGCCAAGAGCCTTTATTTCTGCTACAATATCTTTGAGCAAGCTGTGCGCTTTCTTAAGCTCGTCATGAGCATCCTTCAAGAGCGCCTTTGCCTGGCCTTCCGAAGACTTGTCTTCTGATTCGCGTGCACTCTGGAACAGCTCCTTTGCCTGATCATACTTCTCCTTGGCAGTTGCTATGTGAGCTGAAAACTCCGCTGTCATCGAGTCAAGCTTTGTAGTGTCAGCTCCTTCAGGCACTGAAGAGATTGAACACTGCAGTTTCTCTTCCAAGTGGACTGAGCGCTGGATTATCTCTCCAAGCCTTGAATGGACCACTCTTGCAGCATTAAGGACTGCCCTATGCTGGGCCTTTTTCCATATGTCCCTGATTGTTTTTGCAGCCTCCTCTATCTCTTCCTTCGTGGCTGCTGCTGCGACTTTTGCCTTTGCATCCTCGAGCTGGGAGATTGCATTTTCAAGGTCTGCAATGATTGCATTTGCATCCTCCTCGGAGACTCCTTCTGCAGATTTTACCTTCTCTAAAATCTTGTTGAGGTGCTCAATCGCCTTGTCAGCGGCGTTTGTGAGGAATTCTTTTGCATGCTGAAGGATTTCCTCATTCAGCTTTTTACATTCCTCTGTATCAACGCCTTCGCACTCCTTCACTTTCTTTCTTGCATCAAGGAACTTGTCTTTCTTCTCCTTGTAAACATCTTTTGCCTTCTCGAAGCGCTCCTTTGCCTTTTCGTATGCCTCTTCGGCCGCTTCAAGCCTCTCCTTTGCTATCTTTCTTTGCTCGAATGTGAACCTTTCAAGCTTCAATGCAGCCTTGATTACTCTCGCAGGAGCTGCTTCCACCATAACTGCGTCGCACTTCTGAACCGGATTGGTGACTCCCATTTCTGTCAGGTAATCAACGCAAACAATTTCCTTCTTCAGAATCTTCTGGCAGACATCCTTAGCATCTTCTATGCTTTTGTTCTGCTGAAGGAAGCCAACGCACCTGCTCATGCCGGTTGCAGCCACGGTAGCCACTGTTCTTGGCTCGATGCCCGCTTCCGCCAATCTCAGGATGTATTTCTCGTGCTTCTGACAGGCATTTTTTATCCTGTCTCTTGATGCATCCGGGAAAGCTTCATTAAGCCTTTTCTCGCAAATTAACCTGTCAGCCTCCTTGATTCTGCTTCTTGCATAGGTCTCAAGCTGGTTTTCTTCTACGTCATCTGTTTCATCATCTACATCTTCGTCTAACTCATCGTTGTCGTCATCTGTCTCATTATCATCGTTGTCTTCTGTGTCCGTTGAGGCTGTCTCGTTAACCTCAAGCTGTATCCCCGTATTGCCCCCTACCTCTACCTTATAGGCATAGGCAGGAATGCTTAACATAAACAGCGCCAGAACAATCAATGCTGTTATTTTTCTCATTTTATTTCCTCCGTTTTCCCAACATTTTTTTTGTTACTTAAAAAACTTAGTGGTTTGTGCGATACCGCAAAGGACATCGCTGAAACCGCGAGGCTCGAAGCAGGCAGTACCATAACGTCTGACAGCCTGTTAAGGCCAATCATTAGCTGATAGCGAACTTGCTTTGCCATACCCCTAGTAAGTGGCATATTATTTAAAAAGACACTTTTTAAAGTGTTGAAAAAAGGATTTATTAGGGCTGTTTACCCTTTAGGAAGCTTTATTTGGGCTCCTTTTGCTTTATGCAAATCTTTAAAAACGTAATTAGATTACCCGAACTCATATGTTGAAGAATATAATTTCCATACTTTCTGCTTTAATAATCCTAATGGCCGGGGTAGAGGCAGCCACGATTCACGGAAATGTCTATGACTTAAACCTCGACAAGCTTGATAATGTGGTTGTGGAGGTCAATTCCGAGCCAAAGCAAAGGATGATTTCAAAGGATGGATGGTATTCTTTTACCCTAAATCCGGGCAATTATGTCATTACGGCAACATACAAGGAAAATGCCACGCAGCTTTCTGCTGAAGAGCTGGTTACAATAAAGGAGGAAGGGGCTTTTGTGCTTGACCTTTTCATGTTTCCGGACATCGGGGAAGAGCAGGGGCTGATAAACGAAAGCGAGGAGATATCCGTTGGCGATGAAGTGGTGGATGGAAGCGAGATAATAAGGCTTGCCTGGATTGCCGCATTTGTAATCTTTGGAATTTCTGTTTTGGGAATTGCTGCCCTTGGAATCTACATGTACAGGCAGAAAAAGAAAACTGCTGAAGTAAAGAAGGCAATTGAAAGCGGAGAGCTTGATGAGGAATTAAACGAGCTTTTAGAGTTCGTCAGGAAGGAAGGTGGAAGGGCAACCCAGAAAGACATAAGGAAGAACTTCCCGCAATCTGAGGCAAAGATTTCTTTAATGGTCACAGAACTTGAGCATAAGGGCTATCTTGAGAAGATAAAGAAAGGAAGAGGAAATGTGATAATATTGAAGAAATGATATTTTTAATTTTCACCAAACCTTTAAAAGTCTGATTTGAATTCTGATGCGCGGGTGAGTTAAGATTGATTTGTGTAATAGCACTGATTGTTTTCGGGATACTGGCGGTGTTTTCAGCAAGCTACAGGCCTCTTGCGAAGGAAGCATGGGACTGCGTGCTTAGGAGAATTACGCTCAGGAAATGCGAATCGGGATTGAATGAAAGATTAAGATCGCAGATTGCGGGCAGATTGATGACAAAAAGCCCAAAAACTGCAGCCCTTGTATTCAGGCATTTTGAGCTGCTGTCATGGATTTTGGTTCTGCTCACGATTTCAAGCTTGGGCTATGGAGCATACGGAGCTTACAACTATTACCAATACGGCAATTGCTATGGCCCTGAAGACAGCACAAGCTTTTGCCCTTTTGCGGCTTTTGACGGAGAGACTAATTCGGGATTTGAGTCTGATTACGCTGGAGAGATGGTTTTTCCGACTGCTGACGATGACCCTGCGATAGGCCCTGAAGATGCAAAAGTGACAATGATAGAGTTTGGATGCTACATGTGCCCATACACAAAGGAAGCAGAGCCAATTGTGAATGAGCTGCTGAAGGAGTATGAAGGAAAGATAAGATTTGTGTTCAGGGATTTTCCGCTTCCATCGCACGAAGAAACGAGGCTTCATGCAGTTGCTGCAGACTGCGCACTGGAGCAGGGAAAGTTCTGGGAGATGCACGACAAATTCTTCGAGATGCAGGATGAATGCAGGGCAGCCGAAGACCACTGGCTAATGGTAGACAACGCAGCAAAAGGGATTGGGCTTGATTTTGAGAAATTTGCAGAATGTGTTGATTCAGGTAAGTATGATAAAGAAGTGGAGAAAGATATAAACGACGGCATAAAGGCAAAAATCGTTGGCACGCCGACGTTTTTCATCAATAACAGAACCATAACAGGTCCAAAGCCGATAAAGGCCTTTGAAGCGATTATTGAAGAGGAGCTTGAGAAATGAACATTGGGAAGATACGGAAAGATTTTGCAATACTCGAGAGAAAAATAAATGGAAAACCGATTGTGTACCTTGACTCTGCATGCCAGAGCCTAAGGCCGAGGCAGGTAGTTGACAAGATAAATCAGTATTACAATGAATTTCCTGCCTGCGGCGGGAGAAGCATGCACAAGCTCGGCAAGAAGGTAACTGATGAGATTGCTTTTGCAAGAAATACTGCAAGAAAATTCTTCAATGCAAGAAATGAAGGCGAGATTGTATTCACAAGAAACACAACAGAAGGGATAAACCTTGTCGCAAATGCATTCAAGCTGTCAAAGGGGGACGAAGTGCTGATTTCGGACAAGGAGCATAATTCAAACCTTGTTCCGTGGCTGAAGCTTGCAAAGGAAAAAGAGATACAAATTAACTTCTTCAAGTTCGGGGATATTGCTGACTTCCAAAAAAAGCTAAGCAAGAAAACAAGGCTCGTTTCATTTGTGCACATTTCAAACCTTGACGGCACATCGAATCCTGCAAAAGAGCTGGTTAAGATTGCCCACGATAACGGAAGCACGACGTTAATAGACGGGGCACAAAGCGCGCCGCACAGGGAGATTGATGTGAGAAAGCTTGATGCTGACTTCTTCTGCTGTTCCGGCCATAAAATGCTTGGCCCTACCGGAACTGGAATGCTTTACGGAAAACAGGAGATTCTTGAAAGGCTTGATACGTTCATGGTTGGCGGGGAGACTGTGATAGACACTACCTACAATTCAGCAAACTTTGAAAAGCCGCCTGCAAAGTTCGAGGCCGGGCTTCAGGATTATGCCGGAATTATTGGTTTTGCAGAAGCGATGAAGTATCTGAAAAACATTGGGCTGGAGAATATTGAAAAGCATGAGATGGCGCTGAACAAAAAAGTTACTGATAAGCTAGCGGAAGAGGTTGAGCTTCTTGGGCCAAAAGATTCAAAGCAGAGGGCAGGGATTTTCAGCTTTAATATAAAGGGCATGGATTTCCACAACATTTCGGTAATGCTAGACAGCTCTGCAAACATCATGATTCGCTCCGGCGTCCATTGCTGCCACTCTTGGTTTAATGCAAACCACATCAAGGGAAGCGCAAGGGCATCCTTCTACCTTTACAACACAGAGGAGGAATGCGAATTGCTTATTGAGGAAGTGAAGAAGATAAGAAAGCTGTTTGGGAAATAGGGAAAACAATTTAAACACGCAAATTAAATTCTCCCTTGATGAAAAACCAGGAAGTTGCTGAACTGCTAAATGAGATAGCAGACATTCTCGAGATAAAAAATGTTGCATGGAAGCCGATTGCATACAGAAAAGCTTCCAGGGCTATAGAGTCTCTTTCTGAAGACATTGAAGCGGTTTACAAAAAATCCGGGATTAAAGGGCTGGAAGAGGTTCCGGGGGTTGGGGAGAGCATTGGAAAAAAGGTTGCTGAATTCCTGAACACCGGGAAAATAACAGAGCTGGAGAAATTAAAGAAATCCGTCCCAGAAACCTTACTTTCCATGATGGAAATTCCTGGATTGGGGCCGAAGAAGGTTGCAAGGCTGTACAAGACGCTGAAGATAAAATCGCTGCCAGAGCTTGAAGCTGCCGCAAAGGCCGGAAAGATAAGAAAAATTGAGGGATTTGGGGAGAAATCGGAGGAAGACATCCTAATGGGGCTGGAGCTTGTTAAGAAAGGCCGCGAAAGGATTCTTCTCAGCAGTGCGCTTGAGATTTCAAACTCCATTGTAAATGAGCTGAAGAAACGGAAGGAGGTTTCAAAGATTGAGGTTGGCGGCTCGATAAGGAGGAGAAAGGAGACTGCAAGGGACATCGACATTCTGGTTTCTTCGAAGAATCCTGAAAAGGTAATGGATTATTTCACAAAACTTCCTGATGTTAAAACAGTGCTTGCAAAGGGCAAGACAAAATCCTCAGTTGTGCTGAGGGAAGGCGTAAACTGCGATTTGAGGGTTATTGAGGAGAAAAGCTACGGGGCTGCGCTTGCTTATTTTACCGGGAGCAAGGATTTCAATGTTGCTATGAGGCAGATTGCAATAAAAAAGGGGATGAAGCTTTCGGAGTACGGGCTGTTCAGCAGGAAAGGGGGCTATATCTGCGGAAGAACCGAGCAGGAGATTTTTTCAAAGCTGGGATTGGTTTATGCTGAGCCTGAGATGAGGGAAGATACCTCTGCCCTTGCCCTGAAAAAGCCCGTTAATCTGATAAAATACAATTCAATCAGGGGAGATTTGCATCTTCATACGAGGTGGAGTGATGGGTTTAACACTACGGAAGAGGTTGTTAAGGAAGCAGTAAAACTTGGCTATGAATATATCGCAATAACCGACCACAGCAAGAGCGAGCACGTTGCAAACGGCATGGATGAAAAAAGGCTTAGGAAGTATTTGGATGAATTAAGGGTTTTGCAGAGAAAATATAGGGGTAAAATGAATATACTGAAGGGTTCTGAAGTCGACATATTGAAAGACGGCTCCCTTGATTATTCCGGCAAGATTCTGGAGGAACTCGACATAGTTATTGCATCAGTTCATTCCGGGTTTAAGACGCCTAAGGATGAAATGACAAAGAGGATTGTCAAGGCAATAAACAGCGGACAAATTAATGTTCTATGCCACCCGACTGGAAGGCTGATAAACCAGAGAAATCCATACGATGTTGACCTCGATGCCGTCTTTGAAGCGGCAAAGAAAAACAATGTTGCGATGGAGATAAATTCCTTTCCCTCTAGGCTTGATTTAAAGGATATTCACATCAAGGCAGCGGTTGAAAAGGGTGTCAAAATGGCAATAAGCACAGACTCTCACTCAACAAGCCACCTTAAGTTTATTGAACTGGGAATTGCTCAGGCAAGAAGGGGATGGTGTGGTGAGAAGGACATAATCAACACCATGAAGTTTGAGAAGTTGGCGAAGTTTTTGATGAAAGAATGAATCAAGTATTCCTCTTGGCAAATTCATTACGCCACTTTCGCTGGAGCTTCGTGCTTGGAATTTTCTCCTCAAAAGCTCCTAGCATACCTACAAAATCCTCAAGCCGGTTTTCATTGTTTGAGAATTTCTTTCTTATTGCGCTGCCCATATCGTTTGGTAGCTTATCCGAATCTTAAATCTTTGGGTAGAAAGGATTATTCGTATATAATCTCTATCTTATCGCCATTCCTTAGAATAATATTTTCGTATTCTGTATTGGGCTTCCCGTTTACAAGCATTTTAACAGTATGGTTGCCATCTGCGCAGTAATCAAAGATGCAATCCTTGTTGAATGTTTTGTTCCAGACCGCAAAGAACTCGCCTAATGTAAATTCCCTTACGCACGGGGCTTCTACGTGGATGTTTCCATCTGCCTCATGGGTGTGCAATCCCCGCATGAAATTTGTTCCCTGGCCGATTTCCGGCGGAATAAACTCCTTATTGCCGAGAATTGTGATATCAAGCTGGGTATGGTCATGCATCATTATCTTTGAATGCCCGCCGATGTTCATTTCGGTTACAGGGGCAGTTTCGCAGTCAAGTGCAGTAGTTGAAAGGCCGTAAATTCCTGCTATGATGGCAATTACTATCACGGCTGCAATAGACCAGTTTCTTATGCGCTTTTTGTGCACCGAAAAGAACGATGGCTTGTCTTCCTCCCTGGGATGCTTTGCCTTTGAATGCATCTCCAGGGCTTCCTGAGAGGCAAACACATTGCCGCATTCTGTGCATTTCACTTCTTCCATCGACATTAGGATTTGGGTTTGGTTTTTAAAGGTTAGCCAAAAGATTTAAATATTATAAAGAATACATGTATTCTGATGGAATTAAAGATAAACTGGGAGCACAAAAGGGTGAAGCACGCAATAGAGCGCATGTGGTTAAGGGGCATTTCAATAAAAGACATTGCATATGCCATCCAAAGAGGAAAAAAAGTAAGGCAAAAGAAAAGCGGTCTGGTCGAGTCATTTTATTCGTATTACAGCGTGGTTTATGATGAATATTTTTTCCAACAGAAAAAAATTCACAAAATATACCCAGTTACTGTAAAAATGTGGTGATGAAAATGAAACAAGAAATATTGCCTTACAAGTGCAGCTGCGGCGGGAACCTAAAAAGGGCCCACACCCAGGTTGAGTTCTTTGGAATTGATTTTGGCGTAAGGGATTGTGAAGTGTGCACAAATTGCGGCTCAGAATACCTAAGTGACGAGGTGCTTTCTGAAATCGAGAACGAGGTGAAGAAAAAAAGGCTGTTTGGCCTTGAAAAGCATGCCCAAGTCACTAAATCAGGAAACTCGCTGGTGATAAGAATCCCTCCGGAAATCGCAAAATTCTCAGGAATTAGGTATAAGGAACATGTCAGGATCTATCCGATTTCGAAGAATAAGATTGAAGTTGAGATGGGAACCTAAAAAATGCCACAAATTGCCCTGAAGGGAAAGGTAGTAGTAATAACCGGCTCAAGCTTGGGAATCGGCAGGGAAACTGCGTTCAAGTTTGCAAGGGAAGGATGCAGATTAGCAATAACATATTATAAGGATAAAGAGGAGGGCGTTAAAACAAGCAAAGAATGCCTTGCTTTGGGGGCTTCTGATTGCATACTGCTGCAGCTGAATGTGAAAGATGATAAAAGCATAAAAAATGCTGTAAAGAAAATAGCTGATAAATTCGGCAAAATTGACATTCTGGTTAACAATGCCGGGGTTGTTGCATGGAAACGTCTCGAAAAGCAAAGTGACGAGGAGATTGACAGCCAGATTGATACAAACCTTAGAGGCCTCATAAAAACAACAAAATACTGCTTGCCCTATGTAAAGGAAACAATAATAAACATTGCGAGCGGCGCAGGATTAAACGGCTTTGCCACCCTTACCACTTACTGCGCGACAAAATTCGGAGTAAGGGGATTTACACAGGCATTGGCTGAGGAATTGCAGGGCATCAAAGTGTTTTCTGTTAATCCCGGCATGACTGCGACAAGGATGACAAACTTCAAGGGCGTTGCTCCGGAGAAGGTTGCTGAAGTTGTTTTAAACACCGCAAAAGGCATCTACAAAGTCAAGTCCGGCGGGGATGTTAATGTGTGGGAGCATGTTTAGGATGTGCGGATATCCTGCAAATGTTCCCTTTTATTTTTAACCCACCTAAGAAATTCTTCATCAGCCTTACCATAAACCGCGATGTCGCAATAATAGGGTGGAGCCTCTGATGACAGGTTGTGGCTAACTTTTACCGTAGAACTGCCAATGTGGTAAACTTCATTGCACCACTCATGCGGGTCATTTGATTTGCTCAATATTTCAGTGCCAATATTTGAAAGTTCTTCAAGGCAACTTAAAAGAGCTCCCCTATTCTCCAACTGCAACGAGTACTCTAACGGCTTAATCATCTTTGTATCCCCCTCAATCAGGAGTAATTTATGGGGTTTTAAAACTTTTTATCTTTTACCCTAGATTAGCGGTAATTATGTTTAAGAAAGTTTGAAAGGTAATCCCCAGTTGTTGATGAAAGCCGGGCCCTAGCAAAGATTGTTGATGTTTCAGTTTGTATAATCACAAGATTTATAATAGCCGAATTGAGATGATGATTCATGGCCAATATTTTTGCAAAAGACGAGAGGCCCTCCGGGCATATATGTGATGCGCTTGTTCTTGGGCTGTTTGAGGGGCAGGAGCTAGATGCAGAGATGAAGAAGATTGACGGTGCGCTTAACGGAGAGATTTCTTTCCTCATCAAGTCAAAGGAGTTCAAGGGGGAAAATGGGCAGATAAAGATAATAAGCACCCAGAGAAGGATTCCGGCAAAGAAGATAGTTCTCGCAGGGTTGGGAAAAGAAAGGGAATTCACAAATGAAAGATTAAGAAGAATTTCTGCTGCAAGTGCAAAGGCAATCAGGGAGCAGGGAATAAAGAATTTTTCAACCACGCTTAACAGCAACGTGCAGGCAGTTGTTGAAGGGATTGTTTTGGGATTGTATGAGTTCAAGAAATATGTAACTGTGGAGAAGAATAAGATAAAAGTTGTGGACTCTGTTACGGTTCTTGGGAAGGGTATTGATAAATCTGTTAAGAAAGCAGTTATAATATCAGAAGCAGTCTGCTATGCGCGTGATTTGGTCAACGAACCGGCAAACAAGGCAACCCCAAGCTATCTCGCAAAAGAGGCGGAAAAGCTGAATGCGAAGGTGAAGGTTTTCGGAAAAGACGAGATTGAAAAAATGGGAATGGGTGGCTTATTGGCTGTAAGCAAAGGAAGCAGCGAAGAGCCTAAGTTTATAGTGATTGATTGCAATTCCGGCAAGGAACCCCCAATTGTTTTTGTTGGAAAGGGAATCACATTCGACAGCGGGGGCCTGGACATTAAGCCGGCGCCAAACATGGAAGACATGAAATGCGATATGGCAGGCGCTGCAACTGTCATAGCGACAATTAAAGCAGCGCACGAGCTTGGGATAAAAAAGCACATTGTTGGAATAATTCCGAGCTGCGAGAATATGCTTGGCCCAAAGTCATACAGGCCGGGAGACATTATTACAGCATACAACGGCAAAACAGTTGAAGTGTGGAACACAGATGCAGAAGGAAGATTGATATTGATGGATGCACTAAGCTATGCCGAGAAGAATTTTAGGCCGGCGGCAATAATTGACATTGCAACTTTGACCGGTGCAAGCATAATTGCGCTCGGGAATGACATTGTTTCGCTGACTGCTTCCGATGAAAAGCTTAAGAAAAAAGTTCTTGACGCTTCAAAGAAAACAGACGAAATGATGTGGGAGCTTCCGATGATTGAGGATTACAAAGACATGATTAAAGGCGAAATTGGAGATTTAAGGAACATGCCGAAGGAGATGTATTATCCCGGAACGATTATAGGGGGAATTTTCCTTAAGAATTTTGTTGAGAAGACTCCCTGGGTTCATTTAGACATAGGGGCTACCGGAATTTCCCCTTCTGACAGGCATTACAGGAAGAAAGGCGGAACAGGAGTTTGCCTCAGGACTTTTATCCAGTTACTTGAGGAATGGTGAGTTTTCTGTAAAATTCCAGCTCAATAACCTCTGCCAATGTAACCTCTCTAACAACTCCCCTGTTTTTTTCCCTTGTTAGAATCGCTGCCCTTTCAACATTTTCTGAATTTGCCAGAATATATCGGCCAATTTTTTCAACCAGCCTGCTTTGAATGTCGTTATAGCCATCACCGCCAAAATATCCCCCGGTATTGCGCAGGAAAAGAATAAAAGCATCCGGCATTACTCCAATCTTCTTAAGCTGGCCAACATAATCGCGGCTTGAGAGAATAGAATCCAAAACCGGCATGCTTTCCGGAATTTCCAGTTTCTCTATACCGCAGCATATTACGCTGCCTCTTTTGAAATCCCTGCCCTTCCTATAAGAAAAATCCGCAACGGAAAAAACTTTTGAGCCCTCAAACCGGGTAGTCTTGGGGGTAATTTCGAAATGTTTGGCTTCTAAACTGTAAGATGCATTGACAAGGAGACTTCTGAGCTCATGGGGCTGCAACTCCCCCTGCAGAGAATATTGAAGATAGATTGCCATTTTGAGGGGGGATGTAGGTTGGTATTTAAAGATTAATACAAATTAATCGTCTTTATATTAACAAACTCCATCAAGCCGTATTTGGACAATTCCCTTCCAAGGCCGCTTTTCTTTATTCCGCCAAAGGGCATTCTCGGGTCTGATTTTACGACTCCGTTGACAAAGACCATGCCGGCCTCGAGCTTTTTTGCAATTTCAATGCCCTTTTTCTCGTCTTTTGTCCAGACGCTTGCCCCTAATCCGTATTCGGTGTCATTTGCGATTTCCAATGCCTCTTTTTCGTTTCTTGCCACTATCACAGGCGCAACTGGACCAAAGACTTCTTCGCTGACAACCCTCATTTTCGGAGAAGTATCAGCTATCACAGTTGGAGCGTAAAAATATCCTTTTCCAGGAAGCCTTTTCCCGCCTGCAAGAATCTTTCCTCTTTTGGATACGGCATCTGCAACCTGAGATTCGATTTTCAAAAGCTGGGATTTGCTTGCCAGTGGGCCGACCTCAGTTTCCATGTCAAAGGGGTCGCCAACTTTAAGGGCTTCCATGTAATTGGCAAACTTCTTTGTGAATTCATCCGCTATGCTTCTTTCAACTATGATTCTTTTTGCTGCAATGCAGCTCTGGCCGGAATTAAGGATTCTTGCTTTCACGGCCTTCATTGCCGCATTTTCAACGTCTGCATCTTTTAAGACTATAAACGGGTCTGAGCCGCCAAGCTCCAGCACGCATTTCTTGATGTTTTTTCCGCAAAGCTCCGCTATCCTTGAGCCTACTTCGGTGCTGCCGGTTAATGACACTCCGTGAATAAATTCCGATGAAACAAGCTCTTTGACAGAACCGTGTTCGGAAATTACGGCCTGGAAAACCCCTTCCGGAAACCTTGCCTCGCTAAACGAATCTTCAATTGCGAGAGCGCATTCAGGTACAATGTTTGAGTGCTTCAGTATCGAGACATTTCCTGACATCAGCGCGGGAATTGCAAAGCGATAAACCTGCCAGTAGGGAAAGTTCCAGGGCATTATGGACAATACTGTGCCTATCGGCTTGAATGTCACCAAATGCTTTTTGCCGTCAGCCTGGACAATCTCGTCTTCTAGCCATTTTTCTGAGCTGGCCGCATACACTTCTGCTGTCAAGGCGCATTTTTCAACTTCTGCAAGAGACTGCGCAATGGGCTTTCCCATTTCTAATGTTGCAATCTCCGCATATCTCCTGCTGTTTTTCCTTATCACAGAAGCGAGTTTCAGCATGTACTTTCCGCGCTCCGAGATTGAAAGAGACTTCCATGCTGAAAACGATTTGTTCGCTTTTTTTGCTTTTGACGATATTTGTTCCTTAGAATCAGTTTCGTGCTCGCCGATTACTTCCTCTGTTGAGGGGTTTGTTGTTGTAAACTTCATGAAATGCTGAGAAGTGCTGATAGGATATAAATGTTACTTTCATTTGCGGGTTCCTGGTGAGCGCCTATGTGGACTGTTCCTTAATGATGCTACTGCTTCCTCGAGGTATGTCACGGTGCCTCTGAAAACTTCTTTTACAACCCATTTGCGATTCAGAGTAGAAACTATTGCTGCGCGCTCCACACTCTCCGAATCTATGAGAAGGTACCTTGCAATTCTCTCTAGAAGCTTGCTTTCCCGATGCTCCGGAGGTTCCAGCCCTAGATAGCTCTTTTCGATTTTCATTAAAAACACTAATTTTTTAGTTGGAGTGAAATTCATTTCATAAAGCTGCTTTTCGCATACAGAATCCAACCCTACTGAAGGGTCTGGGTTCGTCGCCTCGTTCCCGATCACCTTGCGCAAGCCACAAATAAACGAAGGTTCGTAATCCAAATATAGGGCTGAGCCCCTACAGCCATTATAACGGAAATATAAGAACTGCGAAAAGCCATCCCACTCAAGAACAAAGCCATATTTACCGAGTTTCTCATTTCGCCCAAGAATCAAATTGCCCACTTCCTGCAGTTCCAAATTCTCGCTTGCCTGAAGGTAAATGACCATGGCAAGCTTATCCTTTCAGACTTTAAAATCTTTGCCAAAAATTCCTGCCAGGTAAACTGCAAGCATGCCTGTAACTGCCAGCTGGATTAAAGGCGACAACCCGATGCCAAAGATAGTGGGCATGAGTTCTGAGTAAGCCCATTTGTCAAATATAAAAACAGCACGGTACTCAATGAATGCCGCAATGATTATGCCAGAGACCGAAAAAAGAACCAAATGGCTTCTGGAAATTTTTCTAAGCCAGAGTACATTCTGGAAAAAGATTGCAACGATAAGGTATATTGCTAAAATAAGGGACGCATCAACCGAAGATGCATAAATAACCATTGAAACGTACATTTCCGCCGCGAAGCTGCTGTGCCCTTCATACAAATACACCGCATGGATGGACTCCCATATGAAGTTCAGGAGAAATGAAAAGAAAAGCAGCGGGAAAAACACTAAAAAGTATCTTTTTGCTTCCATAATTTTATAAATCCCGCCCGCTATATAAATAATATGGTAAAAAAGATTAAAAAAGGCAAGAAGGTGTTCATGTGCGAAGAATGCAGCATGAAATACGAAGACGAGCCGATTGCAAAGAAATGCGAAGAGTGGTGCAGGAAGCACCATTCATGCAATGTCGAGATTACAAGGAATGCTGTTGAATGATTACCACGCAACAGATTTTCCTTTCTTGTAGACTGCGTAACTGAGCAGGGAAATTCCAACAACACCAAACAGCGGCCGGTAAGGCTCTATGAATGCCATTATGCCTGCCACTCCAAGCAGCAAAACAAGAAGCTTATTGCAAACCGGGCAGGCGAAAGACAATATTCCTGCAAAGCCGCCGGAAGATGCAGATGCCATGCATGATTTCTTTGAGTCTTTTAAGATTGAGATTCCAAGGAATGCGCCAAGCAAAATGGAGGTTATTGCGAGGAAAAGATAATCCAATCCAGAAGCAGGGGTCATTCTCCTGAAATATGGGTTGGGAAGGACTGAAGTTACAACTCCGAAAATGAAAAACAGCAGAAGGCTCACCAAGACTGCGAATAAAGAAAATTTTCCGTGCTTCATCCAAAGATTAGCTGCCATAGTCTTGCGAAGAACCCCTTCTCTTCCACTATTCCCACTACCTCGGGCTCTGCCGGCGCTTCTGGAGCGGGAGAGATGATTATGTCTTTGTCTATCAGCTTGCCGTCCTTTGTGGTAAGCTCTATCGTGTAGGTTCCTTCCAATACAGGGTTTCCTGCGCAATCTGCCTGCTCGCAGTGGTTGTATGAAAGCTGCTCCCAGACTGAGAGCCCCTGATAATGGCCCGGCATCAGCTTTACCGATGATACTGATACGCATTTTCCCGGCTGGTTGAGGATTATCTGCCTTCCATTGCTGTCTTTTATTTTGAAGCCTGAAATGCAGCCGGGAGAGGTTTCAATTTCCACAATGGAATTTCCCATGTTCTGGACTGCGATGGTGATGGGCGTTCCTTTTTGGGTTATCTTTTTGGCAACAATGTATATGTCGTTCGGGTCGTAAATTGAGATTTTCTTCTTTATCTTGTTTACAAATAGGTAATAATCACCCTGCTCAACGTAATCGCCATCGCACTCAAGCACCTTGCATTTGTCGTAATACTTCTGATCCCATGTGCCGATTATTTTGGTTTCATTTTCCCTTAGCAAAATCCTGCCTATTGAAGGCGGGCACAACCGCTGTGGTATCAGCTTGAGGTAATTTTCGCCCTTGAAGATTGAATATGCCGGATTGCACTTGCCGCCCTCTGTTATCACCAAAGGCCTTGTTCCGGTGTTTCTGGCGCGAACAATGACTGGCTCCCTCGGAAGAAAAGAGTTCTTTTCGAGGATTAATTCCAGTGTCTGGACTATAAACAGTGCCCTGTCGCCTTTCATGCCTGCAAATGTAAGCTGGGAAGAATCCAAAAACAGGGGAAGTTTCAGTATTTCCCTTGAGTCGCCTTCGAAAAGCGATATTTCTGTGTCAGGAAGAGTTGCCTGCTGAATTAGAAGAATTGCTTTCCTTACGCAGAAGCTTGAAACGCAGTTTGGGGCCTCCAGGGAGTTTAAGGTTATTTTAACTGAAGTGCCTGCAAGCTCCGCTGTTTCATTTTGGGCAAGGGTGAAGTCCTCGTTCAGGCGGACATTAACTGCGAGAGAACTTGCTGAAAGAATGACGAGCATAACAAAAAACAGCACACCGCTTTTCATAATGCCTTTGGCATGATTTGGCTATAAATAAGTTTGCATAAAGGGGAGCAAAAGGTTGGGGGTTTCTTCATTTATGAACGTATTATTGTTCCATGGAACACCCTACACAATAGCCACACTCACTAACTCCGATTCCGTGTAAACTGCCCCATTGGCAGTTTTGTTTGCAAATGCATAGAAGAGATAATCCCCCTTTGCACCAGTAGCATTAACCCACCAGGTAATATTTTGACACTGGTTTTGCTCCAAATCCACATGGAACGGATTGGTTATATTTGTGTAAAATGGAGTTTCGCTACTGTTCATCGGCACAATGCCCTTCAGCAAGTAAGTAATGTTAAGGTAAGGCCTTCTGATACCGCTTGCATACTCCTTAGAATCAAATTGCAATTGGTCGCCTGCCTGCGCACTGCCGGTATGTGCGAACATATAGAAAGATTCGTTGCTATTCTTGAGTTTAATGACTGGTGTAATGTTCCATGATTTGAATCCCAGGGGGGTTCCACCGGCGGTACTTGTGAAGTACTTTGCACTTAGCATAGTGTTGTTGTAATCACCCGCGGTCGGTTTGGTGTCCCATGTGACATTCGTTTCGCTCCAATTATAAGAGGGGAACACGCTATAGGAAGATACGTTAAGGAAGTCACCGGCATCCAGATTGTTTACTTCCAGGTACATGAATAAGCCGGCATCCCTAATTATTGCTTTCCTGGGGATTTGAGACGTATTGAATTTTATAAGGATGCGCATATTCGAGGTTGAAGAATTTAATAGATATAGCGATGCTGCGGTGCCAAAATTTAGATTGTGATAGGATGTGCCATCCCGGACATAGGTGTCGCCCATGTTAATACTTTTGTTATCGGAAACTTTAATTAAAGTGGAAGCATCTCCCCACCTTATTTCTTGCGACAACAAATTTTCTTTTGTGTCTGAGAGATTTATAGTAACAACCTTCCACTCGTTTCTTCCGACACTTACCTCCATATCTTTGTCTTTTATGTTTCCGTTTTCATCAGTCGGCTTTTGTGTTTTATTCAACTTGTTATAAACACTCAATGGTATGCTTGATAAACTGAATCCAGTTCTTGATAAGTTTAACGTTATTGCCTTGTAGTTGAAATCAACAATCTGTGCAGGGAACTCGGGATCTTCATCGATACGTATTTCCCATACCGTTTTCAAACTTCTTGCATCTTCGATTTTTTTCCATTCCTCATCTTCAAACACAAATTGGGTTCCTGAATAGATTATTTTATTGCACAAACTGCCATCACAATGTGTTTCGGTAGAAGGCGTATACCCTTCATCCTTCGGGTCCAAATAAACATCCGATTCCCAGCAGTCATTATCCCTGCAGCAGATTTGTGTCGAATAGTTGAAGGGCTTAAACTGCTGGACACTTATATCCTGAGTAGGATATATGGTGTTAAGCTCGAGCTTTGCTGATGGCCTATTGTACTTAGTGACGTTAATAGGGGCGTGTGATAAATTGCCATAGGTAATATTAATGCCTTGGGTATCAGTCGTTGAACTTAGCAAGTTACCTATTGCATCGTATACATAGACATACTTTTCATGCTCTTTTGCTATGTAATCATATATCCTTGTAGCAGTAAGCCTGTTAAGGCTGTCGTACGCCATTGAGTAGGCTTTGGAGTTCTTTGTGTCGTTTATCGAGTTGACATTCCCAACAGCATCGTATTTATACGTCAGATTCTGAATGGCGCCAGTCTGTAATTGGGAAATTCTGCCAACGGAATCATAATTAATCTGTGCTTGAATTGCATTCGTGAATGTTTTGTTTGAAATCTTCCCAAACGCATTGTAATTAATAGAATCCAAAAAGTCCTGTATTTTCTTCAGTTTTCCAATGCTGCTGTATTCGTAGCTAAGATTAGTATGCGGCAGATACATATTCAGGATTCTGTCTTGGGAATCATAATCAACTGAAACATTAATCCATTCCCTTCCACTCGGGAGTGTTTCTTTAATATGCACCGATAAATCTTCTCTTATGACCCTTGAACGATTATCATAAGTATAGTGATAGTAGACTGGATGGAAATTTGGACCGACTGGAGGAGAATCTGAACTTCCAACAGTGATGTTAGTCAGTGTCCCGTTGATTTGGCCATCATAATAAAATGTAACGTTCCTTGTGCTATTTGATATCTTTAATATTATCCTATTTAATCTATCATAGGTCAGGAAAACAGTCATATTTCTGCCATCGGTCTGGTTGACAAGATTGCCGTTCATATCATACACATATGTCCAGTTCTGCATGTTGGGGTCATCCATGAGTATCTTCCTTCCAAGGGAGTCATACGCAAAGGTGAAGTTGTTTCCCTGAGCATCCAGTATCCTAACCAGATTATCGTCAGCACGATAATAGTAATTTGTAACATACATATTTCCGTTTCCAGAAGCGTTATATTCAGTCACATTCCTTATTCTTCCGTATGCATCAATGGTGTAATCTATACGGTTGTTGTTCTCATCAAATTGTGTGACTGTTGTTTTGTTGAAGGCTACAACAAGAGAGGCGTTGTCCTGCTTTGTGACATTAATGACTCTGTCAAGCACATCATACCCATATTGGATTTTTGGGCCGCTCGTTATGGTGCTTAAATCAGACGAGTAAGCTTCAAGATAGGGGTTCTGTTCCTCATCAATTCTGTATTTTTCATCATAGAAATAATTCTTAACCATTTGTTTGCCCCCATCAAACAGCGACTTCACTTGGACAAGATTTCCAACACCATCATACAAATACAAAGTATCTGAATAATTCCCATCTCCATTGTTGTTTTCAACTTTTACTATCTCGGGTGATGTTCCATCGAGCAGATAAGTATAATTCTTAGTTGGCAGTCCGACGGTGTCCGGAGTAATGACCTCTTTTTTTGTTCTTCCAAACACGTCATATATGTATGTTTTATTTAGGCCATCCCTTACTTCCGATAAAACATTGCCGGTTCCCTGGTTGTATCCGAAATTAACAGTGTGCCCCAACTCATTGACTTGTTTTGTTCTGAATGTGCCAGTAGATTCATAAGTGTGGTTTGTGGAATAGTTCAATGGCTGGGTATCACGAAGGACATTTCCGAACGAGTCATAGGCAAACCTTCTTTCTGGATTCTCTCCCATATCGTTGATATTCTTTATTCTCGTCAAATCTCCTTTGCTGACGCCTGTTGGCAAATCGTCGTAAAAATAGAGATTTTGCTTTACTATGGTGGAGCCATCTGACGCATAAAGGGTATAGTTGCTTGGTTTGTTCACCACATAAGCATCAGTATTGTAATAATAACCAAAGACCTCAAATTTTTCATCCCCTGAAACGTCGATAAATCCAAAGTTGTTGACTTTCCTAACATTACTATAGATATCATATTCAAATGTGACATTGCTAACGGATGGAGTTGGGTCAGCATCATAAATCTTGGTTGAGGTCTGATTCAAGAAAATCATCTTATCCGGCGAATATGTAAATACATTGGAATCTTCTCTCATTTTCCTTTTTTCTGAATCCAATACGGTTGTTTGGAATTCCCGCCCCTTAAGCACGTTGTCCTGATGGAAAGAGTGAGTAATTACCCCATTATCGGGAAGTGTTTCGTTGACGATGCCAAATCCCAGGAATTCCTGCAGTGAATAATTGAATTTACCGCCTTCGTAGCCATAGGCGTACAAAGAGCCTGCATTGAACGCTCCGCTGAGTGAATTGTTCAGAGAAGTATTGCTTACAACCCAAATGTTAAAGCCAAGATTTTGTCCGTTATCGCTCAGCGTTGAAGGTTTGTAAACAATTTGAGTAATACCTCCGTATGCATTCGTAACCTGCCTCAACATGTATGCGCTTGTCGTGCTTTTAATGTGAGTTACATTCTCGAAAGCTGAGTTTTGGTACGCTACAACAATATCAGAATAGCCATCTCCATTTACATCCGCTATTCTTCTGCCGATGTTGAACCCTTCGCTGGTAAACCACTCCGGGCTTAGCCATCCGATTCCCGGGACCCAGCCAGTGCCATTGTTTATTTTTGTGTTTGTTGCTTCTGTGACATTGTAATCGGTGCAATTGCAGGTTTCATTAAGAAAGCTAATGTTACTATAGAAGTTCTGCACAAGGTCTACTAGACCGTCGCCATTCAGCTCCATAAACCTTACTCCCAAGTCAGGCCTGCTGGGATATTCGGTAAATTCCATATCGGGAGCATAAGCTGAATAATTGATCCACCCGGAACCATTATTAATCCACGCATTTCCCGGCTTGCCTCCCCTGATGAGGTCTGGCAGACCGTCATTGTTTAAGTCAACAATTCTCAGGCCATTGTCCTTGTTATCGCTCGTTGTGAAGTTATCAGGGACTTTCCAGCCGGAGATATTCCATCCTGTGCCGTTGTTAAGGTAAACTGCATTAGCACCGGCTTTTGCGTTGAGAATATCAACTTTTCCATCGGCGTTAACATCAGCCAACTCAACACCCATATCATTGCTGCTGTTATCAATAAAATCAACAGGAATGCTCCAAATCGATGTTATGTTCCATCCTGTGCCGTTGTTTAGATAAACATTCCTTGCCGTTCCACCCTTTGCCCTAAGAATATCAATTAGTCCATCGCTGTTGACATCATCAAATCTTACTCCGAGGTCAAAACCGCTCGCATCAACAATGTCGATAGGGATAACTAGAGTTGAGCTATCGTCCCACCCATCAACCTTGTTATTCAGTTGGGTTGCATGAGCCTCGGTTGCCTTTGCCTTGACTAAATCAGGGAATCCGTCATTATTTACGTCCATTAACCTTATTCCAAAGTCTTTGCCTATCTCGCTTCGGGAAGCAAACGAAAATGCTGAAGGAACAACCCATCTTTTTGTTGTGTTGTCAAAGCCCTGTACAGCTGGGAAGTATTCAAGCTTGATAGTATGAAGTATTGAAGAGCTGTCTGAGCCGATGTATGTAATGTTGGATATTGCTGAAGCTGTTTGTTCTGGGTTCAGGGTTATGTAACCCAGACGGTATAGCCTGACAAGAGAGGCATTATATAACACAGAAATGTTTTGCAATCTTCTTCTTTCATCAAGAATGTTTCCCTGCTCGTAAACCATACGTTTATCCGGCCTTTCCTGAGATTCATACCCCAACTGGATTAGGCGAAGCTTCTCATTGTTATAGGTAATGTTAGCAATGTACGTCGTTCCATTATCCCCCGGGAACGGATTTTCTCGGTATGAATAGAATATCTTATTGCTGTGAATGTCCTCAACCAAATCAAGGCTCCACTTTATGTCATAACCCTTTCCAGTGTTGGATTCGAGCAATGAATCACTGTTGAAACCAAACCTATATCGTGTTCCATCAGTTGATGTAACATTCCAGTATTGTTTGTCTCCATTGGTGAAATTCGCAATCTTCAGCTTTTTGGGGTCTGTTTCTGTGTTGAACGCAGTTCCGTTATAGAACACCTTGAATCTGCTGTCTCCCAGAACAAGTACAAAGTAATCGTCATCAGCATTATCCACCGTATGATTGACATTGCGCATAATGTAGTTTTCAGTCAGACTCCAACCATTACCTAAGATGCCTGGACGTTGCAATGCTGATTGGCTGTTATATATCAAGGCTACTGAAGGCTGCAAACCTCTTGTTCCCAGTGGAACTTTAATTTCGTAACTATAAGTTCCAGCCCCCGGGAACAACTCGGTTTCATACTGCCCAAAAGTTTCCAGCTTTGGAACGTTTCCGACGCTGGGTTTGTGGAGGTAGGGTTTGAAGTCATCTGCAGCTGAAGAGGACAAAGGTGACAATAATATGATGATTAAGATGGACAAGATATTTATTGAATGCTTGTTTTTGATAATTCTTAACCTCCATAGCCCCCATATGTTAATGCTCTTCATTTTGTTTTTACCTCTTCTAATTCATTAATGTACCTAGACTTTTTTGAGAATAGTCCTGTTTTCTTTAGCCGCACTACCGTTCCGATGAACCCTTTATAATCTAGGAGTGTGCATTCGTAGCTCTCATTGTGCTTTGTCTTAACTTGTAAAAAATGGACCAGATGGCTACCATAAATATTTCCAGGGTATTCTTTGTTAACAACACGAATATCTTTTATATCCCCCCAAAAAAGAAAAACAGGTTTTTGTTTTAAGACAATATCACTACCGTGCTTAAAATAAGCATTTCCGACCCTTATTCCTTTAGAAGTTACATAACTAAATCTTAGCCTTAAAAGGCTGTAGACTAACCATACCGGTAGTCCCAATAAGAGAAATCCTAATGCTCTCAAATAATTATTACTGTAATATGAATTAGGGTAAAACAACAAGAGCACCAATATCAATGCCGAAAAAGAGAAAAAAACCAGGAATAGGGCGTATGCCAAGAGTAGTTTATCTTTCCAAATGTATTTCCCACCACTATGAGAACCAATAAGCGGATTGGTTTTACTCTTTCTCATCTTCTTTTCCCCTTACCTGGCGAATAACGAGGCGCATTTGGGTTAGGTTTCCATTTAGGGTTATTTGTGGGATAAACTTGCCCTTTTTCGGTTACGTACCCTAGTCCCCCTATATACCCGCTTCCCCCTCCTTTGCCGAAAATTGCATCTGATGAGCCCTCACTTCTCATTTGGTTGATCAGGTTATCCATTCGTTGTTGATTTTGGTTAGTATTGCCGAAAAGTTTACTAAAGTAGTTAGTTCCAAGCATAGAACCAAATTGCTCAATGGCCTGATTTGAAATGAAGGTTTGGCCTGTTTTTGTTGTAAAGTAACTTAACGGGTTTTTTATGAGCCAAATTCTCTCTAAAGGAAGTAATTCTTTGCCGGCTCCGGCAGTTAAAGCTCCTGTCACCATTGCAGATAAAAGCCCCTCGGACCAACTTTTATCTTCACCGATATTGGCTGAGATTTGTGCTATTCCTCCACCTACCATTCCTGCACCACCGTATACCACTAAAGAAGTTCCAAAAATTGCTGGGGCTGCAACACCTATGGTAGTTGCCGCAGCCCCCCCAACACCCCAGCCAACAGCACCCTGCCAAGTCGATTGTTTATCAGCAATATAGTTGTAAGCATAATAACTCACTACGCCAACTCCAAATCCTATAGCTGCAACAGCGCCCAATATTGGTAAAGTTATTACATTTCCACTAGGATCAGTATACCTATAAGGATTCCGTCTCTCAAATGCATATCTATTGAGTTGTTGGGGGTCGTAAGCATTCGGAATCAACGCATCCGGCTGTGTGAAAATAAGGAGATCAGGGCTGTATTTCCTGAAATGGAAGTCATACTCCTCTGTTGCTGAGCTGAACTCCTTGCCTTCATAGTCGAATCTGCTTGTTGCTCCACCGGATATTATGTCTCCGTATGGAGCATAGAATGTTTCTTCTATAACGCCCCCAGACTCGTTTGTTATAACAGAAGTGCTTCCCAAGTGGTCTGTGTGGTAGAATAACCTTCTCTCTCCAGATGCGCTGACATTTACGGTAAACTCGCCTGCAATGCCCATTTCATCATAAACATAATAGCTGTCAGTTGTATTTGGGGCACCGCCAAGGTTAGTTGTTCTTCTGATGAAGTTGTCATTTACATAGACTATATATTCATCCGGCGAGTTGCCTACAGAATACACTTTCTTTGCAAGAACCCTGTCTTCAATCGGATGGTAGAGGTATTCTTCAAGAAGCTGTCCAGAACTGCTGTTGCCCTCTCTAATTCGCATTAACTGGTTGAATTCGTTGTATTCACGGTATTTGCCATCTCCAGTGATAAGATTTCCGTTGCCGTCATAAGTTAAGGTTTGATTGATTTCGACAGCAAAAGCGATTGGGAGAGAGGTTATAAGAACCAGTAGGAAAGAAACGATTCCAGCTTCAATTCTAATATGCCCTTTTTTTTTGATCCCAACATCCCCCTTTTTTGAAATGCGGGTGCAACCAAAGTAAATAACCCCCTAACTTCTCGTTCCTCAGTTGTAGAAATATATAAAACTTTATATTTTAGCAATATGCCCTAAGTATATGGCAATGGCATGGAAGAGCATAAGTAAGCTGATAGAATACTCCAAAGGCGGCGTCCTAAGCAAGGTAATCGTCAAGACTGAAAAAAATAATGTTACTCTGTTCTGCATGGCAAAAGGCACGGATATTTCTGAGCATACTTCTACAAAAGAAGGGTTTGTTTATGTGCTGGAGGGGAAGGGGAAATTTACTTTGGAGGGAGAAGAAATTGCAATGCTGCCGGGAGTCTTTATCACCCTACCAAGAAATGCCAAGCACTCGCTAAGGGCTGATGAGAATACTTCATTTATACTCTCGCTGTGTGGTTGATTCCGAGTTCTTTCCTGAGTTTCCTAATCGCCCCTTTTTCCATTGTGCGTATCCTTTCATGGGAAAACGGAATATACT
>DATDYF010000053.1:0-4195 GCA_035289105.1 Candidatus Nanoarchaeia archaeon
TTTACAGTCGCCAATATAAAATCTTCCGGCAACAGGAATATCGGGATTCTTGCATTGAGGTTTCAGGGCGATAAGATTGAGAATGCTAAGCACGTTGAAGTCAGCTGCTCCATATCGGGAGGCCCGGACACCCAGCTAAAGGGCCTTAAAGACTTTATTGACCAGCGGTTTTACGACGAAGAGGTTCTAAACATACTAAGAAAGCAGATTGGGGTTTTATCAAGCAATTTTGAAAGGATTTTAGTTATAGGCTCGCTGTCAAAGTCAAGAATGGGTGAGTTTAGGGAGGATTTCAGGAAAAGGGATATTAAGGTGATTGAATTTGAGGATGTACTGGTTGACGTATTAAAATCGCTGGACACGCAGTACTACAAAAATGATGTTATCAGGACACTGCAGCTTTTCAAGTTTCTGTACCTTGCAAATCCGGGGAAGCTTGCAGATTCGCTTAGCTCAGAGAATTATATACTTAATCTTTCAAAAAGGCAGAGGTTCCTTAAAGAACTGCTCGGCAGCGAGGGCATGAAAAAGGGATTAAAGCGGACATCGGAAGAGGACATAATGGGGCTGCTGAAGAATACAAACATCAAAGACCCGGAGAAGCTTGCAAAGATTGTGGAAGAGCAACTGCTTAACAGGAGAACGAGAAAGGCTTTCCTTGACGCGCTGAACAAAAGGGAAAAGCTAAGGGAAGTCATCAAGGGCGAGATAAAGGAAGAGAATTTAAGCAGGTTTTTCTAGCTCTGACAGCCTTGTTTCAATTAATTTTTTGTTTTTTGGGTTTAAGCTCAATGCTTTTTTTAAGTTTTCAATGGCAGATTTCTTGTCTCCCGACTCTTCATAAACTGCAGAAAGATTCCAGTAGATGTTTATCATTGCAGGTGAGGTGTTTTCCTGGAGGGAATTTTTCAATGTTTCAATCGCTTTTGCATAATTTTTCTGAGCGAGATAGATTTCTGCCTTTGTGCTGATTAGCAATAAGTCATTTTTGCTGTTTTTCAGCCCCTCGTCGACAACCTCAAATGCAGACTTGAAATTGTTCCTGTTTGCGCATAATCTTGAGAGATTGATTATTGATTTAACTGAATTCGGGTTCAAGGAAATTGCTTTCCTGAGCAGGCTCTCTGCTTCATCCAATTTTCCAGCACGCTCCAGAATTATGGCAAGGTAATGCAAAGCCGTTTCATTTTTAGGGTTGAATTCCGATGATTTTTTAAATGCCTTAAAGGCTGCTTCGAGATTGCCTTTTCTTATAGACAGGATGCCTATTAAATCCAGCGTATGTCTGAAGCGGGGATTTATTTTTAGCACCTCACCCAGATGCAGTAAAGAGCTGTCAACGTCACCAATTTGGCTGTAAATCAGGGCAAGTTCATAGTGAATATGGGGGTCGTTTGGATTTTCTTCCAAGTCTTTCTTTCCAAGCTCAAGGTATTTTTCCAATTTTTCCTTAATACCCTTTGCCCTGCCAAAATGATGGATTGCAATAGGCGCCTTTCCGGTCTTATCAACAGAGTCCCTGACTGTTTCATGAACCCGGTGTTTGTATTTTAGTTTTCCATTATTGCGAAACAGCCTAATCGCCCGAATCGGGTAGTATCCTGCAAATCCCTTTTCTTCTCTGTATTCTCCCCCGCAAGAAGTCCAGCCAAACAAGGAAGGAGCATCCGTGTAGTTTCTCTGCTCGAGAAGAAATGCATCAACATCCTTTTCTTTTATCAGCTTCTTTATCACGGAGTGGTCTTTTTTTGAGACAGTTTCGTCTGCATCCAAAACAAGAATCCAGTCTTTTGAAGCATGCTTTAACGACTCGTTTCTTGCATCTGAGAAGGAATCGTTCCATGGAATTGAGAAAACTTTGTCTGTGAATTTGTTTGCTATCTCTAATGTGCTGTCAGTTGAGCCCGTGTCCACTATAACTATTTCGTCAACCAGGTCTTTTACGCTGTTCAGGCAGCTTTCCAGGAACTTTTCCTCGTTCCTTGTTATCATGCAGAGGGAGAGGGGCATATATCATGGTAAAGGAAGCCTTGTTTTAAATATTTGTCCATTAAATATATAAATCCCAAATAACAAGGTAATGGTATGCTCACCCTCACAAGCCCCGCATTCAGGCATAACTCGGAAATTCCAGCCAAGTATACATGCCGGGGGCAAGATATTAATCCCCAACTTGATATTTTGGGGGTTCCGAAGAATGCGAAAAGCCTGGTTCTGATTGTTGATGACCCTGATGCGCCGATGGGAATGTGGGTGCACTGGGTTGTGTGGAATATTCCAATTGTAACTTCAATAAAGGAGAACAGCATTCCTGGAGTTCAGGGCATGAATGATTTTGGGAAAAAAGATTATGGAGGGCCATGCCCGCCTTCGGGAACACATCGCTATTTCTTCAAGCTCTATGCACTCGATACCACGCTGACATTAAGGGAGGGCAGGAAGAAGGATGTTGAAAAGGCGATGGAAGGGCACATAATTGAGAAAACAGTGTTGGTTGGGCTGTATAAAAAGAAATGATATTCAAAGACAGGTTTGAGGCTGCTAAACTTCTTGCAAAGGAGCTTTCAGGATACAAGAATAACAAGGATGCAATAATTCTTGCAATTCCTCGAGGAGGATTGCAGACAGGGAATATGCTTGCAAAGGAGCTGAAGCTGCCATTGGACATTGCGCTTTCAAAGAAGATTGGCTATCCGGGAAATGAAGAATATGCAATCGGAGCTGTTACTTTGTACAATGAGGTTGTGGATGAGAGCTTTGAGGACAAAAAGTACATTGAGAGCGAAGTGAAGAGGATAAGGCAATCGCTGAAAGAGAGGTATGAAAAGTACCACGGAAAAAAGAATCCAATTCCGATAAAAGGAAAGATTGTCATACTTACAGATGATGGCGTTGCAACCGGGAGAACCATGATGGCGCTGATTGAGGCGCTAAAAAAGGAGAAGCCGAAGAAGATTATAGTTGCAGTTCCTGTCGGACCTCCAGACACTATAGATATGCTCAAGAAAGTTGCGGATGAAGTAATATGCCTTCAAACGCCCGAACCTTTCTTTGCAATAGGGCAATTCTATGCTAACTTCGAGCAGGTTGAGGATGAAGAGGCAATTAGGTTGCTGAGAGAAGTGCAATGATTTTCAGGCCATCCACGCTAAAGGAAAGGGAAAGGTATTACAGGGAAGAATTTAATGCCAAAGATGCTTATTCCTGGTTCAGGAAGAATAAGCTGCCAATGCCACAGCTTTATGCGATGGATTTAGGCTCCGAGACAAAAATAATAAGGGACAGGAAAAAGATTGGAGAGATGCTAAATTTTATGGACGGCAACATTAAAAAGAGGCTGGCTGATTCGTTGCCGGAAGATGTTTACTACGACAGAAACCGATACCGCAATCCAAAGCTCGCGCTGGAAAAACTGGATTTCAAGCACGCATTTTCTGACCCGAACTTTCTCGGCCAGGAACTTGCATTTGACGTTGACGCGAACAATTTCAAGTGCGCATGCAAGGATGTCTGCGAGATTTGCATTGGAAAGGCGGCAAAGAACAGCGCCAAATTGGCTGAAAAGCTGGAAAGTGTATTCAAGAGAATTGGCCTGGTATACAGCGGCCGTGGAATTCACCTGCATGTTTTTGACAAAAAGGCGTTTAAATTAAGCATCAAGGAAAGGCAGGAGATAAACAAAGAGATGGGCCACGGCATAGACCCGTGGGTGTCGAGAGGCAGGATAAGGCTGATTAGGCTGCCATATTCATTAAATGCTGTAGTGTCAAGAAAAGTCCTGCCTTTAACTATTGAAGAGGCATTGGACTTTCAAAGCTTTATGAAGAAAACATTTCCGAGGTTCCTTCTCTGACTACGCCCTTTTTTCCTTCTTGCCGTAATATTCCTTCTTTTTCTTCTTCTTGGATTTTTTTGCCATACGGCTAATGTAGTGGTTAAATATTTAAGGTTTTGGGATTATAATACCGCCATGATAACTGCGCTGAAGCTTCTCAACAAAATACGGTGGGACCCCAATCTGAAGAAAGAGGATTATGTGGTCGGTTTCTTGGATAAAGGCAAAATTAAGCGAGTTCCGTTTGTTAAGATAACAATTGAGAAAGGCAACAAATTCTCTTTCTGCATTGAAGACAGCGAGATTCCATTTCACAGGATTCGAAAAGTATGGTGGCAGGGAAAGCTGGTATGGGAGAGG
>DATDYF010000054.1:0-3763 GCA_035289105.1 Candidatus Nanoarchaeia archaeon
TGGTTTTTATAGCTTTAGAATCCTGAAACAATGGTTGAGCGGTTAGGGCAGAGAATCAATTAAGGGCCTTGCAACTTTGTATGCAGCATTTAAAATAAGATTTCCGCCCTTTTCATTTGGGTGCATGAATTCAAGGAAATAATCTTTTTTGCGTTCCCCCAGCTCATTGAATTTCTTTTCCAAATCCAGCACGGAAACGCCATTATTCTTTGCCAACTCCCTTACCATTGGGTTTAGGCTATCAGCAATATAGCTATGCAAATCGTTGATGTTGAGAAAAAGGAAGCAGCCACGGTAACTGGTGGGATATGCATCAATTGCATCAGGTGTTGTAGACAAGATTATATGCTTAGCGCCCTTTTCCCCTGATATATTAATGAACGACTCCATGTTTTTATGGGTGTGGTCCGGAGGAAAGTCTGCCATATGTGACCTGTAAGTTACGCCATCTTGTTTTTCATGAATGTAGCTTTCTTTGTTTGTTGGCCGGGGCAATGCATCCAGCAGGTGCAATTTTTGCCTTGCTTTATTTACAGAGTCAAGGTACTTCCCTTTCTTATGGTCCCAATAAGTTTTTTCCTTTCTAAAAATCTCGATGTTATTTGAATACCAATCGCCTAAGGCCCTGAGGGCATTTTCATCAGATTCTCCACTGAAATATTTGGCCAAAACAATATGTTCGTTCTTTTCAAGGATTTTGCACCCAATTGCATCGTTCCATTCAGGGCCGTAAATAGCCATGTCCAAGAAAGGCATGCCCTTCAGGTCTTCGAGAATGCCATCGCTTCTCTTTTTAGGGTATGAGGTGTTGGTCACGGAAAATCTGGTCTTCTTATTCAACCTTAAGAATTCGTCATTTAAAACCCATTCCAAATTCTGCGGATACAGCATTGACGTGGAAGCGCCAAACCATGCAATGTAAAATATGCCTTCTTCCCTATTTTCAGGTTTTTCATAATTAAGCTTCTTGTGCTTCTCCACAACATAAACCGGATTCAATGTGGCTTTCTGGTGATGCCTGTATATCGCCTCCAATGAAAATAAGCCTCCAAAAAATATTGCAGAAGCAATTGCAGAATAAACTAATTTCCTTTTTCTGCTTATTTTGGGTTTTGCATAGTCCATTTTTCATAATACTCCGTGCTTTTGACATCACCTCTCTTTGAAAAACATAACAAAGCGAATTCACAACGCCCGTAATCTCCTTACCCTCTCCTCCATCGGCGGGTGTGTGGAAAGGAGGCTCGCAATCCCCTTTGCACTGAAGGGATTTGCAATGAATAAGTGGGCTGTTGAAGGGTTTCCAAACCTCATCGGGCTTTTCTTTATTGACGCGTCAAGCTTGCTGAGGGCTTCTGCCAATGCACCCGGATTCTTGATTATTTTTGCACCAGTATCGTCTGCAAGGTATTCCCTGCTTCTCGAGATTGCAAGCTGGATTATCATCGCAATGATTGGGGTAAGAATTGCAAGGATGAGTATTCCTATCGTATTTGCCCCTTCGCCTTCCCTGTCGCCCCCAAAGAATAAGCTGAACTGCGCCATGTTTGCAACAAAGGAAATAACTCCAGCTATTGTTGCCGCAACAGAAGCGATAAGTATGTCCCTGTTTTTGATGTGGGCTATTTCGTGGGCGATGACTCCTTTAAGCTCTTCCCTTGACAGCAAATTCAGGATTCCCTGTGTTGCTGCAATTGCCGCATGCTGTGGATTTCTTCCTGTTGCAAAGGCATTTGGAGATTCTGAAGGAATGATGTAAACTTTAGGCATCGGAACGTTTGCAAGGTGCGTCACTTCCCTTATAATCTTATATAGTTCAGGCTGGTCTTTTTCCGTTGCCGGCTTGGCCCGGTACATTGCCAATGCAATCCTGTCTGAAAAGAAGTATGCTCCAAAGTTCATGACAACTGCAAAGATTAAGCCTATGACTAGACCTGAAGTGCCCCAGAAGTTTCCGATTAACAGCAACAGCCCTGTCAAAGCCCCTAAAAGCAGTGCTGTTTTTACCTGGTTGATAATTGCCATTGGTTTTATGAATGAATGCGTGTTTAAAAATGTTAGCGTTTTACCTCGGCGGCAGATTTAGGAATCTGTAAATCTCTTCCTTTTTTCTTGGATTAAGGCTAACATGCCACTGCCCTGTTTTCATGAGTTTTGTAAGAAATTCAATTTGGTACAATTCATGAATTGCATCCTGAACGATCTTTGTGCCTCTCAAATGTTTGGGCAATCCTTTTGTGAGGTTATCTTCTTCTGTATGTGAGTTTCCCCATTTCGGAGGATTCATCGACATGAGTTTTCTCAGAATCTTTTCCTGGATGGGTTTTGGCTCCATTCTTTTCTGGAAGCGTATATAGTTTATATATTTTGTACGCCATTTTTGTATTATACCTAATAAGGTATATTAATATACCAAGATAGAAAGATTTAAATATTTGGCAGTTATACTCTCTTTTATGGCCGAAACAAGCGTTTTTAGGGAAGCGCTGGGGGATACACCCGTAATAAGGGTTCTTGATTTTTTAATAGGGGGCAGGGGATTGGACTATTCCTTGACAGACATCGCTGAAAATTCAAACATAGGATGGACAACACTGCATAGGATTTGGGATAGGCTAATTAAGTTTGGCATGGTTGTTCCAACAAGGGAAATTGGGAGGGCTAAACTGTACAAGCTAAACGCAGAGAACCCCGCCGTGAAGGATTTGATAAGGCTTTACGACACGCTGCTTTACCAACATACAGAGAAGCATCTTTCTAAGAAAATGCTTGTGAGAGTTTAATCTTTTATTTGTTTATTATCAACTTCCCATGCACCATGTCCATTGAGCATCTGAAGTTGAATGTTCCGGCTTCTGTTGGGTTAATATCAATCACTTCTGAGCCTCCTGCGGGAATTATCACGTCAATGTTGAAGTCGGGAAAAACAATCTCACTGGCGCATCCGGCATTTTCATCTGCATTGACGTTTATCCTTAACGGAATGCCTTTCTTTGCGACTATGATGTTAGGCGAATATCTCGATGAAGTGATTCTCAAATCAACTTCCTGGTAATTCCCTTTAACAACTGCCTCCGCCCTCTCTTCCTTGACGATGTTCTGAAGCGCAGGTGGAAGCTGAAGGCTTTTGGTTTGGGTATTTTGAGAAATGGAAAATGGAAGTGCTATGCTTGTTAGCAAAAGGATTAGGAATACAACTGCCCAAATCAAAGCAAATTTCTTCGGAATCTTTGCGGGCTTTTGCTCTTCTTCGGAGAAATTTGCCTTGCAGTGAACCGTATATGAAATTCCTATTGCGGTAATCAGGAAGATAAATGCAAAAAACGGCATGAAAATTTCAATGCTGAACGGCCTTACCATCTGCCCGAGCATTGCGCCCATCATGCCGCCCATTGGACCAGCTACAACGCCTTCCATTATGCCAAGATGGCCTCCAAGATGTCCGAAAGGGATGCCGAACAAAAGCCCAACAAAACTGCCAATCATAACACCCCAGAGAAAATTTCCCGTTGGAATAAGAAACAGGGTTGAGGTAATAAGGCCGGCAAGCATGCCCAATGTCATGCCAACCATCATCCCGTGCATTTCATCAAGCTTGCTTCGCAGCTTGTGGATGTAGAAAGCTGTTGCTGTTAGTATTGAAAGGGATAATGCATAGATGGCTATGTATGAAAGGTTTTGCATCCTTTACAAGAGTTGTAATGCTTTATTTATATCTTTCGGTGCAAACTATCCATGCCCTGGGTTTGTCAAATCTTTGCGG
>DATDYF010000055.1:0-52503 GCA_035289105.1 Candidatus Nanoarchaeia archaeon
TCACGCAGCCATCACTGCCTCCAGCATAGCATATAGTATTACAACCGGTGCATCCGGGAGGGTCGCACACGATATCAACACATGTTGGACATCCGCCCGGGGGTGTGGCGCACTGTCTACCTGAACCGCAACCATTAGCGCATGGAGAGGGGGGGCATTCACAAGAAATTTGGCACCCATAATTGTCTAAAGTGCATATAGGTTTAGTGCAATCTGGGGGAGTGCATGATTTACATGGCTTGCATTCACTGCAACCATCACCTTCCGGGGGCGTATCGATGCATTTGTTAGGGGAGCAAGCTGATGTATCACAATCAACGCTACACTCACATTTCCCAGTATCCGGATTACAGGGTTTGGCGGTGCCACAAGTAGTTACTGAAACAGAAAAGATGCATGAGGCGAATGATGCACCCTGTTTAAACTCCTTAAATGCATACTTCACACCATCAGTACCTAAACATTTTTCCATTAGGAAGGGGCAATTATTGGAGTTGCAGGCCGCCTGGGTTCCAAAAACAGTGCAGTATTTATCTGGGGCCGAAACTGTGTTTCCTTGCCCCAAATGTTCCACATTATAGCCCACACTTACAGTATTAGCATCGATATCAGTAATGTCCACATTTTCAATAGGCCTCTCGAAAACACCGTCATTGTTACCATCCCAAGACACTGTATAGACGGCGCCTTTCTTTACATCCTGCCTTACATACACGGGCAAAACAAGATTTGGGCATAAAGCATCATCTATTTTTACATGACCATAGGTTATGGAAATGCAATTTGGATTTACATTCCCAATATCCATACCACTCGGGAATTCTATATATCCGTATTCGTTACTAGCCCTGTTCAGATTAAATGCAGTGCTCCCGACACAGCCGGTTTTGCCAAGGCCAAAAGGATAATTAGGCTGTGGTTCGATGTTCACTTCATAGCAGGACTTAGCCTGAGAATTGCAACTATCGCCTTCATTCACCCATGCGATTGAACCATCTTGGTTTACAGCGCACTTCATTGGCTGGTTGTTTTCGCATTTCACATATGTTTCCAGACATACTCCACAGCCATCATCTATTGTAAGGTCACAATCGTTATCAACACCATCTCCACATGATTCTGGAGCATCGGGAGATATTTCATTGTCATAATCATTACAATCGCCTGCGCATAAGGTTTTCCCGTCATTATCATAATCTTCATTATCTTCTATCACGCCATTACAATTATCATCTATATTGTTGCATACTTCACTTGCTCCGGGATTCACATTCACATTACTGTCATCGCAATCCCCCTCACAGTTTGTAAATCCGTCACTGTCATTATCGATACACACAACCGCATCAATCTTCCCGCAAGCTATGCTTATTCCTTTTGTTGCGGCGCCGTATGCGCCAATTTGCTGTGAAGGCGTGGTGCTGCCATATTCAAACACTCTTATGTAATTTCCTGCATTAGGGCCCTGGCCAACTATGATTTCATCAACATTATCACCGTCAGTATCGCAAGCAGCCAAAACAACCTTTCCTTCCGTGTTTGCGCTGCCGTATGCGCCAAATTGATGTGATGATGTTGAAGAGAAAGCGCCATTTGATGACAAGAAAACTCTTACCTGTGAATTGCTGTTATCTCCTGCCTGCCCAGCTATTATGTCTGCATAGGATAAAACCAAAGCTGCTGGAGCAACTGGCACCGGTGCAGCAGCCTTTCCAACAACATCCTCCTCAAGCGGAACTACCGCGGCAAGAGGCTTGTATGATTTGATGTAAACCGATACGACCAAAGCAATTATCAGCGCTGCAAAAGCAACATATAACAGATTAAGCTGTATATTCCTCTTTTTGAGCATTTTACCCTATTTTGCCATCGGATGTATTTAAACCTTTCTTTGGAATTCTGCCCGAAAAACTTTATTTCCTGTACAGCTTCTCGAAATGCCTCTTGGGGATAAATGAAATCTCCTTCAGCCTTTGCATGGCTTCCTCCAGGTCAACTATCGCCCAACTGTCGCCTTGCTTTGACTGGGATATTGCCTCTTCAATAATTATGTCCCAGTCAATTTTGCTCTCGCTTTTGACAATCACAATTATGTCTCCAAAATCCCTTTCCCTCCTTGTGATGGACTTCAGGAATATGATATCCTCTTTTCCAAGAACAAAGACTGTAAGGGTAAACTTATCTGATATATAGTCATGCCTTGCATAGAACCTTTTCTTCATCCCCTCGCTCAATTTTGTCCTGAATACGCTTCCAACGAAAATGTCAAACCTTTCATCGCCTCTTGTATACATCTCCGGCTTTCCGCTTTCCTTTGACAATTCCTCCGGGTAAACTTGCACCGCACTCATTTTTTTATAGCCAAGGCTAATTATTGCCCTGACAAACTCTGCTGCATCTTCCCTTCTTTCGAATATCAGGTCTATGTCCTTTGTTGCACTTTTGTAGCCGTAATACATCATCGCATTGCCGCCAAATGCATAGCAGATGATATCATTCTTCAGGTAAGAGCTGATTAGCCTGAAAAGCGCATTCTGGTCTTCAGTAGTTATCATTTCATCTCCTCGACATCTCTTGCTGAAAATGGCAGTTTCACGCCCCATTCAGCCGATATTTCCCCTATCCATTTTGAATCTGTCCTTAACCCCCTGATTAGCTCGATTAGTTTCTTCGGCCTTTTTACAAGCAACGCTTTCCTCATTTTTATGGGCATTTTCCTTGCCTTTATCACTTTTCTTGTCAAGTCATACAAAGCTCCAAGAATCGCTTCAACGTTATGCTTCCGAGCAAGCGCATGAAGCCTCGTCCAGTCCTTGATGTGGTTGAAAAGGTACAATGAGCCCTGCAATACCCTGATGTCCCCAAGCTTTATTGCATCTATAATTGCCCCCTCCGGGCCGTACCTGCCATGAACAGTATGGATAAATTCTGGCACAACCTTTGCCTTTGCATGCCTGTTTATAACCGCAAACATCCCGTTTTCTGCCGGAATCCGCCTTGTCGATATTGAATATATCCTTTTCTGCCTGCCGCCACCTTCCGTAGCGACAAAGCCCTGCTTCTTAAGCCGGGCTATGAGGTTAAGCGCAGATTCTTGCTTTATCCCCAAAGACTTCGCTATTGTGTCTGCCGTCTGTTTGCCTTCAATCCGTTTTAATATGCCGCCTATGTCTTTCATTTTAGTTATCCATCATAAGTAATATTTAAATCTTTCTATTTCTAGATGAGGACAAGTTGAATGTGCTAATTAAGCCTTCCTGCGCAATTGCCCGAGAAAATTCTCCAAAGCCCTTCTCCTGAACTTCTTCGTTTTACCCGCATCTTCCATCTCGCCGTAGGTTTTATCATGGCCTTTGGGAATGAATATCGGGTCATGCCCAAATCCATGGTTGCCTCTCTCTTTCATTGCAAGAGTGCCTTCCTCTTCCCCTAAGAATCCCAATGGCTCTTTTCCCGGCTCGCAATACCCAACTGCAGATTTGTAAAAGCATCTTCTATCTTTAACCCCTTCCATCAGCTTTAATATTCCCTTAAGCCCAATCTGCTTGTGTATTGTTGCAGAAAAAGTTCCCGGAAAACCATTCAATGCCGAAATGAAAACCCCTGAATCCTCGACAACAACCGCCTTTCCAAACTTTTCCGCGCAATACTTTGCCCCTGCCTTTGCAATCTCAACAGGGTCATCGCTCTGTATTTCAGGATACTCAAAGTCCTTATGCTCAATATTCTCCTTCCCGAGAATTTCCTTAAACTCCCGAACCTTCCCTTTGTTGTGGGTGACGAATAGGATTTTCATGCCACAACACAATCAGGTCTGGTTAATAAATGTTTTCAAGAACCGCAAACAGCAACATCACGCCAAAAAATTCTTTGCCCACAGCAATCCTATAATGGCAAACAAAAGTTCTTAATGTATAAGTGAGCCATTATATTCGCAGAACATAACAATTTCATATCAATAACTTATGTTCTGCGTTATAATTGCTTCGTTCGTCACATCCCACGTGTCAAATGAAACCCTATCTTGGTTTCAAATGAACCAAAAGGTTTATATACTTAAAGTACCTCCGTTTCAGATGAAACCAAATTGAGGTTCGAATGCAACCATGAAAATAGAATACCACCTGAAGAACCTGAAAGAAAGCCTGGAGGTAATCGAGGAAAGCATAGAGAAGGGGCTGGTGAAGAGGCAGCGAAACATTGGATTTAACGCTTCTGCGGCATCTGTGGACATGCTTGAAATTTTTCTTCACAAAAAAGGCCTCATTGATCCCGGCTTCATTGTAAAGCATGAATGGTTCAACTCCGGCAAGGCAATGAAGGATAAATTCCCATTTGAATTCCAAAATAAAGAAGGGGTCTTCAGCCTCATATCTTCAATCGAGGAGAAAAGAACCAGCTTGTGCTATGGCAAGCCCCAAAAAATTGAGGCGATACGCGGCGTCATCAATGACTTAAACAGGCTGAAAGACAGTTTCAGGGAGGCGGGTCTCGATGAGATCTAGGCTTATAGCCTTTGCAATGGACTTTTCCTCATTTCTTGTTCAAAAAACAAAACACCTTGGCGAGGTAAGGAACATTGTCCTGTTCGGCAGCGTAGCCCGGGGAGACGAGAGTGTTGATTCTGATGTAGATATATTCATAGACACAATCAGCGACAAGAGAGCTGTCAAGACAGATATTGAAAAGTGCCTTGATTCTTTCATCCAATCCTCCAAATACAACAACTATTGGGGACTGCTTGGGGTGAACAACGAGATAAAGCTGACTATTGGAGATTTAAGCAAATGGGACATCCGTCCAAGCATCATTGCCAACGGGATAACGTTATATGGAAAGTACAAAGAACTGATCAAAGAAGGCCAGCACAGGGCTATTTTTGTATGGGAGAATGTCAAGCCGAATTCAAAGAGGGTATTATTCAATAAGCAGCTGTTCGGATTTAAAGATGGCAAAAAACACTATAATGGCATAATCCAGAAATACCACGGAGAGAGGCTGGGAAAGGGCTGCATTTCCGTTCCAATTGAGCAATCCAATATATTTCACGGCCTTTTCAAAAAGTACAGGATTTCGGTGAAGATAAAAAAATTCCTGGAATATTGATGATTTGGGGCGTATCACTTAGCGAAGTCTCTTACAATCCCGCCAGTCACCCTAATCAAATCATGCGCCTTCATCCTTATTGATTTTGTGTGCAATCCAGCGTTAAATGCAACATCATCGTTCTCCTGCACCTTTTTGTCAAAATAAACCTTTATCCCAAACAAATTTCCAAATGGCGGCACTGCGCCAATCGAGCATCCAGCTATTCTTTTAACATCATCTGCATTTGCAAGGTTAACATCCTTTAGTTTCAATTCTTTCTTAACCTTCTCCAAATCTATTTCTTTGTCGCCGGGAACAACAACCTGGATAAAACTCCCATCTGCCTTGCATATCAGCGCCTTGCATCCCTGCTTAAGCTGAGTTCCCCTCACCTTCGCCGCTTCCTCAGAAGTGTAAACTGCCTTGTGCTCCAGGACTTCATAAACAATCTTCTCCCTGTCAAGGGATTCCCTCGCCTTTTCAAACACATATTCCTTTGGCTGCACTGCCAGAATATCCAGCTTGATATGCAATTCACGAAGCTGCTCTGCACCAACCTCGGATGGCGCTCCTTCCATCAACGACATCGCCTGCTTGTTCTTTGGAAACGCAATTACATCCCTTATTGGAACATCCGCTCCGGAAAGCAAGGCAATCATCCTGTCAACGCCCAATGCAATTCCTCCGTGGGGAGGCGCGCCATACCTGAACGCCCCAAGCAAAAATCCAAATTTAAGCTGAGCTTCCTCGTCATTAATCCCAAGAAGCCTGAAAAGCCTTTCCTGAACCTCTCTCTGATGAATCCTTATGCTTCCACCGCCCAATTCAGTTCCGTTTAGCACAATGTCATAAGCCTTTGCCTTTGCATTGTCTGGATTTTTGTCAAAATTTGCTGTATCCTTCGGCGAAGTAAATGGATGGTGCATTGCAGAATACCTTCCCAAATCGCTGTCGTACTCAACAAGCGGAAAGTCAACAACCCACAAGAATTCATACTTATTCTCATCAACCAATCCAAGTTTCTTGCCAAGATTTAACCGCAAGTTTCCCAGCGCGTCATTAACTATTTTCTTGCTTTGGTCAGAAACAAACAGCAATAAGTCATCCTTTTTAGCCCCCAATTCCTTAACCAATTCCTTCTGAACATTCTCATTGAAATATTTTACAATAGAGCTGTCTAATTTGCTGCCGTCATATTTGGCCCATGCAAGCCCCTTTGCGCCGTAAATCCTGACAAACTCTGTCAGCTCGTCTATATCCTTCCTTGAGAATTTTGAACAGCCTTTTGCATTTATGGCTTTTACAATGCCTCCTGCTTTGATATTATCTGTAAAGACCTTGAAATCAGACTTCTTCACTACATCCGTGACATCAACCAGCTCAAGCCCAAACCTCAAATCAGGCTTGTCGCTTCCGTATTTGTCAATCGCTTCGTCATAAGTAATGCGCCTTAATGGCAGCTTTATGTCAACTCCCTTCGCCTTCTTCCATACCTCCCTTATCAATCCCTCTATCACCTTTTGAATATCCCCTTCCTCAATAAAACTCATCTCAACATCTATCTGCGTAAATTCCGGCTGCCTGTCCGCCCTCAAATCCTCATCCCTAAAGCATTTTGCAATCTGGAAATATCTGTCTAACCCTGCAACCATGCACAGCTGCTTGAACAGCTGCGGGCTTTGCGGCAGTGCATAAAATTTTCCAGCATTCACCCTTGAAGGCACCAAATAATCCCTTGCTCCTTCAGGAGTTGATTTTGCAAGTATTGGTGTTTCAATCTCCAGGAATCCGTTTGCGTCAAAATAATCCCTTACAATTTTAACTACCTTATGCCTTAATTCGAGATTATGCTGAAGTTTCGGCTTTCTCAGCTCAAGGTAGCGGTATGTCAGGGCAATATCCTCGCTTGTTTCTATTCTGTCGTCAATTTCAATGGGTGGTGTTTCTGCCTTGTTTAGAATTTCAATCTTATCCGCAAGAACTTCAATCTTGCCCGTCTTCAGCTTCGGATTTGCCATGCCCTCTGGCCTTAATCTTACCTTTCCCTCAACATAAACCACATCTTCTCTTCTCAATTTATCCGCAGTTTCATGAACCTTCTTGCTGTGTGACGGGTCAAACACAACCTGCGTAAAGCCGTATCTGTCCCTTAAGTCGATAAATACGACCCCGCCATGGTCCCTTCTTGTGTGCGTCCATCCGGCAAGCTTTACCAGTTTGCCTTTGTCGCTGTCAGAAAGCTCACCGCAAGTATGGCTCCTCATCATGAAATCTTACCCCTTAGCTGAAGCTCAAGAATCAAGTCATTAACCTTCTTTACTTCATATTTTATTCCGTCAAACTGCCTGCGCAGTTCAGAATTCCTGAAATCAAGGCGCAATAACTTTCCGTATATCTCCTCAACAGCTTCTCTGATAGCCAAAACCATTGAAAAGTCCTTGTTTATGCTCGAATAAGTGGCCTTTCTTGTCAGCTCGCCGACCAAATCGCATAACCCTGCAAAATAATAATCCACGTTTATCATATCCTCTGTATAGCGTGGCAACCTTTTTGCCTTCATGAACTCGTAATAGCCAATTGCCTCAACATATTCCTGCACCGCAATCTTCATCGAGCCCTGCGCACCAAGCAACGGGTCTTTTTTGGAAAACTTCCCCAAATCCTTGAACTTGCGGCTTATCTCATCATAAAACTTATCCGCGCCCTTTATATCATCCCTGTGGAGGGAATAGATAAGCTGCTTGCTCAGCCTCGTTATCTCTCTCGATGCGTGTATCAACTCTTCCCTTTCCAGCTCAAATGTGTCAAACTGCTCCTTTGCCTTTTTGAAGTTCTTTTCGTCTATCATGCCCCCTAGAATCTGCAAGTTGTTTTTAAATCTTGTTACTCCTTATAGAGGCAAACAAAACTTATTATAAGCAGAAACCGGATAAACCCCAATGCACGAATTCAGAATTGCAACTCAAATAGTAGAACAGGCAAAAAAAGCCGGAGCAAAAAGAAAGCTTCACGTTGAAGTCGGGGAGCTTGCTGAAATAGAGCCCCGTGAGATAATGGAAGCGTTAATGAACATGACGGACTGGAAAGTATTTGTATCCCCAAAAAAAGGCAAGATTTTTTGCGATTGCTCATATTCCGGCCCTGCAAAAATACTTGACCGCGGGCATGGTTATTGCCTGTATGTCTGCCCAAAATGCGGAAATAAGCCAAAGATGGTAGAAGGGGATAAAATCAAAATTAAGGGGGTCGAATAATATGTGCCTTGCCATTCCTGGAAAGATTATTGCCGTTAAGGGAAAAACTGCAACAATAGACTACGGCAGTGAAAAAAGAAAAGCTACAATTGTTGTTGGCGATTACAAAAGTGGAGACTATGTGATTGTTCAGGGAAAAATTGTTATCGAAAAAGTTCCAAAATCGCAGGTAAAAGGATGGCTTGAGATGGTAAAGGAAGATGGAGCCTGAAATCCTTTTCCTCAGATACGCATTTCCCTGCGCATTTATTTTAAGGACAAGGGGAAAAATCTCTGCAAGGGATTACGGGAGATTGGAATATGCCGCCAAGCACGGCAAAAAGCTCCCCCAGGCATTTCTGGAGAAATCGTTTCCAAAGGCAATTGAAAAATTGAGAATAGTTGCAAATGGGCAAAATATTTGGAATTGCGGCACAATCCGAAAATATTTTATCAACCGCCACAACTCAATGATTGACGACAATTTGTTCTCCTGGAAAAATGCGCCATCTTCATTAAAGGAATTGTGCAAGGTAAAAAAGGCAAGGGTGATGGAGAAAAAAGGGAGGGTATTGGTTGCAAAATACGGAAAAAGTGCAAGGCCTGTATTCAACCTGTGTAATGCAAAACCGGGAGACTATGTCATGATTCACTATGGATACGCAGTGGAGAAGGCCTAAATTCTGAAAAAACTGCCAAAGCTATCCCTAACCCGGCTAAAATTATTCCGAAGAGCTGGATTAGAGCAACATGAACATCAGAGGTCGCAAAATTCAACAATGCAGTTATTGGAGCTCCGGCCAGCAGGATTGCAGTCGCCGAGGATACATTAATGTATTTCAGGCCGGAATAGTAAGTAATCAGGAAGCAAAATAAGATAACTGACGTAAGTATCGTCCACAACATATCCCCGGAAGATAGGCCTGCCACCAACGGAATTTTTTGAACAACTGCAAGATAAATGAAAATAAACACTGAGCCAAAGAACATTCTTCCAAAGGCAACTATGCTTGCGGGCAATCCATTAAGTGTGTATTTTGACAAAACATTCTCAAACCCCCATAGGACGGCAGCTATTAAAACCAAAAGCTCACCAAGGCCAAAAGAAAATGGGGTCAACTTTAGAATCAGAAAATTTCCTGCCAGGATTAAAACAGCGCCTAAAAAAAGCCATTTGTTGATTTTTTCCTTCAGGAGTATAACTGCAAAGAACGTGGCAAAAATAAAAAGCGACTTATGAATTAATGAACCAGACGCTGCGGATGTAAGCGACAGCCCTTTAAAGAAGAGTATGAAAGGTATTGAACCTCCAACCAAGCCTATTGCAACCAGCTGGAGCCATTGCCGTGCTGAAAGTTCTTTTAAGGCTTTAAAATTCCTTGCAAACAGGATTAGGCAAAGCAGGAAAACGGCGGCAACAACATTCTTCAGGAAAGTAAAGACATCGGAATCAATCTGGGAAACGCTGTACTTGTTGATGAAAACCGCGAATCCGCTTATAACTGCTGCAGATAAAGCCAACATAACTCCGCTTTTCCTGTCCATACCATCCCAGAATCAAAAAGATTATAAATACTTTTCCTAAGAAAGGCGATGTGTCAAAAAAACTGAAGATTGGATGGTTCTCATTCTCCTGCTGTGAAGACTCAACTATAATATTCACCGAAATGCTAAACGACCATTATGCTGAATGGTCAAAAGTCATTGAATTCCAGCACGTCAGAATACTAAAAAAGAACAACATGCTTAAAGGCCTCGATGTCGCCTTCGTAGAGGGCGCAATAGCGTCGGAAAAAGACGCAGGAAAGGCCAAAAAGATAAGGGACAACTGCAAAAAGCTCGTTGCAATAGGCTCTTGCGCTGTTACAGGAATGCCCTCTGCCCAAAGGAATCTTTTTGACGAGGAAAAAAAGAAGGAAATTGCATTTCTCTTGGAGCGCTTCAAGCTCGCAGAAAAGGTTGTGCCCCTTTCCGAAGTTGTTAAAGTCGACGCACAAGTTCCGGGCTGCCCGATGTCCGAGAATGATTTTCTTGCAATGCTCGAATCCTGCCTGAAGGAGTTTGGAATAAGATGAAAAGCCTCGACATAAGCATACAGGACATGAGCAAGATGGAGGGCCATGCAGACCTCTCTGTAAAAGTCCGCAATGGCATAGTCCAGGAAGTCAAAATTAAGTTGATGGAGAACAAGCGCTTCTTTACACAGGCAATCAGGAATAAGCCTGTTCAGGCAATCCCCCAGCTTGTTGCAAGGATATGCGGGACATGCAGCATTGCGCATACACTGTGCTCCATCAAGGCAATTGAAAATGGCCTTGGAATTGAGCCGTCGGAACAGGCAATGAACCTGAAGCGCCTTACAATGTACGGATTGATGATAAGGGACCATGCCCTTCATTCCTATATCTTCTCCCTTCCGGATGTTTTCAGCAAGGACTCTGTACTGGATTTCGAAGGCGATAAGACAAAATTCCTTTACGACGCTTTTGACATCAAGCGCGCAGGCAATAAGCTCTCAACCATTGCCGCAGGCCGCGCAGTTCATGCCCCATTCCCGGTTATCGGTGGATTTTCAAAAACACCCTCCCAAAAAGAGCTCAAAGGGATTCTCCCTGAGCTTGAAAAAGCACGTGAAAAAATATTTTCCATACTGGATGTTTACAATGAGTGCGAAATAAATTACCCCCGCGATACAAATTTTACCGCAATGTGCAGCGACCAGTTTGATTTCCTGTCAGGCAGCATCAAAACTACTTCGGGATTATCATTCGAGGAAGAGGAGTATGGCGCCCTCCTAAGCGATGTCGCATTGCCATTCTCCCAGGCGCTTGCATACACCTTTTGCGGAAAGCCCTATATGGTTGGAGCCCTTGCAAGGATAAACCTGAACAAAAATGCCCTGCACAAAGAAACCAAAAGAGACGCAAAAAAATACCTTCAACGGTTCCCTTCAAAAAACATATTCCACAATAACCTCGCCCAATGCATCGAAATTCTTCACTGCATAGACCACGCTTCAGAGATTATTGAATCTGCAGATTTCAGCGAGGAAAAGCCACCCGAGATTCCAAGGAAGGAATGCAATGGCGAGGCAACCATCGAAGCCCCGAGAGGCACCCTTTACTATGAGCTAAGCATAGCCGGAAATATCGTCAAGCATGCAAGAATAGTTGTGCCTACCCAGCAGAACCAGGTTAACATGGAATATGACGTGAAGAATTTAGTCCAGAACAGCCTTAAAACCATGAATAAAAAGGAGATAGAATATGCAATTGAAAAGCTTATTCGGGCCTATGATCCCTGCATCAGCTGCGCCTCCCACTTTCTGAAAGTGCGCTGGGTATGATTTTCTTGAGCGATGCAAGAATTTTCCTTCCTTTTGGAGGCACCCCAATTATTGTCACCCTGCCTATTTTGCCCATTTTCTTCATCAGCTTAAGGGCGAATGCCAAGTCAAAGTCGTGGGCTGAGTAGTTCGGGCTTTCCTCGAGGGCGTCAATGTCTTTTATAACAACAACGTCCCTTGCATTTATTATTGTATCAATGATTACAATATCTCCCTCAGGAAAGCCTTCATTCGGGTCTATCTCCCTGAATTCTATCTTTGGAAATTCCCTTCTCAGCTCAGGCAATAGCTTTACTGGCAATGAATCCTCTTCCAGCAGCGGGTTTCCCAAAACAAAAATCCTCATGAAGATAAGGAATAAGCGAAACATTTAAATAAGTTAATTCCAGATAAGCATGTATGGTTGAAAGTTCCACATTCCGTGCTGCAGTCGAGTTTCTCCAGCGCGCCGGAGTCTATGATGTTATCCTCCCTTTTATCCTTGTCTTCACCATTGTCTTTGCCATCCTTGAAAAAACGAAGGTCTTTGGAATGGAGGTTATTGAAGGAAAGGAGTATACAAGAAAAAACCTGAATGCTATGGCTTCCTTTGTCATCTCGCTTCTTGTTGTAGGCTCTGCAGAGATTGTCGAGATACTCAACATTGTCTCCTCCCAGGTTGTCATCCTTCTTTTTGCTTCTGTGCTTTTCCTTCTGCTGGTAGGCTCATTTTCCAAGGAAGAGAAAGGTGTCTTCCTGAAGGGCGGCTGGAAGACCTTCTTCATGTTCCTTATGTTTGCGGGCATTGTGGTTATTTTCCTAAACGCGTTTGGCTTTCTCGAAGATTTGATATCCGGCCTTAGCGACACCGGCACCTCTGAGACTGTCGGGCTTATTGTCATGGCCATAATAATGGTGTTCTTTGTCTGGTTCGTCGTACGGGATACCGGAACTGCGCAAAAGGCTGAAAAGGAACATTAAACCAAAACATTTATATATACACTTTTCCAGAACGTTAGAATCAAAAGAGGTGCTATATGGTAAGTCAGGCATTCAGGTTCGAAAGCGCTTTTAATACGCTTAACCAGTGGGGCCTTACAGATGTTGTATTGCCTTTTCTGCTCATTTTTACGCTGATTTTTGCTGTGTTCCAGAAGTCTTCCCTTCTTGGAGAGGGAAAAAAGCAGATGAATACTGTTGTGGCAATCATATTCGCGCTAATTGTAGTAATACCTCACGTTACCAATTCCTATCCGACAACATTTGACCCCGTCGATATAATAAACCAGGCATTGCCGCAGGTTTCTGTGCTTGTTGTCGCAATAATCATGCTTCTCATCCTGATTGGGCTGTTCGGCCAGGAGAAAGTATTTCTTGGATTGTCTATGCCGGGCTGGGTTGCAATGCTTTCGCTTGTTGCAATCGTAATAATATTCGGCAGTGCGGCAGGCTGGATAGGAGGCGGAGTAAACTCTTGGCTTGATTCCCAGCTGGGTTCAGATTTCACCGCTATCGTCATAATGATACTCGTCTTTGGGATAGTTATTGCTTTCATTACCGGCGGAGAGGGCAAAAAAGAGGAGATCAGCTCACTGAAGCGCGTTGGAGTAGACCTGAGCAAGCTGTTTGGCGGTGGCGGCCACTGAGATGGCAACATTCATTGATGTAACAGGGCTGCATGCGTTTTCAAACATATTCGCCTTTCTTTTCACCTGGATAATAATTTATGCAATCCTGATGTACACCAAGGTGATTGGCAGCAACACCGCAATCCACATTCTCCTGAGCCTTATTGTGGCTGTCTTTGTCCTCCTGTCAGATATAGCGACGAACATGATACTTACGGTTGCACCCTGGTTCGGCGTGCTGTTTGTACTTGCAACATTGGCGGCAATCGCTTTCGGCTCCGGGGGCATTTCAACTGGCACACCAACATTTCAGTCATTAAAAGCTATTACCCTTGTTTTCTTTGTAGTGATAATGGTCCTTCTTGCCTTGGGCCAGCTTGGCGGCGCAAAGTCAACCACTCCTGAGGGCGCTCCCAAAACCGGATTAAGCCTCATAACAGATCCAAGAGTCTTCGGGATTATAATCATAGCTTTGATATCTGTGTTTACAATTGCCTTGCTTACGATGAAGTCTACTTAGTCTTAAGCAATCTCTCCATCTTGTTGACATTCTCCGTAAACGTCGGCAGAATTTTCTGAAAGACCTTCTCCATCGCCTTTATCTCTACCCCTACATCTTTGATGCTTGTGTCGTACTCGCCGATTTTTCCAAGAATTCCTGTATGCAGCGCTTCGAACCTTTCCTTCATATCCTTGATGTCCTGCTCGATTGCGGTAAGCCTTGCCTCGACCTTGTCCTTCCATTCAACAATCTTGTTTATGTCCTTCACAAGGGAATTCCACTTCTCATCTATAATCGCCTCGGCTATCTCCTCTATTTTATCCTCTGCTGGCTGGGACTGCTCAGCTGGAGGCGGCGGATACTGGTATTGGAATTGCGGCATTGGCTGGTTCATCTGCGCTGGAGAGGGCATTTGCATTTCAGGAGCAGGAGCATAGCTTCCCAGCGCATCTGAAATTTCGTCTATGCTGTAGCCTTGACCCTGCAGATTCATGATTATAGTATCGTCGTCCATTCCCTGCGCGTGCATGGAATTTATCTGCTGTGCCGCGCTTGGTTTTGCCTCTTTTTTTCCCGCTCCAAATAATGGCGCCATTATACCACCAATCGATTACAATAACTCCCCTTCAACTTATATAAAACTTTCTATTATGGTTTTCAGAACTACTTTCCTTTTCCCAAAGCCCTTAACTTTTCATCAACAATGGCATCAACATCGTTTTTTGTGACAAACTTGACAGGGTCCCACATTTCAAGGTAGCGCTGAAGGACTTTTACATCATCTGATGTTGCCCTTAGCCTCAATTCCCTAAACATCATTGCAGCTTTGTCCCTCAAATCGTTAAGTTCTGCCTTTATCTCCTTGATGTCTGCGTAAGTCGCCTTTATTTCCTCCTCAATCTGCTTTGACCTGCTTATCAAATTTGAATCTGTCAGCTGAATCTTTTTTCTTATATTTGCAAGCACATCTTCCATCGTCCTTATGCGCCCGCTTAGGTCCCTCACCTGGTTAGAAACATCAGGCTGCATCGGCATCATTTCCTTCTTTTTCCCAAATTCCAGATTCAGGTCAACCATTAAAGCCATTTTCTTCGGGGCAATTAAAAATCTATGTTAGTATATTCAAGTAGTTAATCTTGGATGCCGCCTCAGAAGACAAACCTTTTAAACTAACTAAAAGAATATCTGTCAAAAAAGAGAGGTGCGTAATGCCGCTGTTTGGTGAAAAAGTATTCTCATACGAAGTGACGAGGGAAGGCGAAGACGTCATCGTTAACGTAAACTGCGAGCAGTATACAAAAGTTCCGTCTCTTGAAGACGACCCAATCACCATGGCAAAGGCCATGGACTATCTTAACGAGGTCAAGGATGCCACAAAAATCGTTTTCTACCAGAAAAGAAATTATGAATATGACTATACCCAGACGCGCACCCTTTCAGAGTTTGCCATGCTGCAAAACCAACTTGTGAAAAGAAAGGATGTCCTTGGATTTGGAGCATTGGTCGGCGAGGCAAGATTTCTTTTGAGCGCATTCACAAAAATCCAGCATTTGATTTCCTCAACAATGAAGTCCGACCCGGTGGGAGCCTATGTTGAAATCGCCAGAATAGTAAGGGACGAGCGCATAAGGCTCCAAAAGGCTGCTGAGCCTGCAGAGATTAATGCCCTCAACAACTTCATCTCAAAGCTCGATTATATCAAATCACTGATGGAGCGCACCAGGCTTATCCAGACTGTAATGCCAGATATTCCCGGCTTCAGGCTTGGCTCCAGGGAAATTTACAGGAAAATTTTTTCCCCAAACATAAGGCCGGATTTCATGTTCACCAAGTTGATGAGCTCCTATCCCCTGAGCGGGGAAGAGGTTGACAGCTACTCCGTTAACAATGCTGATGTTGCGATATTCGAGCTTCCCGATACTGTGCAGTACCTTTACCACATCACGCCGCCTGAATTCAAGCTTCCTGAAGAAAAATACGAGATTTTGGACACTGCAAGAAAAATCCTTGCGGAGCATGAGCCCAAGCGCGATGAGTTTGTCGAGCCTGAAAGGATGCGCGCGGTGTTCTTTAACGTGGGCTATGACTTGGTTGAGGAGCTTGCAGGATACCGAAACTTGAAGCTAAAGCCAAAAGAGATAGAAGAGCTTGCAAACATCCTTGTCAGGTATACTGTAGGCTTTGGGTTAATTGAAGTCCTGCTGCAGGATGAAAAAATCCAGGACATCACAATAAACTCACCGATGGGCAACATTCCGATGTTCATTGTCCATCAGGATTTTGCAGACTGCAAAACAAACATAATCCCTACAAAACAGGAGGCGGAGTCATGGGCCTCCAAGATGAGAATGATCTCAGGAAGGCCACTGGACGAGGCAAACCCTATCCTCGATACCGAACTCCAGCTTCCGGGGGCAAACACAAGAGTAGCGGTTGTTTCTAATCCCCTGAATCCAAGCGGCCTTGCATACGCATTCAGGCGCCACAGGGACAAGCCCTGGACTTTTCCCTTGTTCATAAAAAACAAGATGATGAATCCAATTGCAGCAGGAACCTTGTCGTTTCTTATCGACGGTGCAAGAACCATGCTGGTGGCAGGGACAAGGAGCGCAGGAAAAACATCTTTGCTTAGCTCCGTCCTGGTAGAAGTGATGAGAAAGTACAGGGTCATAACAATAGAGGATACATTGGAGCTGCCCGGGCCCGCATTAAGAAATATGGGCTACAACATCCAGCAGCTGAAGGTTGCAGCTGCAATGACAAAAGGCACAGCAGAAGTTCCTGCTGAAGAGGGCATAAGGACCACGCTTAGAATGGGGGATTCCTGCCTGATTGTTGGAGAGGTTCGCTCGACTGAAGCAAAATCACTTTACGAAGCTATGAGGATTGGAGCATTGGCAAACATCGTGGCAGGAACCATCCATGCAGATTCGCCATATGGCGTCTTTGACAGGGTCGTTAATGACTTGGGAGTTCCAAGAACTTCGTTTAAGGCAACCGACGTAGTAATGGTCGCTAATCCCATAAGGTCAGCTGACGGCCTGCATAGATGGCGCCGCGTAACTTCAATTACTGAAATCAGGAAGCACTGGGAACAGGACCCTTTGCTTGAAAACGGCTTTGTCGACCTGCTTAAGTATGATACAAGGACAGACCAGCTGGAGCCCTCAACAGACCTGATTAACGGCGATTCCGAGATATTGAAGGGAATTGCAGGCAATGTGAAGGAGTGGGCTGGAAACTGGGATGCTGTCTGGGATAATATCCTGCTCCGCGCAAAGACCAAGGAAGAGATTGTAAACATTTCAGATAAAATCAACAACCCCCAGATTCTTGAGGCTGAATTCACCATAAACTCAAACGACCAGTTTCACAAAATATCAGATAAGGTAAAGGAAGAGGTTGGCTCGCTTGACTCAAAAAGAATTTTCTTTGAATGGAATGAATGGCTCAAGAGGGAAGTTAAAAAGAAGGGCTAATCAGGGTAAAATGGCCTCCTAAACTCCTTTGGATTCCAGCCATTTGCTTTTTCAGCCTTTTTGCTTGCGCCATTGCCATCCGACACCCTGCCATCAATGGAGTCGCCAATAATACTTTGGTAAATTACAAGCTGTAAGAATACGCTTCTAATCTTCCTAAACTTTGATTGGTATTCTTCCGAACCGGATGTGCCCTCCAGCGACTGCAGTGCGTCAAGAACTTCAATGCCATCTGAAACGTTATGCCTCAAAGAACTTTCCGACTGCCTCGATTTGAGCCCAGTAAAAGGCAGAGCATATCTTGATACAAATTTTTCTATTTCAAACTTGGCAACATCCCCCATAGTTACCGGATAAAATCCGTTGATTCCATTTCCTTTCTGATAATCCTTCATTTTCTCACCTTCCAGAATTCACCAGACAGCTTGCTAACCTATTTAAATAAGTAGCTATGAATTATTGCTAAATAAGGGTATTTCATATTGTTAAATATGGCAGAAATTAATAATTCCCGTCTTGACAGGGTTGACAGAAAAATCCTTTCCGAGATTGAAACAGACTCCAGGATTGCAACCAGCATGCTTGCAAGAAAGGCCCGTGTCTCAAGAACTGTTGCAGAGTATCGCCTGAAGCAGATGGAAGAAAAAGGCATAATCAGGGGCTACTACACCTTAGTTGACCCATCGCGTTTTGGCCTCACGGTGTGGAAACTGTGGATTTCGCTTCATTCGTCATCATTGGAGCAGAAGGAAAAATTTTTCTCCTACGTCGAAAACCACCCCAGGATATGGTGGTACGCAGAATGCGCAGGTGTTTATGATGCTGTTATTTGCGTTTTGTGCAGCTCTCCCCATGACTTCAACAATTTCTTTTCAACATTGCAGGAAAAGCATGGCAGCATGATATCAAAATCTGCAACCTTAATCAATGTGAGCTTTGAGTATCATACACGAGGATACCTTTTGAACAAGCCGAGCAGGCTGATTGAAAGCTCATTTCAGGAAAAGCCATTGACAAAGAAGATTTCTGAAGATGCAGTTAAGCTTCTCAAGCTGCTGTCAAACAACTCCCGCATGAAATACTCGGAACTTGCGGAAAGGAGCGGAAGGAATGTTAAGACTATAAAGAATCTGCTGAAAGAGCTGAAAAAATCAGGGATTATAGTCTATTACCGCCCTTCAATCGATGCTGCAAGATTCGGATACGAATACTACAAAGTCCTTCTTTACCTGAACAACCCGCGCGGAATTCTTCCGTCGTTGGTTTATTGGTGCCGGCTCCAGAAAAATATCACTGCAGTAATCTCGTGCGTAGGGCCCTGGCAACTTGAGCTTGAGATTGAAATAGACACTTTCAGAAACTTATGCTCCCTTCTCACAGAACTCAAGGACAAATTCCCCGACGTGCTCAGAAGCTATGAAACCCTGCTCCTGACAAAGGAAGGAAACTTCGAGCTGGATTTGATAGACAGGATTTCCAAACTCGCGTAATCCCCTACACATCCGAATAAAGATGGAACTCCCACGGATGCGGCCTTAGCCTTATTGCATCAACTTCTTTCTTCCGCTTGAAGTCAATCCAGGTCTCGATTACATCCTTGGTAAAGACATTGCCTTTCAGCAAAAACTCATGGTCATTCTCCAAAGCATCCAATGCCTCGCTCAGCGAACCAGGAACTGTCGGTATCTTTGCGGCTTCCTCTACCGGAAGCTTGTAGATATCCTTGTCAAGGGGCTTTCCTGGGTCAATTTTGTTTTTTATTCCGTCAAGCCCGGCCATCAGCATTGCCGGAAATGCAAGATAAGGGTTGCAGCTTGGGTCTGGCACCCTGAACTCTATCCTTTTTGTTTTCTCGCCTTCAGAATACATTGGGATTCTTATGCTTGCGCTCCTGTTGCGCTGGCTGTAAACAAGATTTACGGGAGCCTCAAATCCGGGAACAAGCCTCTTGTAGCTGTTTGTTGTCGGAGCAATAATCGCGCATAATGCAGGCGCGTGCTTAATTAGCCCCCCGATATAATGTAGGGCCATCTGGCTAATCATTGCATATCCATTAGGGTCAAAAAAAAGATTCCTTCCATTTTTGAAAAGGCTTTGGTGGCAGTGCATTCCAGAGCCATTGTCATTGAAGATTGGCTTTGGCATGAAGGTTGCCGTTTTGTTATGCCTCACTGCGACATTCTTCACAATGTACTTGTACATCATGAGCTGGTCCGCCATCCTGACCATCGATGCATATCTCAAATCAATCTCGCATTGACCTGCGGTGGCAACTTCGTGATGATGCACCTCTACATGTATTCCGCAGCCGATCATTGTCCTCACAATCTCATTCCTTATCTCCTGCAGTGCATCGCTTGGAGGAACTGGAAAATAACCCTCCTTGTGCCTGAGCTTGTAGCCTAAATTGCCCCCGTTTTCCTCCCTTCCAGAATTCCATATCCCTTCATTTGAGTCGATTGCATAGTAGCCTGTGTTTTCATTCTGCCCATACCTCATGCTGTCGAAAATGAAGAACTCGGCTTCAGGGCCCCAATAAGTTTCATCTGCAATTCCGGTCTCCCTTAAGTAAGCTAGCGCTTTCTGGGCAATAAATCTCGGGTCTTTTGAATAGGGAATCTTTTTCACCGGGTCCCTTACATCGCATATCATGCTTATCGTGTTTTTCGAGAACGGGTCTTTGAATGCTGTGCTTGGGTCAGGAATCAAAAGCATGTCGCTTTCGTTGATGTCCTGGAATCCCCGTATCGAGCTTCCGTCGAAGCCGCAGCCCTCAACAAACATCTCCTCGGAAAGCTCGGATGCTGGCAAGGAAAAATGCTGCCATGTCCCCGGCAAATCTATGAACTTCAAGTCAACCATGTCCAGATTCTCGGACTTAACGTTTTCCATCAAAAGTTTTGCCGCGCTCTGCATATTATCCCCCTCCAAATCAGGCTTTTGGCTTAATCATACATATATAAACTTTTTGAGGCTGAGAGTTAACAAAGTTTGCCATTTTTAGAAAATCTTATATATTTGTTAATAATAGCTGAAGCTTATGGCAGGCAAAATGAACAAAGATGAAAGGTTAAAGATAGATGCCCACGACGTTGCAATCATAAATGAGCTTATTGAAAACCCAAAAACCCCGCTACGCGAACTCGGAAAGAAACTGCGCATCAGCTTTGTTACTGCCTTAAACAGGATAAAGAGGCTGGAAAAAGGCGGCATAATCAGGCAGTACACCACAAAAGTTGATTATGAAAAGCTTGGTTATGGCACTCACGCGTTAATCCAGGTCAGGATTTCAAAGGGCAGGTTTGGGGAGTTTTCCAAGATGATTTTGAAGGAGCCAAGCATTTATGCCGCTTACGACATTACCGGGGAGTTTGACAGCGCAATAATCGGGCATTTCAAGTCAACCCAGTCTATGGACAAGTTCCTTAAAAGGTTCCAGTCCTACGATTTTGTCGAGAGGACATACACAGCCCTAATTCTCCACACAATAAAAGAAAACCCTATGGCAGTTTAGCCCTTCTTCTCGCTCGCTTTGGCCTGTTTTAGAAGAAAAGATACGTCATACATCAGTAAATCGCCTAAGTTTTTGATTGACTCAAGGATTTCGTCTTTTATGGGGCTGCTTGCCGGGGCAGATTCGGAAACCAGATTCTCTATCTTTATTTCTATTCCATGCTCTTCCGCCTCTTCTTCGCCATCTGCCTCGCCTGACTCTTCTATCATCGGCTTGTATTCTTCTGCAGCGTATTCTTCCCCGCTTCCGTACTCTTCCTCTTCAATCTTGCGAAAATCATCTGGTTCGCCTGTCTCCCAGAAATCCCTGCTTGTCATGTAGAAATGCCAGCTTATTTCCCTGAGAAGGTGGTTGTTGTCCGTCCTTACATGGATAGCATGCAAAGGGTCCCTATGTTTTATCAGCAACATCGAACTTCCAACTATCTCGGGAGGGTCTTCAGGTTCCGCAATATGCGCTATATTGGCGTATTCCATGCATTACTGTTAGTACGTGGCTTTTTTAAATATTTTGGTCAAAACCTCAAAGATCAAGTTCTCAAATTTACCTGACATTCTGCCAACCTTTATATACATTATATCTGAACCTAAACTAAAAAAGAGGTAAAATGGCAGATGCATTAGACCAAAGCCTTTTGCTTAAGTACAAGGCAAGGCTTGAAGAAGAGCTGGGAGCTAAATCTTTGCCAGCCTCTGCTTCAGTAGTCTCAAAGGAGTACACGGAGTTCAGAAAAGAGATTTTACCGCCTCACCTGTCAATCTATGAAAATCTCTGCAACTTCTGCGGTCGGATTTTCAAGATAAAGCCACCAGCACAGCGCGAGAAAGACCTGCTCGAGGCGATTGAGACATGCCATCTCAAGATCACCCCGACAGGAGCCATTTCATTCAGCATTATCGCCCCTATTTTTGCCGGTTTGATTCTTTCGCTTATGTTCTATTCCATCTCGGGCTCTTTCTTCTTCGTTTATTTCTTCGTTATAATTTCGATATTCCTCATAATGCCGCTTGGAAAGCTTCCTGATTTTTTTGCGGCAACATGGCGCCTAAAGGCATCCAACCAGATGGTTCTCTGCGTTTTTTATGTTGTAACCTACATGAGGCATACATCCAATCTTGAGCTTGCGCTGGACTTTGCCGCCGAGCACTTAAGTCCCCCATTGTCGCTCGACATCAAGAAGGTTCTCTGGGACGTCGAAACTGAGAGGTATTCGTCTGTAAGGGACTCCCTTGAAGCTTACCTCAAAACCTGGAAAAAATACAACATGGAGTTTATTGAATCCTTCCACCTGATTGAATCATCGCTGTTCGAGGGAACCGAAGAGAAGCGCCTCGCCGCACTTGATAAGGGCCTTGATCTCATACTTGAAGAAACTTATGAAAAGATGCTCCATTACGCCCATAACCTGAAATCGCCCATTACGATGCTGCATATGCTCGGCATTATTCTCCCGATCTTGGGCCTGGTTATTTTGCCTTTGGTTGTAAGCTTTCTTCCAGACATTAAATGGTATCATCTTGCAACAATCTACAACCTTTTTCTGCCCCTGCTTGTCTACATCATAGGGAAAAAAGTCCTTGCGACAAGGCCAACTGGCTATGGAGATACTGATATTTCAGAAGACAATCCCCAGCTGAAAAAATACCGCAATGTGCTGTTTACAATTGGAAAGACCGAGATCGGAATTAATCCGCTGTATTTCAGCATTTTTGTTTTCATCGTTCTTTTCCTGGTGGGCATATCGCCGCTTCTAATGGGCGCTGCCGGTTTTCCGGACTTCGGGTGGGGCCAGGATGACAAAACAAGCTCATGCGGAAGAAGCTTTTGCTTTATGGGTTTCGAGGAAGATCCGGAAACTAAGTTAACCATTGGGCCTTATGGCCTCGGAGCAGCGATTCTTAGCTTGGGAATAACCCTTGCCTTCGGGGTTTCAATTGGATTGTACTATAAGCTAAGGTCAAAAAACGTCATTAAAATCCGAGAAGAGTCAAAACGCCTGGAAGATGAGTTTGCCGGAGCCTTGTTTCAGCTTGGCAACAGGCTCGGTGACGGGATTCCGGCAGAAATGGCTGTGGGCAGGGTTGCGGATACAATGTCCGGCACAGTATCTGGAAAATTCTTCGACCTTGTGAGCAACAATATCCGCAGGATGGGTATGTCTGTTGAGCAGGCTATTTTTGACCCTAAACACGGCGCCCTTATTTATTTCCCATCAAAGGTCATTGAAAGTTCCATGAAAGTGCTGACGGAGTCAGCAAAAAAAGGCCCGAGTGTTGCTGCCCGCGCACTTATGAACGTATCCAGATACATCAAGGAAATCCACAGGGTCAATGAAAGGCTGAAGGATTTGCTTGCAGACGTGATTTCTTCAATGAAGTCCCAGATTAAGTTCCTTGCACCGGTTATCTCGGGAATAGTTATTGGGATAACATCCATGATTACGAATATACTCGGGAAGCTTGGCGGGCAGCTTGCACAGTTTGAAGGTGGAGAGAGTGCTGGCATGCAAGACCTTCCTAACATTTTAGGGGGCAGGGGCATCCCTACCTATTATTTTCAGATTATGGTTGGGATTTATGTTGTCCAGATAGTTTACATTCTCACGGTGCTTGCAAATGGCATAGAAAACGGCTCTGACAGCCTTAATGAGCGCTACGAGCTTGGTGTCAATCTTGTCAGAAGTACTTTCATGTACATCCTGATTGCAGGAGCCATAACAATTCTCTTCAACGTTATTGCAAGCAACATACTTCCGAAATTGTAGGAAAGAAAAAGAATCTCAAGGATGCCAACAAAATGATTGCGCTTAATTCCGAAGTTCGTGGCATCGTAGATGCCACTTGAATGCGGGGTCCACTCGAGAGCTATGCTCGAGCAGTGTGCCAAAAGATTTCTCTTTTGTGCATATCGGGTGCAACCCTTAGAATGGGGACTCAGGGATTTGAACCCTGGACACCTACGTCTTCAGCGTAGTGCTCTCCCAGTCTGAGCTAAGTCCCCAAAAACACCCGTTAGTTTCAAGAAATTCTTTAAATAATTTTGCTATTCGACAAAATCCTCTTCAACGCCAGGCTTCACTGCCGCAGATGGCTTTCCTTTCTCAACAACTTCAAGCTTTCCAAACCTTCCAGTGCTAAGCTGCTTTTCCCCCCTGAATTCGCTTACAAAGCCGTTTGTGATTTTTACCTTGTCCCCTGTCTTTACCTTATCAACATCTTCATTCCAGATGCTTAGCATTATCTCTCCTGTTTCATCCCTTGCCTTGGCGCTTGCAACTCTGCCCGGCTTTCCAAACTTCTCAAACGTCCTTGGCTCAGAAACCGAAACCACCTCAACAGTGATATCAACTTTTCCCTGGCCTGTTTTCAAGTCGCTTATTGCCATAAAGTGCTTAGAATAAAAGAAAGCTTATAAAACTTACCTTTTGCCGAACGCTAGGGAAAATGCATCATTGACAACTCCTTCAGGAATGTTCCTTCTCCTTAAGACCGTTGCAATCTGGTCCTGCGTAAATCCCAAGTCCGATGATTTTCTGGCCCACATCGATATCTTTATCACCGCCCTGTTCCTTTCAAGCCTTTTCTTTTTGCGCGAATGGATTGTGCCTATAACTCCTACAGCAAGGAACACCCCTACCACCACGTAAATTATGTAAGTTACTGCGCTTGATGAATTTGTCGGAGCAGAAGCTTTTCCAACTATGTCCCCTGAAGAGGATGGCCGTTTAATGAAAACCGGCTCTTCTCCTGATTGTTCCTCTGCACCATTTTCCTCTTGCTCGCTACCAGTCATGCCTGTTTCCTGTCCTTCCTCAACAAAAACTTCTCCTGCCTGCGTGCAGCAACTGAAAAGAGAGCTGGGAACTTCCGCCTCGATGCTGCAGAAATCTACACCGGAGCAATAGCTTTGCTTGAAATCGCTGCTGCAGGTATAATCCCCATCCCAATATCTCGAGGGCGCATAAGAATATCCCTTTTGGGAAAAGAAATTTGCGCATGTCGGCTCATTAGCCAACGCTGTAAATTCGTCTGCAGACTCAAACACAAGTATAAAATCGTGAGAAGGCTCGCATGCTGATATCTTTCCTGTACTGAAAATCCCGGCTTCATTCAAAACTTCGAATGAATCTGGGCCTATGCTTAAACAAACCCTTGAGGCCTGCGAATATGCCGTTAACGGAAAGAATGACGCAAATTCCTGAACCTGTATTGTTAAATCGCCTTCCACTGCCCTGCCAGTTATCAAATTCCCTATAGTTTCATCAAAGAAGAAAGCAGGGACTACCATTAGCAATACAATCAGCAATAAAACAAAGTTTATGTCAGCCCGTCCGATATCCCACACCCTTTTTGCTACTTGGAAGGTTTTCCCTTTAATAATCCTTCTATTTTTTCCGGAAGCTCCCTGATTTTAACCCTGACCTGCTCTGTGGTGTCCCTGTCCCTTATTGTAACGCTTTGGTCTTCCAATGTGTCAAAGTCTATGGTTATGCAATACGGAATCCCTATTTCATCAGCCCTTGCATATCGCCTTCCAATGCTTCCGCTCTTGTCATAAAAGCAGTGGAACGATTTCTTAAGTGAATCGTAAACCTTCCTGGCCTCACCCTCAACCTTGTTTACAAGTGGGAATATTCCGACCTTGATTGGAGCAAGCCTTGGGTGCAGTTTCAGCACAACATTGCCCCTGGTTTCATCATAATTATATGCGTCAAACAAAAACACCAGGAATGCTCTGTCAACACCAAGTGAAGGCTCGCAGACAACATGAGGCACAACCTTCTCTTTTGTATCTTCATCAAAAATGCTTAAGTCTTTCTTTGAGTGCTTCATATGCGCGCTTAAATCGAAATCCGTCCGGTTTGCCATCCCCAACAATTCCTTCCATCCGAATGGGAACTTGTATTCCAAATCCCATGTGTCCAGCGCGTAATGGCTTTTTTCAGTCTGAAGGTGCTGCCTTATCCTTAGATTTTCCTTATTGCAGCCTAAACTTGCGAACCAGCTAATCTCAAGCCCAAGAAAATACGCATGCCATGGTGTCTTTATCACTCCCTTCTTAACCGCCTCCTTTAGCTTCATTTTGCCGTGCGGCTTGTTTTTTTCCTGCATCTCGGCGCTGTAGACATTGACTTCAAGCTCTTCCAGCTCCTTAAGATAAGGGCATTCGTCACTCTGCTTGGGATGAATGAAATATTCAATCTCCATCTGCTCGAACTCCCTGCACCTGAAAAGGAAATCTCTGGGCGAAATTTCGTTCCTGAATGCCTTTCCTACCTGCGCAATCCCAAAAGGAAGCTTAAGCCTTGCATGCTCCGTTACAAGCTTGAAATTTGCAAAGATTAGCTGGGCAGTCTCAGGCCTTAGATAGGACCTTAATCCGCCCGCTGGCCCAATCTCTGTAGAAAACATCAGATTGAAGGAAGAAGCTTCGCTCAGTGCCGAGCCGCAGTTCTTGCAGACGATGCGGTTTTCCTTGACAAGGCGGTTTATCTCTGCTGCCTTCATTCCGTCCACGGATATCTTGAGGGCCTCTTCTATAAGCTGGTCGCCCCTGTAGCGCTCGCTGCATTTTGTGCATTCCAGCATTATGTCCGCAAAGCTCTCGACGTGGCCAGAAGCAACCCATACTTTTGGATGCGTTATTATGGCTCCGTCTATTCCGACAATATCTTCCCTCGAATGGACATGAAACTTCCACCATTCCTGCTTAAGATTGTTCTTCAGCTCGCTCCCCAAATGCCCGTAATCCCAAAATCCCGAAATGCCCCCATATATCTCGCTGTTTGGATAAACAAATCCCTTCTTCTTGCAGAAGGTGGCCATCTCCGCTATTGTTAAGGTCATAGAATTATTGAACAGCGCCTTATTTTAAAAGATTTGGTTTGCGGGATCGGATGAAATCAATTATCTTCCCGGTCACCTGTTCAACTGTCAGCTTTGTCGTGTCAAGAACCAGGTCATAGTTGGAGGTGGCGTAGCAGTTAAACCCGTAATATTTCCAGTATCTCCTGTTTTCGCTTTCCTCGCGCTTGTCCATGTTCCTCAGCGTTGTGCCCAAATCCACATTTTTTTCTTCCCTTTTGCTGTCTGCCAAAATCCTCCTGGCCCTTTCGCTTTTGTCAGCATCCAGGAAAATCTTGAAGGTTGCATGCGGGATGAAAAACGCAGAAAGCCTCCCGTCAATCACGAAATTATCGCCCTTTCCAAGCTCCCTCTGCTTATTGTCTATTGCCCTGTCGATTGAGTCATCGCTTTCCTCCAGCTTGCCAAGCTCCAGGAGTGTTATGCCGCGCTCCTTGGCAACCTGCCTTGTGAGGTCTCCCATGGAGTAATGCTTGAGATTCAGGCGTTTGGAAAGCGCCTTTGCAATCGTGCTCTTTCCGGAACCTGCACGGCCAGATATAACTATAATCATGAGGTTTTGGTAAATTCCTGGTTTATATATTTATTGCAAACTTTTAAATACTTAGGAAAGCAATCTTCCCAGGAGCATTGCGGTGGGGATGGTATTTTTGATACTTCTCTTACTTGCCAATGCATTAAAAATGGAAATGCTGGCGCATGAAAGGATTGCAAGAGAAATAAACTGGGGAATCAGCCGCTTCAAGCTGGAAGGCTATTCTGCTGATGCCCGCAAATATGAGAAGAGCCTAATGAAGGTTGATATATCAATTGAACAGAAGCGCAAGGCACTTATGCAGCAGCTCCATGAGCTCATTGTAAAAACATTTTCCATTGACCCGAAGATTCACAGCAAAGAAAAGGTCCTTGATGGGATGAAAAACAACATCGGCATCATCAGAAGGCATGTCATAAAACTAAGGGATTTGGATTACTATCTGCATACGACCTTTCTTGAGGAGCTTGGCCTGAGAAAGAGCCTATCAAAGAGGGATTTTTCTCCCGATGCCATCAGGAGGGATTTAAAGAGGGCTGAAATAGGCAGAAAAGATCTCTTAAGGCTGCGCGCAATTACAAAGAACTTGCTTAGAGTGGTAATAAGCTTTGATGCTAGGCTTATAAAAGGCTATAAGATAAGCGAAGATATAGTTCAAAAGGAGGAAAAACTTGAGATGCGGGACATTGAAAGGCTGCTTGAAAGGGAAGGCGAGCTGTTATGCCACTTGGAAGCCAAGCTTCCCCCTCCAAAAAGAATTGGTGCAAAATTGATCAGTGGGGATAATTACAGCCACTGGGCTTCAAGGGTGCTTGCACTTCTTGCGGAAATCGAGAATAACTTTAACCAGTCTGAAAAACTTTTTTCAGAGCTCAAAAAGCGGGAGTCTGCCCGGGCAAAGCTCTCGGCAAAGATTTCAAAAGTAGTTCGTGAAAAGGAAAGGCTGCTAAAGGAGAAAATCGGGCTGCATGCTGCAGGATGGCATAGCATAATGCACCACTTCGCCGCTGCATCGAGGCTGTAAAATGGAGCATAAAGAAGAGAGTGTAATCGTACTGGACTTTTTGCCAAACGGCTATCCGTTTGACGAGAGGCCATCGCACATGAAGACTCCAATAGCCCAGGCTATAGGCAAGGACCATTTTGCGCTTCTCGAGCTTGCCCCAAAAAAAGGCATCTACTTGCAGCCCTACGAAGAGGTCTATGTTGGAGAGGGAAAGCGCGACAAGATACACCACATTGTTGGCCGGATGCCTCCCTCCAGGCTGACAGAAACGGCAAAATCAGAATTAAGCTACGTAATAAAAGACCTTGTCAAGAAGAACGAAAAACGCTTTATTGATTTCTTTAATACTGCCGGGCCCTTAAGCACAAGAATGCACCAGCTCGAGCTTCTTCCGGGGCTTGGAAAAAAGCATATGTGGCAGATTATTGAGCAGAGGGAGGAAAAGCCCTTTGAAGGATTTGAGGACATAAAGAAGCGCGTGAAGCTGATGCCTGATCCTGAAAAGGCAATAATAAAGAGAATAATGAACGAGATTGAGGGAAAGGAAAAGCACAATATTTTCGTGGATGTCTAAATGCAAAGAGAGTTTATTCAGGTTGGTCCCTATACAACCTCAAGGGTTGAGCTTAAGGAGATAGCCAAGGCCTGCATTGCTGTCGCAATCGCCTTCACCATTTACCTAACTTCCTTGAATATCAGGTTTCTTCCAGCACTGGCAATTTCTTTTTCTGGCATAGTGCTCGGCATGGTTCTCCACGAAATTGCCCACAAGCTTGTTGCCCAGCGCTACGGCTGCGTTGCGGAGTTCAGGTCATTTCCTACAATGCTTTTACTTGGCATTGTGCTTTCTGTTTTTGGCGTGGTTTTTCTTGCCCCCGGCGCAGTTTTCATTTCAGGGCCTGTGGGAAGAAGGAGAAACGGGAAGATATCCGCAGCCGGGCCTTTCACGAACATGATTCTTGCAGGGATTTTTCTTCTTTTGACGAATGTTTCAAATCCCTTGGTGGTGGAAATTGCCAAATACGGCGCGATGATTAACGCCTGGCTTGCCCTGTTCAACATGATTCCCTTTGGTCCTCTCGACGGCAAAAAGGTATTCCAGTGGAACAAGCTGGCTTATGGCGTGCTGCTGATAATCTCAATAATATTGCTGGGGGTGGTTTGAATGGAAATGATAAGATGCCCATACTGCAGGAAAAAGGTTGCGTCGCATGAAAGGTACTGCTATCACTGCGAGCAGGACATTTCGAAGGTCATTGAAGAGGCGCAGAAGCCGAAGCTCAAGAAAAAAGCCCACTGATGTCTTTAAGGACTTCGCTAATGCTCCCCTTGTTCTTGGAAAGCAGAAGCAGGAATATGATTACTAATGCAAACAGAATAAACATCAATATGTTGCCCAGCTTGCCTTTCTTCATGAAGCTTCGCCGAAGGGGATAGTATTTAAACATTAACATTTTTCCCCGCTCATGGCAGTCATAAAATTCGTGCCTGAGGATTTTTTAGTCAGGGAAATTCCACTTGCGCATAAGCCCGGCAAATACCATCTGTTTATGCTGAAGAAGAAAAACCTGACAACACTTGAGGCAATAGGGCGCATTGCAGAAAAGCTCAGCATAAAGCCCTCCGAAATAGGCTTTGCGGGCAACAAGGACAAAAATGCAGTTACAGAGCAGCTTGTTTCCATAAAAAATGTTTCAAGAAAAAAAATTGAGGGCTTGAATGCAAAATGCATAACCTTGAAATTTTTCGGAACTTCTGAAAAGCCATTGTATCTCGGAAGCCTTTCCGGCAACGAGTTTCGCATAGTCATAAGGGATCTTGACGAATTGCAGGCTTCGTCCCTGAAAAACAGCCTTAAATTGCCTAATTTTTTTGGCCAGCAAAGGTTTTCCGAATTAAATGCTGACATCGGGCTTCTCATGCTGAAAAAGGGCTTCAAAACCGCCTGCGAGTTGATTGCAGAAAAAGATGGGGTTTATGGGCCTCAGATTAAATCTTACTTATCAGAAAACAAAAAGGATTTCATTAATGCCCTGAAGCTCATCCCGCACAATATCCTTAAGCTGTATATCCACTCTTTTCAGTCTGCAGTATGGAATGAGGCAGTCAAGATTTGCGATGAAAAGGGCATCTTCAAAAATGAAATTCCGCTTGCTGGATACGGCACAGAGCTTGAAGACGATGAGGTTGGCGCTATAATCTCGGAAATCCTGAAAAAGCACGATTTGAAAACAAGAGATTTTGTAATCAAGGAATTTCCTTTCCTTTCTTCAGAAGGTGGCCAAAGAAAAATGCTCCTTGATGTGTATATCAAGGTAGCTGAAATCTCGGACGATGAATTCCACAAAGGCAGGAAAAAGGCAGTTGTTGAGTTTTCCCTTCCAAAATCCTCATACGCCACTGTTGTAATTAAGCATTTGCTAGGCTAGCTTTTCTTTCTTGAGCATCGCAGCTATGTCGCTGAATATCTTCTCTGCAGGCTGGTCGCCATTTACCTCGCGCAAAAGGCCCTTCTGCGAATAGAAAAAGACAAGTGGGTCTGACAGGATTTCGTATATCTTGAGCCTGTCCCTTATGGTTTCGGGCCTGTCATCCTCGCGGATAATAAGCCTGCCTCCGCATTTGTCGCAGATTCCTTCCTTCTTCGGTGGCATGTTTTTGATATGGAATACTGCCTTGCAAACGCTGCATGTCCGCCTTCCGGAGAGCCTCTCGAGGATAACTTTCTCGCTTGAAGAAAGGTAAATGACCAAGTCAATTTTTGTGAGGTGCTCTAGCTCATGCGCCTGGTTTATGGTTCTCGGAAAGCCGTCCAGGATAAAATTCCTGTACTTCCCCTTCCCGAGGATTTCCGCCATCATCTTCACAACAATGTTGTCAGGCACCAGCTGCCCGGTCCTCATGAAAACCTCGGCTTTTTTTCCGATGTCCGTCTTCTTTGCCACGTTTTCCCTCAATATGTCTCCTGAAGAAACGTGCGGAACCTTGAACTTCTCAGAAATCATTCTTGACTGCGTGCCTTTTCCGGTGCCCGGTGGCCCAAGAACTATTAGTCTCAACCTAAGTACCCCAGTTCAGTTTTGTAAGTGGCCTCTTCCTTCCACGAGGTTTCCATCTTGGAAACAATCCCCTTCATCTTTGACTTGATTTGGCCCCAGTCAGAGTGTAGCTCCTTGAGGAAATCTGCCTCTTTCTTCTCCTCCCCTGAAATAGACACATAAACTCCCTTCCTGTGCAGTGTCATAAGTTTGCAGTAGAAGTCATAAAGCTCCTTCTTTTCCTTCTCGTCAAACGCCCTGAACTCGTGAATGCTTGCCACATTGTTTGTGTCCGGCTGGAGCAGTTCCGTGATTAGCGCTATAACAAGTTCCAGCTTTTCCATCATGTTTGCATTAATCTCGCGGAGAAGAAATCTCTCGTTTTCAATCGCCGATACGCTAAAATCCCTGTCTACGCCCTTGAATGCAGGGAGCGAATATTTTTTTCTAAGCTTTTCATAAGCATCTTCTATTGTCATGCTACTGAGTTCTAGATGGTGGTTTTTAAAGATTACGGCAAAAAGCCCCCGATGGGAATCGCACCCACGACCTGCTGATTACAAGTCAGCCGCAATAGCTACTATGCTACGGGGGCATGGCTTTCAGAATTAAAGCGCCTTTTAAAAAAGTTAGCCCTCGTGGCCGTAAAGCGCGGGCGTAAACGGCTCTGGAACAGGCATGAACTGCCTCATGTCGAGGAATTTCTTTACCTGCCCCTGCACCCTGTAAGATTCCCTCCAAAGCTCCTTTTCGCGCTTGTCCAGCTCTGCAACCATGATGCGCTCGTTATAGAGGTGCTTGAAATGCTTGAGAAGCCAGTGGTCTTTCCACTTTCCCTGCCAGTCTGCCTCAATCCAGGGCCTGAAAAGCATGTCTATCTCGCCCATCTGCACCTTGAGCTTTTTGCCCTGATGCACTATCTCTGTATCCTGGGTGTACATCATGTGAAAGTCGATGTCGAGATGGTTGAGGAAATAGCCGGAATATTTACCTTCGGGCTTCTTCAGAAGCCTCCACCAAATCCACATTTCCTTTCCGCCGCGATGGAGCCCCTTCTGCACCATCTTTTCCATGTACAGCTTTTCTATCTCCTCGTGGTCTCCCTTGGTGTCAAGAAAGCCCTCCTCGAGAAGATACTCGTGCAGCATGACGTAAAGGTTCCTCATATGGTAGATGTCCTTGTACTTTACCCTGAATTCTGGAATCGAGCGAATCTTTTCGCCAACGTATTCTGGCATGCAATTCCACTAGAATCACTTCTTTAAAAAATTATCGTATTGCGAGGTACATCACCCTGTCCCTGTAAAAACTCCTTTCCGCTCCGGGAAACACCTTAAAAATATCGCCAGCTGAGTCCTCCTGAATATTGTTGTCTATGATTAGCATTCCCCTTAAATGGAATTTCAATTTTTCCATCACTTCGATTAGGTTGCCGTAGAAAACTGATTCAACAAAAACATCATGCGCAATTATGATGTCGAATTTACCCTTAAGGCTGGCATTTTCTATTTTGCTCCTTATTGCAAACTGCGAATTAAGGTAAGGCTCGACGCCCTCTCCATTGCCGCCGCACAACCTCACGAGGGACAGGAAATAGCCGGGTCCTGAGCCGATGTGGAGTACTTTCTTGTTTTTCATCACCTCAGGAAAGCTTTTTCCATAATGCCTGCAGACAATCCTCAAGATTTCAACATAGTTCCTCAGGGAAAAGGTGTTGTCAAATGCCGGCTTGAAGTGGTGGGGAAAATTCTTCTTCAGGAAATCCTCAACTTCAAGCATAGTCTCCATTTGAAAAATCAAGCATATAAACCTTTTTATAGAGTCTTCGGATTCTCGCGCCATGATAATCGGTCTTGTCGGAAAGCCCTCTTCTGGAAAATCAACATTCTTCAAAGCCACTACTTTGGCAGAGGTCGAGATTGCCAACTATCCCTTCACAACAATCGAGAAAAATGAGGGAGTTGGCTTTGTAAAGGTGAAGTGCGCTGACAAGGAATTCAATGTTAGGTGCAACCCGAGATTTGGCTATTGCCTTAACGGCATTCGTTTTATCCCAGTCCAGCTTATTGATGTTGCCGGATTGGTTCCTGAAGCCCATCTTGGAAAAGGCCGTGGATTGGCGTTCCTTAACGACCTGAATCAGGCTGATGCGCTGATCCATATTGTTGATGCTTCCGGAAGCCTCGATGCAGAGGGAAATCCTGTTGAATCTGGCTCTTACGACCCTGCAAATGATATTAGGTTCCTTGAAATCGAGCTTGACCACTGGTACCTTTCAATTCTAAAAAAGGGATGGGAAAAATTTGCCCGCAAGATAAGGCAGGAGCACGGCTCTATGATAAAGGCATTGGGAGAGCAGCTTGGCGGCTTGAAAGTCAATGAAAAAATGGTTGAGGAGACTGTAAACAAGCTTAAGCTGCCGGAAGACTTCATGCTATGGGACGACAGCCACCTGCTCCAGCTCTCAACGGAACTGAGGAAGAGAACAAAACCAATGGTGATTGCATGCAACAAGATTGACTGCCCGGGTGCAGAGGAGAGATTTTCCAGGCTGAAAAAAGAATTTCCGGATTTACTGCTGGTTCCATGCTCAGGAATTGCCGAGCTAATGCTGAAGGAAGCCGCGCGTGACGGAATTATCGAGTATATCCCCGGGGAGGGCGATTTTAAGATGCTGCAGGAAGAAAAACTTTCTGAGAAGCAGAAAAAGGGATTTGCATTCATTCGGGAAATGCTGGGAAAATTTCATTCCACCGGTGTCCAGGATGTCCTTAACATTGCTGTTTTCGAGCTTCTCGGTTGCATTGCAATATTTCCCGGCGGGGTAAATAAACTGGAGGACAAGGACGGAAACATACTTCCCGACTGCTTCATCCTGCCAAGAAACACAACCGCGCTTGATTTTGCATTTCACATTCACACAGACTTGGGAAAAAATTTTGTGAAAGCGATTGATGTCCGAAGAAAGCTTCCGGTCGGGAAAGACCATCTGCTAAAACATCGTGACGTGATTGAGATAAAGACTAGCAAGTAAGTTTTAAATAGTCTGATTCTTAATTACAAGATATGCCATCATGCCCGCACTGCTCAACAGAACTCGAAATAACCACGTTCACCCTGACAGAGGAAATGAAGCTCGAGAGCTTTTTCTGCGGAAGCTGCGGCTTCAGGGCGTCGAGGAATGTGGCTTAACCTCATATCATAACCGGGCTAAATTCCTTAAAATGGGCATCTCCTGTTATGACCTTCGCATTATGCATCCTAGCTGTTGCTAAAATGATGGAATCCGCCATACCCCAATCCTTAATTTTTTTTTTGTTCTCGTAGTTTACCTTGCCAGCAAGCATGGCGATATCAGTGTCAATCGCTATTATTTTTGAGCTTGACATGATAAAGCTAAAATCTTCCTCAAAACTCAAGCCTTCGCGATGGTATTTCTCAGAAATCTCCGCTATGGTAAGGGCGCTTGTTGCACAATTTTTCTTCTCGATAAAACCTTTGACTATCGCCCCCTTCTCGCTTCCTTGAAAGTATTCTATCCAAGCGTAGGAATCTACAATGTACTCATAACTCATGAAAACGCGCCCTTTCCCTTTCCGTAAACTTTTTCAGCTTAGGCTGAGATCCAAACCTGCTTTTCGGCATTTGCTCAGCTTCATGCAGCAACTGTATTATTGCTTCGTCTATGCTGCTTGCCCCCATTTCCTTTTTTACTTTTGAGAGAAGCTGCGCCGTGCTCTCCCTGACTGCGATTGTTGTTACCATTAATATAGTTATGTATATAGTTATAGTTATATTTATATCTTCCTATTTCCTGCAAATTGCTTACATCTACTGCATCCTCAAACTCAAGCTCATACCCCATCATACCAGCCCCAGCACGTAAGGGTCTTCAAGGAAAGTTTCCCGCTTGATGTCCTCTATCAGAAAATATACCTTGCTGTCCCTGACCTCGAACTTGTCCTCAATAGTCTCATTGAACTCCTCCATTTCTTTGAGGGTGCGAAACATGCACTCCACGTAGAAGTCATACCCGTTGCTTATCTTGAATGCTGAATTCACGTTGTTGTGCTTTTGTAGAAAGTCGGCAAGCAAAGCCCTTTTGTCCCTCGGAACCTTGAGCAGGATATTCGCCCTTGTATTGAAGCCCAGCTCGCCGAAATTGACTAGGGTGACATGCTTCTTGATTATGCTCCCCTCATAATCCCTGAGCTTGTCAAAGATTGTTGAGACCGGGATGTTTGTTTTTCTGGCAAGGCTCATCAAAGACTCCCGCGCATTTTTCCTCAGCTCTGAAAGAACCAGGATATCCTTTTTTGTTATCATCATGCTGCCGAGGTAATGAAAAACCGTTTATATATTTTGTACGCCATTTGTGCGTCTTTCGGTATTATTTCCGGTTTTTTCGTCTTTTTTTCTGGCTTTCAGCAAATAATCATAAAGCTCGTTGAATTTTTCATGGAATTTGTAGTCATGCCCCAAGGCAAGGCTTCTGATGTAAGAGGAGACTGTCTTGTGGCCTTTTACCATGGAATCATTCCTTATCATCAGGTATTGCTCCTGCGAAACCCTGAAGTGAACCCTTCTTGTCTTTACCATGGTACATCTAGGCATTTAGTACCTTTTGTTTTAGCTGAACAATTGTTCTTTACGTATTGCTTCCCTGCCTTTAATCCTGAATCTTTCATATTCAGCGTCATGATTACATTTTTAACTACTTTTTAATAGTAATGAGTAATTCTTGCCAGTATAAAAAGCTATTTATTCCATTAATTAGAACATCTCAACAAATTTTTTATGTTTTCTATTGATATTTCAGTACATATGTTCTCAAGATTCTAAATGAGTTATTTTCCTATTTGCATACGAATAATATAAAGTTCAAGCAAAATCTTTTAAATAACAGAACATTCGTTCCTCAAATGGACGATATCGACCTCAAAATCCTGAACACGCTGAAGGAAAACTCAAAGCAGTCGGTTAGGGATGTTTCGAAGATAACTGGGGTGCCATCCACTACTATCCACAGCCGAATCAACAAGCTCAAGAAAGAGGGCATAATCAAGAGGTATACAGTTGACATTGACATGGAAAAGCTCGGCAAGACCATAACTGCCTACGTCATGCTACTTCTTAACCCTCAGGCTTACAGGAAGTCCAAGCTGCCTGAAAACAAGCTTCCGGATGACCTCCTGAACAACCCCATTGTGGAAGAGGCTGCAACGATAACCGGCTCCCGGGATGCAATCCTGAAAGTCAGGACTAAGGATATGAAAGAGCTTGACGAGTTCATTGTAAACCTTCGCAAGATGGAGATGATTGTGAGGACTGAAACATTGATGGTTCTCTATGAAGGCAAAAGCCGCAGCCTGAAGCTTGACGAGAGGCTTGTTTCTGGAAGAAGAAAGTGATAAAAAACAGAAACACTAAGCAGGCATCCCCCTATCAAATCTTTGTACTTCTCACCAATCACTTCCCTCTTGGGCTTGTGGGCTGCAGAAAGAATGCCACCGGCAAATTTTGGGATGATTCTGAAATCCCATTAAATTAATCGCCTAAACCTATCGCCAAAAGAATTAAACCTAACACCATCACCAGACTAAACACGGTTGCAAAAGCGATATTCCCTACTAAAACAGAGGGGATAGAATAAACTAAACCTACCACTGCGCAAATAGTCCCTCCTACAACTAATGTTTTTTTCCCGATTCTTATTCCATACAGCCGGTATAACAATGATTCTTCCACTCCATTCACGAGCGCCATTTTACCATGTGGATGTACCTTGTTAATAAGATTTATGGAAACTTTGGATTAGGATCGCTAAAATTTTTGATTATTAAGAAAAACGTTTAAAAAGACCATATAGAAAATGGGCTTTATGTCATTGATAACTTCGATAGCTCAAATAGCAAGGAAGATTCAATACGTTTTAGAATTCAACCGGGCACTTCATAATCCTGAAGAAGCTCAAAAGAAGAAACTTTCTAGAATACTAAATGACAATAAAAATACTGAGTTTGGTAAATGCTTCTCATTTTCAGACATAAATTCCATAGGCGACTATCAAAAAAGAGTCCCGATACAATCATACGAATCGCTAAAAAGGTACATATTAAAGGAAATTTCTGGGCAAGGCAATGTACTTACAAATGGGCAATGCATTATGTTTGGTACGACTTCTGGAACAACAGGAAAACCAAAACTAATCCCCATTACACGGGCATACATCAAAGACTACAAAGAAAGATGGCAGATTTGGGAATATTTCGCTTGCAAAGACCACCCTTCTATTTTTAATGGAAAAATATTCACGATGGTATCCCCCAAAATTGAGGGCTATACTGAATCTCACATTCCTTTCGGCTCCATATCGGGAATGATGAACCAAACACAGCCGACTATTATTAAACACTTCTATGCAATCCCTTATCAGATTTATACAATAAAAGATTACGAATCTAAGTATTATACTATCCTACGGTTGTCTCTAGAACAAAACGTAACTCTTTTAATCACAGCTAATCCCAGTACAGTTTTATTGCTCTGTGAAAAGGCCCAGGAACACAGGGAAGAAATTATCAGCGATATAAGGGCCGGTACCCTTAGTTCAAAATATGATATTCCCGGAGAAATAAGAGAAAGTTTATCACTCAAACCCGACATTCAAAGGGCTGACGAGTTGAGTAAGATAGAAAGGAAATATTTTATTCCAAAAAACTACTGGAAAGACCTAGCTCTAATTGGGTGTTGGAAAGGCGGTCCCCTTGCCCTTTATTTGAGAAGATTTCAACATTTCTTCGGAAAAATCCCTGTTAGGGACATTGGTTTAATGGCGACAGAGGGCGCCACCACAATTCCAACGCAAGATAAGGGGTCTGGCGGAATAGCTGCAGTAACCACTTCTTTTGTTGAACTAATGCCACTAGAAGAAAAGGGTAAGAAAAATCCAAAATGTATTATGCCATATGAAGCCAGAAAGGGAAAATCATATTATGTTGTGCTTACCACCAGCGCAGGCCTTTACCGATATTTCACGAATGACATAATAAAAGTGGTTGGCTACAGGCACAAAACGCCAATACTTGAATTTCTGCACAAGGGGGAGCATATAACTTCTATTACTGGAGAGAAATTGACAGAAATACAAGTATTGAAAGCAATTCAAAAAGCATCAAAGGAAACAAATGTCCATGTTGAAAACTTCACTGCATGCATGCATTTTGCTAATGTCCCCTATTACGATTTCTTAATCGAACCACGTACTTATGTCAAAGAAAGCAAACTTGTCAGGCTAGTAAGGAAGATAGATGAAAATTTGAAAATCTTGAATATAGAATATAGGGGTAAAAGAAACTCGAAGCGTTTGGGCCATCCTGTTCTTAAGCTTGTTAGGAAGGGAAGCTATAATAATATTAGAAAGGCTCATTGCAAAAAGAGGGGCCATGACTCCCAGCTTAAAATCCCGTTGCTGTCACCCCGGACTGATTTTGAAAAAAGAGTGAAAATTGAAAAGGAGATAAGAATCAGATGAGAATTAAGTCTATTTCCCCAAGTATAATTACGGTTCAATTTAAATCTACATTTCGGCATAGTAGGAAATCTAGAGGCTTATCTAAGAATATATTCACAAAATGTTTGCTTGAAGATGGAACCTGCGGTTATGGAGAAGGGATTCCAAGAGAGTATGTAACTGGAGAGACTCCGGGATCATCTATAATCGCTGTAAAGAGTCTAGCGAGAAGTTTCCAAGGAAAGGATTTCAGTTCGATGAGGCAGATTGTAAGATTTTTAAGCGATATGAGGGTGAGAAAAAATCAGCTTGCTTCGATGTGCTCAATAGAACTAGCGTTACTTGACGCATACGGAAAGCATTTTAAGGTCCCTATCTCAGACGTCATTGGGCTTAAAAGAGAATACGTAAGATACAGCGCAGTTATTTCGGCGGACTCGATTGAAAAGCTAAGTAAGCTATGCTGGCTTATTAGACTTTTTGGCATCAAAGATGTTAAATTGAAAGTGGGCCTTCCTAACGACGCTGAACGATTAGAGTTTATTAGAAGAAAACTAGGGAAAGACATCAATTTAAGGGTGGATGCAAATAGGGCTTGGACTTTAAATGGATACCTCAGCATGTCTGAAGTTCTGCAGAAGTATAGCGTTAGCGCTATCGAAGACCCTTTAAAAGATATGTCGATTAGGAACCTAAAAAAAGCTAAAAAATTAGTCCATATTCCAATTATCGTTGACGAAGTGTTGTGTACGATCAAAGAAGCAAAACAGCTTGCGAATGCTAGGGCTTGCGATTATTTCAATATTAGATTGTCTAAATGCGGAGGTTTACTAAACTCCTTTAAAATACATAAAGTCGGGAAAAGGGCAGGAATAAAATCTATTCTAGGGGCCCACGTTGGAGAAACAGGCATACTTTCTTCAGCAGGAAGACATTTTGCCCTCTCCGTTCCAGATCTGGCTTACGTTGAAGGATCGTACGATAGATTTTTGCTGAAGGAAAACACTATTAAAGGGAATGTCGGATTTGGATTCGGAGGTAAAGGTAAAAGAATAAAGGGGTATGGCCTAGGAATCGTTATAAGGGATAAGTTCAGATGATTCCTGCATTTTTGTAATAATCACACGATTTCCTAATTCCCTTCATCAGAGTCACTTTTTGTTTGAAACCTATTAAACGTCTTGCCTTTTCCGTTGAATAGTAATGGTCCCTTCCAACCAGCTTAACTCGAAAGGGAGTGATTAATGGTGGCTTTGGCGACCCGATTAGTCTATAAAACTTCTCGAAGAGGAAGCCAAGAACTAAAGCAAACCAATAAGGAAGTGATTTTGCTGGAGGGTTAACACTCAATTCTTTTGCCAAGAATTCTAAAAACTGCGCATTTGTTGTTTTTTCTTGGCTGGAGGTATGAATAATCTGGTTATAACATCGCCTATTTCCACAAACTTTTGCCAATGCTTCAACAACATCATCGACGTAAAGAAAGCTATTCAGCTTCTTCCCTTTATCTATCATTACCATTTTCCCCAATTTTAGAAGCCGTATAAACTCGGGTAGGTAGGTGTTATCGCCAGGGCCATAAAGACGACATGCCCTGATAATTGTAAATTTTATACTGTGATCATGTGCAAAATGGATTATGGCCTTTTCAGCCATAATCTTGGCATTTACATAATAACTGCTCGACGGGTGATATGGCGAATCTTCATTGCTCTCCTGCCCCTCCATGCCAAGAACGTTAAGCGTACTCATAAACACAAATTGGCGAACACCTGAGGATTCTGCTGCCTTAACCAAATTTAGCGTCCCTTGGTAGTTGACGGACATAAACGATTCAAATGCTCCCCAATCACTAACTAAACCAGCGAGATGATATATCGCATCAATATTTTTACAAGCTCCCCTTAGGCTATTGTTATCAAGAATATCACCTATTATTGGGTGAGCGCCCAAGGACTTAACTTTTTTACTATCCTTCTTTTTCCGAACAAGTGCAAATACTCGGTGCCTTTTTGAAAGCTTTTTAACCAAACAAGACCCAACAAATCCAGTAGACCCTGTTACAAGAACATTCATCGCCCAATCCCCTTTACCCATACAGAAAAGTCATGGGCTAATTGCTTTGGAACTTCAAATTGGAGGCTGTGTTTATTCGGATACTCTTTAACTGTTAAATTCTGAGAAACTTTAGTAAAATACTTTTTGACTTTTGTTGTATCTACAATATCATCATACTTGGATACTGCCAAAAAGATGGGCGCATGAATTGGAATTTCCTTCTTTAACTGAATATCCATCTTCTTGCTTTCAAAATAAAATCTTGCGGTTGCATCATGAAGCCTGAGAAGGTCATTTTTAATAAAGTTTAGATATCTCTTGTTAGATGTAAACCAGTCCTCTTTAATGGGAATTGGAAATCGCCTCATCTCGTTTAATAGAATGCTAATAAGGATAGAGATACTTTTTCTTAAAGGAAACCTAGCTTTCGCATGTATTCCGGGAGAAATCAAAAAAAGGCCATCAAAATCCTTCGGAAAAGACTGGACATAGAGAGTAGCCAACTTACCACCCCAGCTAAGACCACCAAGATAAACGGGCTTTTTTATATTTTTTTTAATGAGGAAACTCTTGATATCACTAATTAGTGTTAAGTAAGAATCTATATACCCTCTGTCCTTCTTATTTAACCCGGAACCACGCCTATCGAGTGCAAATATATGGGAACCTTGTTTGACAAGAAGTTTACAAAGAGGATCTAACCAAGAGCTATTGCTCTCTATCCCATGAAGAAAAATAAGAGACCGCTTCGGAGTTTTAGGCCTCCATTCTCTGTAATAGAACTCAGCACCCTCGGTCCTAAATTTTTTAATAAGTGCTTTCATCATTAATCCTTCCCAAAGTACCTTTATATATATTTAGCTTGAGGGAGTATTTTGGGCGTAGTTGTCACACAATAGTGATAAGACAACACAAATCTTTTAAACCCCACTAAGTTTCCATTGAGACTATGGGGAAGACTAAATGTTTGACTACCAAGGTAATTATTGATGACATAAAAGAGCAGGAGGGATACAAAGGCCTTGTGCAACTCCTCATAGGCATTGAGGGATTTCCCGGTTACGAGCCCCATATAACCTATGGCGCTGAACGTATAGTAACGAAACCAGAAATTAAAGACCTTGCTTCTGAGAAAGAGTTGAAAAAAATCTTGGCGTCTGAAAAGTTTCTAACCGACCCAAACAATAGGGTTTCAATGGAAGTTCAAAGGGAGATGCTTAGAAGAACCAAAGTTATTCTAAACGATCCAGAAGCTCCTTATAATATCTTTGTCAGGGGTGGTGAAAGGGGGGACAGGGTTGGCGCGTTTGGAACTATTGCGAAAGCGATTGTCAAGACTGCAGGTTACAAAGGGTTGGTTCATGCAGGGGCTCACCTTGTAAACTTCTGGAACGACATTTTCAGGGATTCTGCAAGGGATATGTCCGATGTTCAGATAGAGTATATTCATGCTTATAAAAAACCGCTTGAGGATACACCTAACCATCTTAACTGCGAGGTTATGAGGGGCATAATGACTGTTTCAGCAAGAAATGCGGGACCAGACCAACCATTGTTTCTAGTGAGAGAAGTCGAATGTGCCGAATATAATGGTTCATACACCAAGTATATTATTGAAGTGCCGCCTTCAAAGACTATTTTTATGAAAATTTTTCCTTATAGAATTGTAGACCCCGACAGGATTCGGGAAGAAGAGAGAGAGAAATACAAGGAAGTGATAGACGAAGAAAGAACTGCACTAGAACGGCAAATAGAAGACCTAACCCGTACTAAAGATGACTTGATTACAAAGAGAGTTGAAGCAGAGCGGGAAAAGCAAAGAGCCGAATCAGCAGAAGCCCTTGCAGTTCAGCGCCTTGAGCAATTAGTTGAACTTCACTCAAGAGAAGAGCAAATCCTTTCTATGCTCAGGCACAACCTGCTTACTGCAAGGGGCCAGATTTATGGAGAGGATGAGAATATTGAGCGCTGCCTGGATGGCGCATCAGCTTCCATCGGAGCGTTGAATGGTGTTCTAAAAGAAGCCAACCTTCCGTTGGACAGATTAAAAGAGCTGAATGGTTATCTTAAAGGCATTGACCAAGGCATCGGCGGCTTAAAGAGTGTTGCAGGAAGGATAGAGTCCATTGGATTGGCAATGAAAAACTTGTCTGAAGCATTTACAGTAAAGGAGCCTTACAGGAAAATTGAGATAGAAGGCATGGTTAACGGCTTTAAGGCAAGCTATGAATCAGATAAAGTTAAAGTTGCTGTTGAAATACAGCCCGGTGTTGAGTTTAATGGCGATGATATTCACTATCAGGGCATTTTCGAAAATTTAATTTCAAATGCTGTAAGGTACGCTAAAGACGTGGTTCATGTAAGGCTGTACAAGGACAATGACGGGAAGGTTATAGAGGTTAGCGACAACGGCACGGGAACAGACAAGCCGCTGGAGGAGCTTGTCAAGCCTTTAACTTCCGAAGCCCGTGGCACTGGCCATGGATTGGGTTTGTGGAGCGTAAGGCAGTTCGCTGAATTGTACGGTGGAAAACTTATTATGGAAGGAAAGAATACCTATGGTGGTGCTACGTTCAGGGTTGAGTTCCCGGTGCAAGATAAAGGTATTTAAACAGTTTACCATTACTATCATGCGCAGTGATGTAAAATGGCAGGAAGGTTTAATATTCCGGATCTTGAAGAAAGGACAGCAAGCAAAGGTCCCAAGATACTTGTTCTTGAAGATGAGGAGATCGGAGAGACGTACCAGCGCGGGCTTGAGAGGCTTGGCCACAATATCGAACTTGCCAAGACTGTAGGTGACGCCTGCTTCAAGATTGATGTAAGCCCGCCGGCTGTTGCTGTCCTGGACTGCCTGATTGGAGAAGATTGGGAGGGTGGCTTTAAGGTTGCCCAGCGCCTTTTTGAAGATTCCCCCGGAACAAAAATAATTTTCAACTCCGCATATATGGGGCACGGCGTTGATGCCACTGAGGTTGCAAGAAGAACCAACGTTGTTTCATGGTTTGACCAAAAAGCCACAACTGCAAGGCAGCTAAACAAAGAGATTGAGACTGCATTAAGGGTCAAGGAGCAAGATGAACAACTCAGGAGGGTGAATAGGGAGCTTAGGGAAGCGAATAACCAGCTTATAGATATTAATCGTTACCTATCAAAAAGCACCATTGCATTGCTTGGTACATATATCCAAAGCATACTTAGAGATGACCGATTTGTAAAGGAAGCCCTTGAAGATTATATGGAGGCCTCAAAAGTATCAAGGTTTAGAAGGGGTGTACAACCCTCAGAACCGGCTAAAATATTCGTTACAGGAGCAACAGGATTCATCGGCTCTGCTTACATGAGGCACATGCTTGAAAACAGCGATGCAGTACTCTATCCTCTAGTTCGCGACGGCAAAAAACCTTTTGACCAAAGAATTCTAATTCCAGAAAAGCATACTAGTAGAGTCCATTTTGTCAGAGGAGACATCACGGAAAGAAGGTTAGGAATAAGCGAACCAGACTGGAAACTTCTAACGGGGAAAACCGGAGTTCAATATTTAGTGCATTGCGCAGCTTCAACCAATTATGAAGACCAGGTTCATGGAGAAAACTTTAGATTGAACGTTCTTGGCGCTACGCGAATGGTCGAGTTTGCGAGGAACTGCGAGAATCTTGTGCGCCTAGTTCACTTAAGCACAGCATACGTTGAAGGAAAACCGGACATTGCCGAAAGCCAAACATCAAAGCAAGTCTCAGAACTTGCACCGCTAGAGAATGGAAGCTGGCTAAGAAATAACTTCAGAAATAAATACGAAGAAACAAAGTACTTGGGAGAGTTGGTTGTATCGAGCAACCGTGATTTACCTTACGCTATTGTCAGGCCAACTATTGTTGTTGGCCATTCCGAAGATGGATTTTGCAATGAGACTACAATCTATTATTTTGCAAGGTCCTTCCAGATAGCAAAAAAAGCTTTAGAAAGACGCCCACAAGATGGAAACCTAAGGATAGCTATCGACCCCGAGGTTACAAAGAATTTTATCTGTGTTGACGACGTAGTAGCAGTTATGGAAGCTGCTAGGCTTTCTCCATACGCCAACCAAAAAGTTTTGCACGCAGCAAATCCCCATGCTAGCACAACAGGGGACATCGTAAGGGCAATAAGCGGAGTATTGGAGTCTAGTGTTGATTTGATTGGAGACGGCCCTGTTGCAAATCCTAGCCAAGTCGAAGAAGCATTAAATGGGGCACATGGAATTTACAGGGATTACACGCATAGCGTAACCGGTCGTGATCCGCAATGGGACATGGGAAACACCTACCATGCATTGAGGGAAGCTAACCCATCATTCCAATTTCGCCCATTAACTCTAGAAAAGCTAACATTCTTGTTTGGAAAATACTTTTCTGACCGCAGGCAAGCCACTACCTTGCGCTGGAAATAACCTTAGAGTTTCTTATTGATCGTTGCGATGCCTACTTCAAAGTAGATTTCACTAGGGTTGGAATTTGGCACTAAGTATAAAAGAGAAGAATTCCCTCGAGATGTGGTTAAATCGCGGATGAATGAACGCGATAAGTTACCGAAGATAATTAATGGCACCTCAGACTTACTTTCTCTTAATGAATTTGCTGCCTTTCCAGCACTTAATCTTTCGGAATCCCCCCTCACAATTAATGCTGCTACATCATGAGTCATTTCTCTAATTGCTGAACCTACCCCACTATATTGGCTCTTTCCGTCATACTCCACAACCCTGTATGTTCTCCAAAGTTGATCGGCAATATCCTTCCTTGAAGTTTCATTATCGTCGACAAGTGCTACTCTAGAGCGTGGTTCGCCAACAAAGAGTTTGTTTGTTCTTAGTTCCTCAAGAAGTCTTGGCAAAGGCGAAATGCCTTTTTTGTACCCTTTAACCAATTGACCAACAGTGTCTATCCCTGTTAATGTGTAGACATCAGCAACTTCTATCTGTGAAAGAACTTTCCTTCTAGAAGCAAAATAGGCTTTTTCCTCACGACCACAATAGTTTACTTTGTGTCCTGCCAAGCCCATAAATTCAAAGACATGATTCCAATGTTGAAAGAAATATTGTGCAGTCCATTTAAACAAACGACTAAACTTAAATCTTCCCTGGTCGTCAACTTTGTAACATGGAGAATGGCCAAGAGATAGAATCTCCTTCCCCTCTCGCTTAAATGTGTCAACAGCTTCACAGATAATAGCATCTATTACGCTAGTATTCTTTGTATCGTCTGTCCTTAGTATGTTTGCCCCATACCCGATCACCTTCCCCCCCCTATATATTGGGTCAAATGCGACAAATCCGACTATCCTTCCCTCTTTTTCTGAAAAGAAATACCTTGTATCTTCACCGAATACCCCCTCTTCTTTGTCTAAATCTAAAGAACGAGCCAAGAAGCCGAATTCTCGCTCAGAAGATACTTTCCTCAATCTCCAATTTTCTGAAATCTCCATAACCCTACTTTTATCAACATCACTTATTTTTCGCTCAACAACTTGAAATCCCTCCTTTTTAGCCCTATTGCGGGCTGTCCTTATATCCTGCTTTTGGCGCCCGGACCAATCATATGTTTGCAAATCAATGAGGGTTTCAATTCCCATCTCGTTTACATAGAAACCATGTTTGTGTAATGCTTCAGCAGTTTTTTCTCCGATATAGAAGAAACAGGGCTTTGGATGCTCTTCTAAAAAAGCTTCGATCAAATCGTCAAGATGTTCATCACCAACAACAGGATTTCCAAGAACAATAGTACTAAAAAGTCTTCCAGTTTTTCTATAAGAGACAAAGCCAACTTCTGGAATGACGAAATGGTCCATACCTTTTTGTAATGAAGAAGTTGATAATGAACCCCCCCCATGTAGCCTTACTAGATTTGATAGCCCTTGTTCTGGGATCTCATCTGACATAGAGAAGGGAAAGGAAACTGGATTTAAAAATGTTACTATAAAGTAATGATCCTATAAAACAACTTTAAACAAACACGATGTTTCATGGACCGCACGGCATTTGACCTCGTCAACACTTGGCATTTCTCCGAAATACTTAAAAAATAAATACTTTATAAGTAAGGACGGAAACTTATCAACAGATTTTTTGCTTAATCCAAATAACACATTATAATCTTGGGGATAAAAATTATTCTTGTTCTCAATAAAAATTGTTTTACCAGATATTTTCAACAATTCGAATCTTCCATATCCAAATATGGACAACAAGTCTAGCATCGTAGAAATATTTTTTTGTTGGAGGTTAGGCAGAATTTTTGGATTGTAAATTTCTTCTATATGCGACCTGGCAAGTTTTTCTTGCATATTTTCATACTTTTTCCCAACCCATTTAAAAAGGATATAGTCTAAGAGGACAAAAACCCTTTCTGCAAAAATTACTCCCTGAATTCCTTTAAATCGAAATGTTCCATCTCCAAACTTCACCTCTCTCCTCGCAAAGATCTTAAAATGGGATTTTCTAAACATATAGAGTTTACGGGATTTCTCGAGTAAATCTTCTGGATCCACCTTAATTTTATTGAAAAACTCATACGATTCGGGTTTTCCTGTTTTTAGTATTAAAAATCGACATTCCTTGTCCCCTTTAGCTACGCATAAAACTTCCTCCGCTCTAACATTAATGTTATATAGTACCTCACCACCTGCTGCTATTAATCCGAGGAAGTATGAATCAACTGGCAACTTTGAAGTTTCATTTCTTAGAAACCTTGCTATAGACGAATCTACTCTTATAATTGCATCCTTAATATTTTTTACGTTAGGTTTCTTAATAAACTCACAATACCCAAAACCGTCTTGGGCGGCGGCACTCAAAAAATCACCTAGTTGGTCTGGTTTTAAACCAAAACGATTAATTAGGACCTGGTCAGCTCCTTTTCCATTGGTTTTTCCTAACCAATATAACAACTGATTTGCCTTTTCTTGGCCAAGGATCTTGTATAGTTCTTTTTGGAATAGCACATATGAGTTTAGAGGTATGAACAAATTGGGATCATTCCACACATAGATTATTCCATCCTCGATGGTAAAGCCTCCGTAAGCAACAAGGTGTGCAAAAAACTGAGAGAATTTTTTTATCATCGTGATAGGTTTATTTCAGTTCATGCACAACCAGCCCTTTATCGCTTACTTCTAACGGGTGGACATTCTCATCATTCTTCGTCTGTCTCATCTTCCTGACAATGAGGGTTCTTGAATATTCCCCTCCAAGGCTTTCGAAGTTGATGACCACCACACCATCGCACGCAAACTCACTCACTGTATCTCGTGAAAGGAATCCGGGCTCGCTTGAGTTTTCTGATATCAGGATGCTTGTCACATCTTCAAGCTCCTGCAGCGACTCAATAAAGCTGTAGATGAAGTGCTTTACAAGGAAATCTCCGACAATTGGGGGCGATAACACAGTTGACTCTGAAACAATATCCTTTATGGCCATATCCTTCACAGCCGCATAGATTGGTGCATTTACGGTCAATGCAGTCAAAGAATCAACAACCAGCCTTTTTATCTTCTCCTTCTTCATCTTCTCCTTGAGCATCTCTATGGTTTCATGCGTCACTTTAGTGATTGGTATTGCAAGAATTTCTGCTTTCCTTGCTCTTTCAAGCTTCCCAAAATCCCACCCGAACTGCACAGCCTGATTCATCATGTCTGTCTTGCGCTGCTCAAATGTCAGATACAAACCGCGTTCTTTGTACTTTATTGCGCCGTTGTAGATGTACTGCAGCCCAAATATGCTCTTACCAGTACCGGGGCTTCCCGTTATCAGGGTAGAAGAGCCTTCTGGAAAGCCGCCCTGTACTAATTCATCGAAGCCCTTGATTCCTGTTTTGATGCGTTTCATAATACCTCTTTTACTCGTTCATCCTCTTTGGTGCTTTTAAAACTTTATATGAACTCTTCCTTTCTCATGAAGGGAATTAACTCATAAACCTGGCTTTCATAGTATATGCTCCAAGTTTTTAAAAAGTCCTCTATCGAGTTCTTTATCTGAACAGGAACGAGTATAACAGACCTCGTAAGATAGGTCCCCTCTTTTCCCAATACATTCTTCAAACCCCTCTCAAACTGGACCTTCTGGACATTTGTTAGTTTTGTTAGGGAATACTTGTATAGAACAACTGGCTTAATCCCGTAAATCTCATGCAAATAGCAATTCTTCTTTACACTAAACCCCTCTTTCATCAACGATAACCAAAGTGGAGAATAAATTGAATCAATACTGACTAAATGAACATCGGCATCTTGGATTATACTCCTAACCCTAGATTTTACATTAGACGCACCAGCAATTTCCCTTACAACCACCGCAATGTCAACATCTCTCGGCGTTCCACCTTTTGACAAAGAGCCAAAAATGATAATATCCACAATGGATTTATCCAACAGCTTTCTTAACGCCTTCTGGTACATTGTTATTTTTAGCGATTTTCTTAATGCCATCTTGAATCTTCTCGCAGGTTTCTTTGAGTACTGGTTTTGAGTATGCATCTGTGTAGTGAGTAAAAATTGCATCAACAATAGAGTACACATCGGGGAAATATTCTTCTAGAAGCCTGAATCTTTCTGAGTGGTTTTTTGGGAGTTTTGACAACTTTTGAGAAATTAGTAGATCGCATAAGGCAAATATGGATTTTGAATAGAGTATTGTTGCGTTTTTATAACGTTCTTTTTTCATTTCATCTTTTGCACCAATGTACTCTTCCAAGAATGTCCTTTCAATTTCTTCCATGGATAAGGAAGAATACCCCTTTGTATTTAAAGTTTTCTATTAACATAGTACAGAGAATAACAAAGACACGTTAAGAGAAAACATGGCGTTTTTTGTTAACAAGAGATGGGTTCAACAGAGCATCAGTTTATTAATAACACCGGCTATACTATACACCTTTAGTGTATGAATATACACCCTTGGTATAATAAATATTACCAACAAAATAGGCCGGGGGTGCCAACAAAATCCCACCCGAACTGCACAGCCTGATTCATCATGTCTGTCTTGCGCTGCTCAAACGTAAGATACAAACCGCGTTCTTTGTACTTTATTGCGCCGTTGTAGATGTATTGCAGGCCAAATATGCTCTTACCAGTACCGGGGCTTCCAGTAATCAGCGTTGAAGAGCCTTCAGGAAATCCGCCTTGCACAAGCTCGTCAAAGCCTTTGATGCCGGTTTTAATTCTCTTCATGAAAACCTCTTTTTCATAACCTCTATCTTTGGTGTTTTTAAAACTTTGTTTAATATTTCATTTCAGATATTGCTTTATCGACTTCTTCAAAAAAAGATACTGCACCATCAACAACCTTCTCAGATTCTTTTCTGCTTTCTTCGCTTAGCTTCAGGCTCATCCTGTAACCAACCCCCTGCCTAAGTGCAAAAACGTCGCTGAGCTTCTTTGCAAGGTCTTTTCTCTGTGCAATCCTGCTCAATCCAACCTGCGTGCATACATGGCTTTCAATTTTGTATCCATATAGGGCAATCAGCTGGTTGGACTTATGCTCCATTGCAAAGTGCGCAATCAGGATAGCCGCCAATGATGTATTGCTGTCCAGCAGATTTTTTGCGCATTCAAGAAAATAGTCAGCGTTATTTCTATGCTGCTCCGCAACAGCATGCATAGTCCTTTTGTCCTCAATCCTGTGCGCGCTTGCCTCCTGAGTTACTGTCCTCTTGCTCAGGCATTTCTCCATAAACTCATTGTCCACGTTTTCCCCCCGCAATATCATCAAGAAAAACAGCCACTTCTTTAATAATTTTAGGGTTAATATACAAAAGTATTGAATCACTTTTTATGCCCCGGTAATACAGTGTCTCTTTCGACATTTCACTTTTGAAATCCCCTATTTTAAGCAATGTGGGAGAAAGTTTATTCTTTGACTTGACTTTTCCTAGGTTATCCAAAACATCCTGAGAAGATTCTGTAATAATAAGCAAGTCTATATCACTTCGTAATGTAGCGTCTCCCCTCGCCTGGCTCCCATAAAGGAGTATCATGCTTGAGTTTTCCTTTATCTTTGACACAACACTTTCCAATATGTTCCATGTGTGCAAAAGCACAACTTCCTTTCTCTGCAGGGTTTTCTCTATTTTAAAGAGCTCAAAAATATCATGGGCAAATGGGTTGCCTGTATTGAACTTGAACATCCTTTCCTTCTTAGTCCCTTTTATTTTTAGCACTACCCATTCATCTGCAAGCTCATTGACTGCTTTGTGAATTATCCCAATGCTCAACTCAGTCTCGCTCTTTAGTTGCTTTAGTGTAAACGCAGACCTTGATTCTGATAGAACTCTAAGTATCCTTACCTTTGCCATCGAACCTACCAAATTTTCTATGAACATTTTCAGAATATTGAATATGTATCGATAAGCCCATATATAAATCTTTCTATATTCAGTATATTGAAGATAAGTTAATTTAACTAAGTATGGGGAGAGTAATATTCAAAATAGTGTAAGAAATTGCCTACTTTAAATGTGGTGACATATGTCACTTCGCTATACAGAAAGCGAAGATATTCTGCAAGAGAGTATTCAACAGCATAATTCTGAGCTTACTTCCTTCCAAGGCCTGTCCGCTGAATGTACTGGTAGATATCCTTTCTATGCCCCACCAGAACAACCATAAGAATCTTCTTGCCCCCCATCTATGTCAACAAGAATCCGGTAATCGCCAACCCTTAGCTTATAGCTTTTTATCTCAACAAGCGTTTCCAGATAGTGATGCGGGTCACCAACAATGCTATTTCCCAATTATCCTTTGAGCATCTGGCTTATGGAGCTTCCGCAAGAACTCTCTAGCTTTCTCATCCCAGCAAATTTGATAGCTCATCCCAAGCCAAACTCTTTTAGAATATCCTTGTTTCGAACAAATCTTCCTTTAGCAATTCTTCCTCTGGCTTCCTGTACCCTGCGTTTGACATCTTCCCGAAGCGCAGGCTCCAGTCTGATAACCTCTTTTATTTCCGCCATATCCCTTTTGAGCAATTCCAAGTCCTCATGTATCTTAATTAAAACTCCTTCCTGACCCATTTTTATGCCCTCCTTCACTAACCAAACACAGACTCAGCTTTAAATAACTTACTTCTTTTTGCGCTGTTCAAATGTCAGATACAAACCGCGTTCTTTGTACTTTACTGCGCCGTTGTAGATGTATTGCAGGCCAAATATGCTCTTACCAGTACCGGGGCTTCCTGTAATCAGCGTTGAAGAGCCTTCAGGAAATCCTCCCTGCACTAGCTCGTCAAAGCCCTTTATGCCCGTTTTGCAGCCAACTTTTGAATATTCTTTCAGCCGGTATTCCATGAAGATGAGCATACTCCAAAACATCCTGCCTTTCCTCTGCAATTTTGCGTTTGCAATCTCCCATGAGATAAACAGGATGGTAATGCAACCAAGGATTCCGGAGGCCACCTTGGTCTACATAGCTTCTTTCCAAGGTTCTTTGCGAAATCTTCATAACTTCGGCAATTCCGACCGCTATGCTTCCCCTCGATTTCGAGAGGTTATACCATTTCCTGAACTTAAGCGCACCCTCCTCGCCATATCTAAATTGGCCAGACATGTCTACAAGAGTGTAATCAAGGTGCCCTGACGGGTATACATGTGGATGCTTGTAAAGCAAGTTTGTTACAATAAACGGGCTATCCAGGTTTATAAGGGCATCATTATCAGGCTCTGTGGTAATACCACTAAATGTCATCGAGA
>DATDYF010000056.1:0-19286 GCA_035289105.1 Candidatus Nanoarchaeia archaeon
ACTCCTGCATTCTGCCTTCTGTACCACCTGCCATTGATGCATGTATCTTCCGGCAGCACATCTTCCAAGTCTGTGCCGCTCTCAAATACAACCCAGGAATCCAGGGCATTATCGTCTCCGCAGCATTTTGCATATTGCGATGTTCCTGAATAAGAAGCTGAATAGCAGAATGTCTCATTATGCAGATTGCAGAGTCCTGCATTTACACCAAACCCAACCATTCCGATAATGTTGCAAAGGCATGAATTTGCATCCGGGTTTGAGCCCTGAGCAAGGCAGTCTTCCGAAATGCAAGTTTTCAACGGGTAATAGCAAAGGGAATTTTCCACGCAGTTATCCTGTGAGCCATCGCAGTCCACGCAGTTGCAGGATTCTCCCTGCTCGCATACCCCATTTGGAGCTCCTCCTGAGCATGGAAGATTGCCGCCACAATTATTGCAGTCTGAACAGCATTTGCCGTCAGCGCATAATGTGGTTCCGTCGGAACAGGGCTTAGTGCAAACATCGAGATTCGGATTGCAGAATGCACCGTAAATGCAGGTATCATTTTTCCAGGCGCAGTCTGCACAATCGCAGCCCTCGCCAGCATCACATACAACATTGAGATTGCACGCAGGATAAGTTGTGCAATCGGCTTTGCAAGTTTGATCAGAGCATAAAGTTGTACCGGGAGGGCATTTCGGACCATCAACACATAATCCAGAGCCGTAATCACATTTCAAACCAGAAGCGCAGTTGTCCTGCTGGTTGTTGCAGTCATCACAATCACATGATTCTCCAAGGTCGCATGCATTTGTGCCTCCTTCAGCCGTAGTGAGGCATCCTAGATTATTCTCCCCGCAATCTGATTTGCAGGTTCCATCATCACATAACCTTGTGCCAACAGGGCAGGGAGGGCCATTTGTGCAAATTCCTGCATTATAGTCACAAACCAAATCATCAAGGCATGAATCCTGCTCGTTACTGCAGTCTGCACAGGTGCATCCTTCGCCAACCTCGCACAATGAATCGAAATCGCACGGGGCAAATCCGGTATCGCATGTATAGCAGTCGTAACAGCAGTCTCCAGTGCTGCAAAGGGTTTCTCCAACATCGCATACTTCAGGCGGGCAATTCGGGTCAACGGGGTCAGCGCCTCTCGGGCAGTCTTCGTCGCATATTAAGTCATCATCCGGATCGCAGCAGTCGCCTGCAATAGGCGTGCAATTCCCGCAGTCAGGGTCGTAATCCTGCTGGCAGTTGACATCGCATACCGTATCGTTGAGTGGCAAACAGCAGTCATCAGGAGTGTTTTCGCATCCAAGGCAATCAGGGTCAATTAAAGGAACGCAATCGGTATCGCAAATGTAGTCTGGAATCTCGCTGCAGCAATCGCCTGGCATTGGTGTGCATGGTGCACAATCAGGGTCAACACCAGAATCGCAGTCGGGGTCACACTGGTTGGGAGTATTATTAGTATCATCGCAGCAGTTATCTGCTGTTGGAAGGCATGCCGTTGAACAATCGGGGTCTTTTCCTGCAGGGCAGTCTGTATCGCATCCGTTGTTTCCCAAGTCATTGCAGCAGTTTCCTGGAGTAGGCAAACAATTAGTGCAGTCAGGGTCTGCAATTGCAGTGCAGTCAGGGTCGCATCCAGGGCCAATGGAGCAGCAATCGTCTGCCAGGCCGGTGCAGTATCTGCAGGTTGAGATGTTTAAGCCGCAATCATTGCATCCAAGAGCCCCATAATCAAAGCCCAAATCCGTGCATGAATTGCTGCCGTCTCCGAAGATTGGAATATTATTTACAGTTTCGCATTCCTCATTTGCATCAATTATCCCATCGCCGCATGCTGAAGCCCTAGTGCATCTTGAAGTGTTGGCGAAGCAGTCAAGGCTGCATGCCAAAGCGCCTCCGTTAAACCTGTCAAAATCGCTGCACGCAAGACCCCCAAGCTGAGTGCCATCGCATTGCTCTCCTAGATTGATAACACCATTGCCGCATGCTCCCGGAGTTATGCCAGTGCACAGGCTTATGTTTATCTGGCATTCATTTTCATAATCAGCCGGAATGCACGATAAAGTTCCTCCAAGGTAAGTATCAAAGTCGGTGCATTGGTCAGAGCCTGCACCATAGATTGCATTCCCTGTTAGTGTGTTGAAGTCGCATTGCTCGGCGGGGTCAATGATGCCGTCGCCGCATGTTGCTGTCCTAATGCAGAATGTTGTGTTAAGCCCGCATGCGTCGCATTTTAATGTGCCACCTGTGAATGTGTCAAAGTCATTGCAGCTTAGGCCCCTGAGATTTGTGCCATCACATTCCTCATTTGCCTCTAAGATTCCGTTGCCGCAGAAAGAATTGCAGCCAGTTGTGTTCAAGGTGCATGTGCCATAGCAGGCCAGTATTCCGGAATAATATCCAGCATCAGCACAGCTGTCAACAATCCCGAATATCCCAGCACCTAAAGCATCGAAATCGCATTGCTCTGGAGAGTCCACATACCCATCTCCGCAGGCAATATCGCGGCATCCGCTTGTATCAAATGCGCATGTCTGGGTGTTGCATTTTAAAGTCCCAACATCGAAATCCAGTTCCTGGCAGGTGTCTGTGTCGCCGAAGATTGTATCTCCAATGCCATCCCAATCACCAACAACAGGAATATCTCCTGCTGTTCCATAGACGAGTACTATGTCTGAAAGGCCGGCAGTGTTGGAATTTCGCAGTCTAAAGGTGCTGTCTGATGGCCTGTAAACCCCGATGGTATCTATGCCGTCTCCATTCCAGTCGCCTACAATGGGTACATCATCAACATTGCCAAAATCTACTGTTACATCTGGATTTCCAGCAGTGTTGGAATTCCTAAGCCTAAAGTTTATGCCGTGACGCACACCTACTGTATCAATCCCATCGCCATCCCAGTCACCAACAATAGGTTTGTCACCTGCAACTCCGTAAACAAACCCAACAGTTAGCTCTTCAGTGTTTAAGTTATTTATCTTAAGATAAAATTCGCTTGTCGATGGCCTGTAAACACCTATTGTGTCATCGCCATCTCCGTCCCAGTCCCCTGCCAAAGGGATATCCCCTAATTGGCCGAAGTAGATTGGCTCTTGGGATTCCCTGGTGTTCAGATTGTTGATCTTCAAATAGAACGCACCTTCCGACGGCACGAAAAAACCGACAGTTACAACACCATCTCCATTCCAATCACCAACAACTGGAATTGCGCCAGTTGCGCCAAAATTAACGGTGATGTCTACCGGGCCTGCGGTATTTGAGTTTCGCAAGTAGAATCTCAACTCTGAAGGCCTGTAAACTCCAACTGTATCTATGCTGTTAAAGTCGCATTCTTCAGTTGGATCTATATAGCCATCCCTGCATTCGCTAACTAAACATTCGCTTAAAGAAGAATTCCAGTAGCAGCCTAAACTGCATGTGTCGCCGCTGCACGCCTGCTCGTTGTTGTAGCTGGAACATCCAGTTGCATCGCTGCATGAAGCGCATGTATTCGGCACAGTATCCACAAAGAAGCATGGCTGGCCTGCACACATTGTTGTGCACTCGGTATAATCACACAAATTCCAGAAGCCAACACCGCAGTCATTGCAGGATGAACATATGCATGAAGGATCGTCAAGGCATGTTGGATTGTCGCAATTCGGACAGCCATTTTTAGGGTTAAGCTCTTCACATGTTGTCAAAGTTGAAGGGCACTTATCGCAGTAATCGTTTACGCCATCGCCATCTGCATCAGGCCCATTGGACAAGTCAACATTTACCCTGAATGTGTCTGTTGCAGTAAGCCCCTGAGGGTCTGACACCTGAACTGCAATATCGGAAAAGGTGTTTTCACAGTCAGGCTGGGGATTAGGCCCTGGAAGGGTAGGGGCAGTGCAGTCGATGTATCTGTTTGCATCAACGCTGCAGATTACCCCGCTCGTATCGGATTGCGAGGTTATGGTAAAAGTCAGGGCTGTGTCAGGGTCTTGGGCATCTGAAGCATGCTGGTAAAGGTCGACCAAGTTATCATTCAATCCTGACCTGGCCGGGATAGTTTTATCGGGAATTCCTGACAAAACCGGAGGTGTATTCTGAACTACAATAACCGCAGTAGGGCCGCATGTCTGGCCGAACCATCTAACATTTTCCTGAAGCATTTTCCATCTGCTTGAATATGTTCCCGGAGTTGAAGGCGCTGTAATGTCAAATGAGAATGTATGCTGCTGGCCTGGCGCAACATTCGCAGAAACCCTGTCCCTTCCAACACCCCAGCGCGTATTATCCTGAGGATCCTGGGAGCCAAGCCTGTAACTTGCTGCATCTGTCCATGTCGATGCTCCTGTATTCTTCATTGTAACAGAAACTGTTCTTGTGGAGCCCGCAACCATAGTTGAGGGTATTGTGTTAGAAACACATTCTGCATTATCTAGGGAATAATCAATCAGCAGGTAAGCAGAATAGCCGCCAGCATCGCCGCCTGTGGTAGTTGCGCTCATGTAATAATAACTTGTTAGTTCTGGGTATCTCCAAATCCTAAAAGCAGATACTCCATTAGGGTTAATTATAGCATTATTTTTGTCTAAGGCAAAATCCTTATAACCTTTCGAGTTGCACAGCATAGTCCCCACTTTTGGCTTGAGAATATTCCATTGGCATGTACCGGTTCCTGGAATGTAAGGGGTTATAGAGTCAAGGTTAAGTGATGTGGCAGTAGTTGTAGGCCACTCGTTAGGTTTTGGCCCGACAACCCATCTGCAGTAAATCCTTAGCGTAAGCGAATTGAGGGTGAATGCATCGGGCAGGGATGACGTGTCAAACTGCACAAATCCTTCTTGAAGCTCGTTGTCGTATGGTCTATTCCCCGCCTCTATGCGCTGGCAGCCCCTAATATTAAGTGTGTCTCCGGGAGTGCCTGTGCACCAGCCACCGCCATTGCACGAAGCAGCATTCTGAATCTGTACAAAATCAGCAAATACAGCAGAACTCAACATAAGAAAGAACAAAACTGACGCTAAATACAGCTTTTTCATTAACGCCCTCTTTTTATAGCTTTCAGAATCTTCCCGCTTCTGCTTTTAAATAGCTTTCTATTTTATTGACGGCACTGTGAACTCAATCAATCCTACTTGAGCGCATTTTGACCTGTCGTTGTCCCATGTGACGTCTTTCCCTTTTGTTACGAGGCGGATTTTTGATGCTATCCTGCATTCCTCAACAGAAATTTTTGTGGTTCCGGATATATTTCCATAGAAATCCCCGTCAATAAAAAGCTGGCCCGGTAGCCTTTCTTTTGTATCCTCGGCAAAGAAATCAAAGGTAATTTCGGTTATGCCTATTTCCTTTCGTTTGACAAGGTAGGTTATTTTCCTTGATTTACAGTCTCCGGGGTAGGCATCAACGGTGTAAACCTCATCTCCCTGCTTCAGCGCAAGCTGGCCCGCACTTTTGCAGAATTCAGATGGAATGTCCGAAAAGTAATCTCCTGCAAACTCCCCAATTTCATTCCCGTTATAGATAATTTTTCCGTAAATCGGCTCTTTGGTGTCTGCATCGACAAACCCTATGCTTGGCGGCACAACTCGGCCAATAAAGAATACTGCAACAACCGCGACAATCAAAACAATGCCTATTATCAAAAGCCAGAATGACGCCCTTTTCCAAAATGGCTTTTTGTACACCTTTTTTGGAATTTCCCTTAAAGGCTCTTCCTTCATTTCTCCGAGGATTGGTTCTTCCTTTTCTTCAGGTTCCTTTTCTGCTTTTTCTGCTTCCTCAGGTTCTTCTTTTTCTTCCTCTGTTTCTTCGGGCTCTTCTTTTTCTGTTTCTTCCTCTGTTTCTTCAGTCTCTTCTTTTTCTGCTTCCTCAGGTTCTTCTTTTTCAGTTTCCTCTGCTTCTGATTCTTCTCCCTCTTCTTTTTCTTCTCCTTCACTTTCTTCTTGCTCTTCTTCCTCCCCTTCCTCCTCCTTATCTTCTTCATCCAAAGTTTCAAACACGATAGAATGTGTCGGAATTTCAGGTATTGGCTGAGGCGGCACTATGGGCTCATTCATTGCCTTTTCAAAGAAATCCGCAATGAGCTTCCTCTTTTCATCCCATTCCCCGTCAACATTTTGCCGGGCTGTTTTTTCCTCTTCCAGAAGGTCGTCATCTCCCATGAGCCCTCACCCGAAAAGCTACTATATAAATGTTTTTACTATGGCCAATATCTGCTCTTTGAACAGCAGCGCAACGATGAATGCAATCAGGAAGCTCGGCACGAAAGGAATCCCTTCCTTTATCAGGATGCGGTCGACCTTTCCCCTGCCCTTTAGCTTAATCAGCGCCTTAATCTGGTTTTTCTTTATTCCCAAATCCTTCGGGCCGCAAATCAGCTTTCCGTTTACCACAACATCCTTTGCAATCCAATCGCCCTCGGTAAGCTGTTCAGGATTCACCATCTTTTTCATGCAGCATTCTTCAACGGCCTTCGCGAGCATCCACAGGGGCATTGTTACGGCAACTGACAAGGGGAGGATGAAGAAGAAAATATCCTTTGTAAGAAAAACCGCAATAACAGAAACAATAATCAAAATAAATGCACCAACCCAAATGTAGGCGAAGTTCTTCCCCCCTCTAATTTTCTTTATCTCCAGCCCCAAGGCTTTCCTGTTTTTTATCCCTAGGACGATGCTCCATGCGATGCCGTAAACAGCCCCCACAACCAGAAGGATTATCAGGAAGGACATCATGAAAGTGCCGATGGAAGCATCAATTCCAAACAAGGCGCCCAGGCCAATCAGAAGTTTTGAGTCTCCGCCGCCCCACTGCCCAGCATAGTACATTCCATAGGAGATTGCCATGAAAAGAAAAAGTCCAATAAGGCTTTGGATTATATAGGATAAGTCTCTGTAGACTGCTGAAAAGAGCAGATTTATGCCGATTCCAACCGCTATTAAGCCGAAGTTGAGCGAATCAGGCACTTCGCGGGTTTTGATGTCTGTTAATGAGGCAATCAAAAGGGCAAAAAAGGCTATGACATAGGTTATTAATTCCGGAACTGCCATAATCCGAATTTCTGGGCAAACTATATAAATATTCTTTTATTCTTAAGGCAATATGCTTGAGAGGGTAAAGGGAATCTTTCAGACGGAAAGCAAAGAAATGCCAAGGCACGTTGCGATAACGACTTCCGGGATAGAGTTATGGTCGATTGAGAACGGAAAAAGCCTGGAAGAGGCAAACAGGAGAAGCTTTGCCAACATACTGATGGTTCTTGAGGAGCAGATAAGGCTGAACATAGCATACGTTACTATATTCCTTATGCGCGAGGATATGGATAAGGAAGGAAGCCATTTCAAGGTGCTTGTTGACTCCATCGAGCAATTCTTTGCCGAACTGAAAAACGATGACAGGATTCATGCAAACAGGGCCAAGGTTTCAATAATCGGGAAATGGTACAATCTCCCAAGCAGGCTAGTAGACCCGATAAAGGAGGTTGTGGAGGCGACAAGAGACTATGAGAGGTTTTACCTGAATTTCTGCATTAATTATGACGGGCAGGAGGAGATAACTGACGCCTGCAGATTGATTGCAAGGCAGATAATTTCAGGAAAAATCCAGCCGGAATCAATAACAAAATCTTATTTTAAGGAGAGTCTTTATTCGTCAAACTTTCCGCCTGTTGATTTGATAATCAAGAACGGAAAGAAGCACGCCACAAGGGGCATATTGCTCTGGGATTCTTCTGAAGCTAGGATACATTTTTCCAACAAGCTATGGCCGGATTTCACAAAGAATGATTTCGAGAGGGCTGTCGAGGGGTAGAAACCTTTAAAAACTAACCCTTTTTTCCCTGATTAACCAGATGATGATGGCGTTATGCCAGAAGATGGGTTAATTCTAACCCAGGGTGAGCAAAATGGCTGAAGAATCTAAAGCGTATGAGGCAATTGAAATAGCAAAGGCGACTGGAAAGCTTAAAAAGGGAACTAATGAAGTTACCAAGGCATTGGAGCGAGGGGGAGTAAAGCTTGTGGTCATAGCAAAAGACGTTACGCCGAAAGAGGTTGTAATGCACATCCCGATTCTTGCAAGGGAAAAAAATGTGCCCTGCGTGGAAGTCCCTTCAAAAGTGGAGCTTGGCGCAGCTGCCGGGCTTGAAGTTGGAACAAGCGCAGTTGCAATAGTCCAGGAAGGGGATGCAAAGGAAATAATCAAGCACCTAAGCAAATGAATCCGGAAAAACCAAGGCAGAGAGTGGAAGAGGCGCCAAAAGGGCAGGCAACATTTTCTTATTCCGTACCGGCAAGCGTCGAGGAGATTATTGGCAGAACCGGCTCAAGGGGAGAGGCAATTCAGGTCAGGTGCAAGGTTCTTGACGGGCGAGACAAGAACAAGGTCATGAGGAGAAACGTCAAAGGCCCGATTCAGATTGGCGATATTTTAATGCTCAGGGAAACCGAGATTGAAGCAAGGCAGCTTAACAAGGCCGGAAGAGGGAAGCTAGGGTAATGGCAAAGTGCACTTTCTGCGGCAGGGTAATTGAGCTTGGCACAGGGAAGATTTATGTCCTGAAGGAAGGCAAGGTTTTAAATTTCTGCTCGTCAAAATGCGAGAAAAACCAGATTAAGCTGAACAGGAAGCCTATTAAGACAAAATGGTCCCAGAGGTACATCAAACAATAATATGGCTAACGAACAATGCTTAGTCATAATAAAGCCAGACGGAATGGCGAAAGGCCTGGCAGGCGATGTGGTAAGGGAGCTTTCCACAACTGACTTAAAAATGGTTGGCTCCAAGGTCGCGCAGGTAACAAAAGAATTGGCTGAAGAGCATTACTCCCACCTTAAAGACAAGGAATTCTTCAATGAGCTGATTAAGTACATAATGGGCCACTTCCATCATGTTGGGAGTGTTCTTGCGCTTGTATATGAAGGCGAAAATGCAACTGCAAAAATAAGGAATATATGCGGCGCAACCCATCCGGAGAAAGCCGAGCCGACAACCATACGCGGAAAGTTTGGCAGGGTTCATTCGCAGACCGGAGTTTTCGAGAATGTGATTCATGCAAGCGAAAATGCCAAGGAAGCGGAAAGGGAGATAAAATTATGGTTCAAGCCGTACGAGCTCATACACAATATTTACCCTATTAAGAGAAGAAAAGAGGAAATGGAAACATACTCATGGAAATGATTATTTAAGTTTTTTCACAACTTCGTCAATTCTCAGCATTTCCTCCTGGCCGGTTTTCATGTCCCTTAAGGTCATCTTTTCCTTTTCAAGTTCCTTCTTTCCAATTATAAGAACATAAGGTATGTTAAGCGAATTTGCATAATCGAGGTTCTTGCTTGGCCCCCTGTCCGAGAGGTCCATATCCGCGTGAATGCCTTCCTTTCGCAGAAGCTCAAGAATTTTAAGGCACACATCCGCTGTTTTGATGGGGATTATGTAAACCTTTGAGACCACCTTCCTGTGGGGCTTTTTTGTCTCGCAAACTACGTCGTAAATCCTGTCAAGGCCAAAACTGATGCCAACAGCAGGATACTCGCCCCTTCCAAGGAGAGAGGAAATCATCTCGTCGTATCTTCCACCAGCGCAAATTGCGCTTTTGACAGGGCTGTCCCTTGCAGTTATTTCAAACACAGTTCCAGTGTAATAAGCCAATCCGCGGGCAAGGCTCTGGTCGAAAGCCACTTCTATCCCTAATAATGACAGATATTTCATCAGCTCTTCAATTTCCTTTAAGCCCGGGCTCTTTTTCAGCAATTGCCCTATTTTTTCAATTCTTTCGTCGCTGAATCCGGAAATGGAAACAAATTCCATTACTTTCTGGATTTTGTCCCTGGCTATCCCCTTATCATGCAGCTCTTTTTCGACTTCCTTCAACCCAAATTTTTCGATTTTGTCTATCGAGAGAATAACTGTTTCATGCTGCTCCTTCCTTATATCGCTCCAGTCAAGAAGCTCATTCAGAAGCTTGCGGCTGTTCAGCTTTATTGCAACGGCTATTCCGAGCCTCTGGAACGCCTCGTTTGCCAACGACAAAAGCTCAGTTTCCGCGAGCATGCCTTTAGCGCCTATGATATCAACATCGCACTGCATGAACTGCCTGTATCTTGATGCGCTTATCGGCCCGTCCCTGAACACATTTCCAATCTGGTAGAGCTTTGCGGGCATTTTCAGCTGGGGATTCATTCCGACAAACCTTGAGAGCGGTACAGTAAGGTCGTACCTTAATCCCAACTCTCTCCCGCCCTGATCTTTCAATCTGAATGATTCCTTCAGGATTTCAGCTCCGCCGGCGTATTTTGAGGAGAGAATGTCATAGCGCTCCAGTACCGGAGTTTCAAAGGGGGAGAACCCGTAAAGCTCAAAAACCCTTACTAGCGTGTTCTGTACCTCATTCCTGACCAGCTTTTCCTTTGGAAGAAAATCACGGGTGCCGCGGGCATTTTGAAGCTCCATAAACTTCAAGTTATTTGTTATATTTTAAACCTTTGCAAATCTTTCACTTTCAATTTTCCAGTGTATAGCGCCATCCCAAGAGCAGAATTTATGCCGAGCTTTTCGAGCTTTTCTATTTCTTTTATTGAGGATATTCCGCCTGCTGCGGTAATTTCATTTTTTGTGGCATTCCTGAGCTTTTTCAGCGCCTTTAAATCGGTGCCCTGCATCATGCCTTCTTTGTCTACATAAGTGTAGAGAAACTCCGAACAATAAGGTTCAAGCTCTCCTGCAACTTTAACTGCGCTGATTCCGGTGCCTTCACGCCAGCCTTTAATCACTATCTCCCCTTTTTTTGAATCAAGGGCAATTATTATTTTTTTCCTTCCTATATTTTTTGAAAGGCTCCCCAGAAATTTCCTGTCAATCCGCCCTTCACTAAATGCCTTGCTTCCAATAATAACTTTCTTTGCCCCGGCAGATATCATCTCATTTGCACTTTTTATGCTGCGTATCCCTCCTCCGACCCTGCACTTTGCCTTTTTGCATATGCCCTTAACTATGCGCTTATTGCTGCCCTCGCCCTTTGCAGCATCTAGGTCAATAACCTGTATCTCAAAGCCCCTGAATTTTTTTAGAAGTTCCCTGTAGCTATCCAGCTCCAATTTTTTCTTTTCGCCCTGCACAAGCTGGACAACCTTGCCGTTCATCAAATCAATGCAGGGTATTATCATTCTCTCACGCAGATGTTGATTTTTTCCAAATATTTTTTTATGTCCACCACTGTGTATTCCCCGTAATGAAAAATTGAAGCGGCTAAAGCGGCATCTGCTTTTCCTTTTCTAAATGCATCTCCAAAATGCGCCGGATTACCTATTCCGCCTGATGCAATTACAGGTATATTAACAGATTCGCTGACTTTTTTTGTCAGTTCTAAGTCGCAGCCCAGCTTTGTGCCATCCCTGTCCATTGATGTCAGGAGAATTTCGCCAGCCCCCAACCTTTCTGCTTTTTTTGCCCATCCTACCGCATCAAGCTTGGTTTCTTTTCTGCCTCCGTGCGTGTAAACGACCCAGCTTCTGCCTTTTTTCTTTGCGTCAATCGCAACCACAATGCACTGGCTTCCGAGTTTTTTGGCGCCTTGTGTTATTAGCCCGGGATTTTCAACTGCTGAAGTGTTTATTGCAACCTTGTCGGCGCCTGCGCTCAGCAAGGCGCCCATGTCAGCAACAGACCTTACGCCACCACCGACAGTGAACGGGATGAATATTTGCGATGCAACCTTTCTTACAACGTCGATTAGTATGCTCCTTTTCTCATGCGATGCGGTAATGTCGAGGAAGACAAGCTCGTCTGCTCCCTGCCTGTTGTAGGTTTCCGCCAATTCGACAGGGTCTCCTGCATCCCTTATGTCAACAAATTTTATGCCCTTGACTACACGGCCAGCGTCAACATCCATGCAGACGATGATTCTTTTTGCTAGCATATTTTCAAAAGCTCCTTAAGGTCTCTAATTTCTTTGTCACCTTTTATCTTATAGCCAACGGCCAGGCATTTTGCTTTTCTGCCAGCCTGAATGTCAAAAACAGTGTCGCCAACAAGAATCGCATCCTTTTCCTTTACCTTCAGCCTTCTGCATGCCTCAATTATCAAATCAGGAGCCGGCTTTCCATTTTTAACTTCGTCTCCTCCAACAACCGCATCGAAATAAGAATCGAGATTCAAGGCCGAGAGCATAAGATTTACTATTTTCCTCCTTGAGTTTGAGACAACTGCAATCTTAGTCTTTTTTTTCTTTAATTCCCTCAAGACGTACTCCGCATTTTTAATAATCTTAATTTTCCCCGCAAAATGCTCAAACCTTGAAAAATACCATTTTTCTATTTCTTTTAATGATGTGCCCTTTAGAAAATGGCCTGCAACATACTCAAACGACCTTGCCCACGCCTTTTCGTCAAATTCTTTTTTTGTAAGCTTTTTCTTGCCGAAATGCTCCAGAGCTGAATTCAGGACATGAAACCAGGCGTCATGGGAGTCAATAAGAACGCCGTCCATGTCAAACAAAACAGCCTTCATCTGCAGAACCTCTTCAGGATTTTAATTCCAATTTCGCCGGATTTTTCGGGATGAAACTGAAATGCCGAAATGTTTTTGTGTTCAATGCCGGAAACAAATTCCTTGCCGTAATTTGTAGTTGTCAGGATAATTTTTTTATCCTTTGGCTCCGGATAAAATGAATGCACAAAATAGAAATATGAGCCGTTATCGATTCCTTCCAGAAGCCCTGAGTCCTTTCTCTTTTTTATTGAATTCCATCCCATATGCGGAATTTTCATTTTTCCCCTGAAGCGAATCACTTTTCCCTTAAAGATTCCAAGCCCCTTTATGCCTTTGGTCTCCTCGCTTTCCTCGAACAATAACTGCAGGCCGAGGCAGATTCCGAGATACGGCTTTCCTCCTTTAATTGCCCTTATCAGCTCCCCTGACAATCCCTTGCTGTTCAGAACCTTCATCGCAGCCCCGAAATTGCCGACTCCCGGAAGGATGATTTTGGATGCTTTCCTAATGGCTTTTGGGTTTTGAGTAACCCTGTATTCAGCTCCCAAATGCTCGAGGGCGTTCTGAACGCTTTTTATGTTTCCTGCGCCATAATCTACTACCGCAATCATATTCTTCCCTTTGTGGTCGGCAGCTTTTTAACCCTCCCGATTGTGCACGCCACCATCATCGCCTTTGCAAATGCCTTGAAGATTGCCTCTGCCTCATGGTGGGGATTTCTTCCGTAAGGCAACACAATATGGAGTGAGCATTTCAGGTTGTTTGCGAAGGCTGTAAAGAAGTCCTCGATTACAGCAGCTTCCAAGTCTCCAATTTTTGAAACGCTGAAATCTGCATCAAACTTGATATATGGCCTTCCTGAAATGTCAACTGCCACGATTGCAAGGCTTTCATCCATGGGAAAAACAAAATAGCCAGCGCGCATGATTCCTTTTTTGTTGCCCAGCGCCTTTTCAAACGCCATTCCCAGCGCAATTCCGATGTCCTCAACTGTGTGGTGCTGGTCAACATCCAAATCCCCTTTTGCGCTTAATTTTATGTCAAAGAGGCCGTGCTTTGCAACAAGCTCAAGCATGTGATCCAAAAATCTTATGCCAGTATTAATTTTTGAATTTCCCCTGCCGTCTATATTGAGAGCTATGGAGATTTCTGTCTCTTTTGTCTTTCTTTTTATCAATGCAGTTCTCATTTTAGAATTTCCGGCAGGTCATTTACGCTTTCTATAACGTGCTTCGCTCCTTTTTCTGCCAGCAGGGATTTAAGCTGAGGGTCTTTGGCAACACCTACTGCCGGAATTCCAGCAACATTTGCCATTTCTACATCATCCACATTATCGCCGACATAAATTGCTTCTTTTGTGCTGAAGTGCCTTAAAGCCAGCCTTAGACCAAAAGGGTTTGGCTTTTTTTTGTCTCCGACATCCTCCGCGCAGATTACAACATCAAAGAAGTTTTTTGCTGTGAACTGCTTTAATGCAAATTCCGCGTCCTTTCTCGGGCGCCCTGTTACAATGCCAAGCTTGTATTTGTTGTAAACCTTTTTCAAAAGGGCGTAGTCAAAAAGCCACATTTCATTTCTAACTAGGCCGTCATTCTTCCTGCCCCAGTAATAGTTGTTAAATTTTGATTCTATTTCATTCTGCTCAGGGAATATTCCGCGGGAGTTAATTATTCTTCTCGTCAGGTCAAAGTCATCATTATTACTGCCCCTGTTCTTCAGCCGCTGGATTACATCTGGGCTTACCGACCTGTTGAGGAAAAACTCGGCAGTTTTCTGGATTGCAATCCGATAAGACTGCGAGACATCAACCAAAACTCCGTCCATGTCAAAGATTATTACTTTCATTTTAACGCCCTATTCCACTGCCACTGGCCCCGGAGCACCCAGTAGATTGCGCCTATCCCTATTATCGATAATATCGCTATCAAGAGGTCACTCAACATAATCACCCATGCACTTCATCAAATATTGCATCTGTTTTTTTGCCCCGATGGTTATTCTGACAAAGCCCTTTAGCGGAATCCTCCTTATTAATATTCCCCTTTTTTTCAGAAAATTGTATAATTTGTCCGGCTTGCTGAATCCTGCAAGCAGGAAGTTTGCATGGCCCTCATAAACATCAATCCCGAGCTCCCTGAGATAGCCTGCAAGCATTCTCTTGTTTTTTTTAATCTCCAAAACATATTTTTTTGCATGGCCGGGGTCATTTAATGCTGCAATCCCGATTTTGACAGCCATCGAGTTTACGGAGTAGGGGCTTCTGACTTTTTTCAGCCATTTGATGTTGCCTTCATCCGAAACAAGCGCGCCCAAGCGCAATCCTGCCAAGCCAAACACCTTTGAGAAAGATTTTGCGACTATCAGGTTGCGGTATTTGGGTATAAGTCCTATGCACGAGACACCTGAAAAATCAGCATACGCCTCATCTATCAGGACTGCCGAGTTTTTGCCTTTGTTCAATATCCTTATTACGTCGTCTATTTCCAGCAATGTGCCTGTTGGGTTGTTTGGGTTTGCAATTACAATCAGCTTTGTTTTTTTTGAGATGTTTTCCAATACCTTGTCTACCGGGAAAGAGAAATCCCTGCTGTAAGGAATGCTTTTTATTTTGGCGCCTGCAATCTGGGCATAAAGCCTGAACATCGGGAATGTCGGCTCTATAATCATTACCTCATCACCCTTGTCAACAAATGTGTCAACTACTGTCTTTATCGCCTCGTCTGCCCCGTTTGTCGGCAGTATGTTTTCCCTTTTTACCCCGAAATATGAGGAGAGCTTTTTTATTAACTCAGCGTATTCAGGATAGACTGAGACATCCACCCCTGAGAATTTCCCCCTATTAATCAGATTTTCATTGAAATCTAGGCGGATAAATTCCCCCCTGCTTTCTATTGGGGGGCTGTACGGCTGCAATTTCGATACTGAAGGCTTGGGGGTTATCATAAAGCCACCTTTGCTGTAGAAAGATTTAAATTTCTGAACTTACTGTTTACCTTAATATGAAGGTGCTTTTTATCTGCAATCAAAACAAGAGCAGGAGCAAAACTGCTGAGAAAGTATTCAAAGGGAGATTTACGACAAAATCTGCCGGGCTTTATGCAAGCAACCCTGTCAGGGAAACACAACTCTCGTGGGCTGATGTCGTTCTGGTTATGGAAGATGCGCAAAGGGCTGAGATAGCCAAACGCTTTCCAGAGCAATACCTGCAGAAACGCATCCTTTCCCTTGACATTCCCGACATTTACCATTACAACCAGCCTGAATTAGTTAAAGTTTTAAGGTCCAAAGTCAACCAGCTACTTTAGCCATTCATCAAATTTCTTTTTTGCCTTCCTCTTTGAATTAAACGTCTTTGTTTCTGCAACAGACATCTCCGGCACTCTTCTTGTAACCTTGAATTTCTTTCCGACCCTGCTTTGAAGCTCCATTATGGAAACTTCCCACTTCTTTATTTTGTGCTTTTTTATCATCTCCTTATCTCCGCTGACCTTTTATGCGCTAGCAATCCTTCGCATTCCGCGAGTTTTGCGATTATCGGCTTTAGCTTTTTCAATCCCTGTGCAGAGAGCTTCTGCACAGAAGGCATCTTAATGAAATCATAAACGCTTAAGCCTGAACGGAACCTCGCAACACCCCCTGTTGGCAAAACATGAGACGGCCCAACTGCGTAATCGCCGGCAGCTTCGCAGGAATTTTCTCCCAAGAAGATTGCACCCGCATTGTTTATGTCCTTTAGGATGCTTTCCTCGAAAAGCTCCAGATGTTCTGGCGCGAAATCGTTTATGAAGCTTATTGCCTCTTTTCTGTTTTTTGCGATTAGTATTGCTCCGTAATTGTTAAGCGATTGTTCTGCAATTTTCCTTGTCGGCAATTTCTTTAGCTGATTTTCAATCTCCTTTGAGACCTTATCTGCCAGCTTTTTGCTTGTTGTTACTAAAATCGCACTTGCATATTTATCATGCTCCGACTGGGCAAGCATGTCTGCCGCAATGTATTTTTCATTTCCATTTTCGGCATAGATTAAAACTTCTGAAGGGCCAGCAAGAAAATCAATTCCAACTTCGCCATAAAGAAGCTTTTTTGCGGCTGTTACATAAACATTTCCTGGACCGACAATCTTGCCAACTTTCGGGATTGATTCTGTTCCATAGGCAAGGGCTGCAATTGCATGGGCACCCCCAACCCTGAATAGTTTATCAGCGCCTGCCAGGTGGGCTGCAACAATTATCGCCTCATTGCCTTTCTTTGGCGGAGTGCAAACAACAACTTCCCGGACACCTGCCACTTTCGCAGGTACAACTGTCATCAAAACAGAGCTTGGCAGAGGGTAGTTTCCTGCAGGGATATAGCATCCAACCTTTTCTATTGGCCTTATTATCTGCCTGATTTCGATTCCGTTTTCCTTTAGCCTTAATTCCTTTGGCATTTGATTTTTTGAGAAGTTTTTTATTCTGCTGATTGAGACTTTCAATGCATTAATCAGTTTTTTATCCACTTTTTTATACGCCTCTTTTATCTCTGCCTTCGAGACTTCAATATTTTTTTTATTCAATTCAAAATTGTCAAATTTTTTTGAGCATTCAAAAAGCGCTTTATCCCTCCCTTTTTTTACCTTCTCAATTATGATTTTTGCATCCCCGATAACCCTGTCGACATCGCCTGAAGACCTCTGCCTGATTCTTTCCAGTTCGCCCCTATCCTTCAATGCCAGAATCCTTATCATATTATTATCTTGTTCAGGGCATATTCAACAATGCCTTCTGCTCCTGCCTCTTTTAATTGCGGTATAAGCTCCCTCACAAACTTTTCGTCGATAACAGTATTTATTGCAACCCAGTTGATGTCGCTTAAATCGGAGATTGTGGGCTTGTTCAGCGCCGGAAGTATCTTAAGGACTTTTGGCAGCTCTTTCTTGCTTACATTCATCATCAGGCCAACCTTTTCCTCGGCAAGCAGTGCTCCAAGCAGAAGCATTTTGATGTTTTCTATCTTCTTTCTCTTCCACGGGTTTTTCCAGGCTTCGTTGTTTGCGATAAACTTGGTGTTTGATTCAAGCACAACATCAACAGCCCTCAGATTATTTGCGCGCAATGAAGAGCCGGTTTCGGTTATTTCCACAATTGCATCGCAGAGCTCAGGCGGCTTTACCTCTGTTGCGCCCCAGGAAAATTCAACCTCTGCATTTACATTGTGCTTTTTGAGGTACTGCCTTGTGAGGTTTACTGCCTCTGTTGCAATCTTTTTTCCCTCCAAATCCTTAACGCTCCTTATTTTGCTTTCAACCGGAACCGCAAGGACCCATTTTATTTTATTCAGGCCCTGCTTTGAGTAGATTAAATCTGCAATAGTTACTACATCTGAATTGTTTTCCAAAATCCAGTCATAGCCTGTCAATCCGCAATCCATGTGGCCGTTTTCAACGTACCTTGACATTTCCTGCGCCCTTACCATGATGCATTCTATTTCATCATCATTTATTTTTGGATAGTAAGAGCGCTCATCAATCTGGATAGAATAGCCAGCCTTCCTGAACATCTTTATGGTTGATTCCTGCAGGCTTCCCTTTGGGATGCCGAGCTTTAGTTTCATGTTCCACCTATAGCAAAGTTTAAATTATTCAGAGTGTTATAATATGCATGATGAAAGTTTTGTTTGTTTGCAATCAAAACCAAAACAGGAGTAAGACTGCTGAGCGTATTTTCAGAGATAGGTTTGAGACTAAATCTGCGGGGCTTTACAACCAAAGGCCAGTCACTAAAAAACAGCTTTCCTGGGCTGACGCAGTTATTGTCATGGAAGAAGGGCAAAGAAGCGAGATAGCAAAAAGATTCCCAGAGGTTTATCTGCAAAAGCGAATTCTTTCTTTGGGTATACCTGATATTTTTCATTGCAATCAGCCTGAGCTCATTGAAATCCTTAAATCCAAAGTTGACGAGCTACTTTAGCCATTCGTCAAACTTTGCCATCTATTTGTAAACCGCCTTTGGATTGAAAACCTTTTTTCCGATTGTTTTCAATTTACCCTTTTCCATTTTTCTGTGAAAGCAGGATTTATAGCCGGTGTGGCAGGCAGCATTTCCAATCTGCTCTACTTTTAGCAGAATTGCATCACTGTCGCAGTCAACATAGATTCCCCTTACTTTCTGAATGTGGCCGGATTCCTCTCCTTTTCTCCACAGTTTTTTTCTTGACCTTGAGAAATAACAGGCTTTGCCCTCTTTAAGGGTTGTTTCAAATGCCTTTTTGTTCATGAATGCCAGCATTAAGACTTCGTTTGTCTTATAGTCCTGCGTGATTACAGGCACGAGTCCATTTAGCTTTTCAAAATTAATCATGATTTACCCCCATTCATACGGAAAAGGGAAAAGTTATATAAAGGTTTGGGTGCTTTATACTAAATCAAGTATAAATAGAGTATAAACTATTAGAGTGTCATGTCTGATAGAAAGATTTAAAAAACTTAATACCATACTTAGTATAAATTTAGTATAAATAAGGGATAGAGATGTCTATTAACTGATGGTTAATAGTTATTAACCGTAGGTTAACATCCAAAACCGCAACATTTAAATATAAATATACTGAATAAGGTATAAAAGTAGTCTAAACCAAGTATAAAATGGATTCCATTCAAATCAGGATAACCGTTTCTAAGGAGATAAATGACTTGCTGGAAAAAGTCGGCAAGAAATTAGGCAAGAAGAAATCGATGTTAGCGCGTGAACTGATGGAGCAGAAGCTGTATGATTTGCAGCTGATTCAGAAGGAGTTGCATGAAAGTGAAAAGTAAAGGGCAGGTTACACTATATATTATAATGGGGTTTGTG
>DATDYF010000057.1:0-43761 GCA_035289105.1 Candidatus Nanoarchaeia archaeon
AGTCGTATTCTCGTCTTCCAATTTCACAACATTCGCTTATAACACAATTGAGAATACAAGTGGAACAGGTGCTATAGTGTCTGCGGATGTGCTTAACGTTACAATCTCAAACAACACAATCCTTAGAAGCCGGGGCACTGGTGGAGCAATTTACCTTGGAAGCGAGAATGTTACAATAATCAACAACACAATCATTAACAGCTCTGTCCATGGCATCAGGTTTGCAGGGAAGAATTATTATGTATACAACAACATTGTCAGAAACGTAACCCATTCCGGAATAGGCGGAGCTCCCTCAAATGATTCCTTTATCTATAACAACCTCGTAGAATATGCGGGCGGTTATGGAATAGCAATAGATGCAAGCTCCGCTATAGGAATCAACAACCAGATTTACAACAACACAATAAAGTACATTGGCCTGTCTGGAATTTACCTCATCAATAACACCAACAACACCCTTATCACAAACAATACTGTATCTAATACAAGCCTCTCAGCCATTAACATAACAAATCGCGCAGGAAACAACTCTGTCTATAACAACCTCTTCAATACATCTTATAGGCCTGTTGCAATAGATAACAGCACTGCAAAGAACCACTGGAATCGGTCAAGGGCTTCTGCAAGAAACATTATAGGTGGATTTGTCGTTGGCGGAAACTTTTATTCGGATTATGCCGGAAGGGACGATTCAAACGACACCATCGGAGACACTCCTCATCCCATTAACGGCTCAGCGGGAGCCTTTGATTACTTGCCGCTGGCTTTCACAACATGCATTGCTCCTTCCGATAACCTGGCTATCTTATCTTCAACAACGCTGTGCAGCGGCGAATATACGCTAAATGATGCGGCAGGCGATGGCCTAATACAAATTTCAGACAATTCCGTCAGGCTCTACTGCAGCAACACAATCCTGCGTGGAAATTCGACAGGAACTGCAATCAAACTGACTTCGACATTCGACAATATAACTGTGGAAGGATGCACTTTGCTAAATTACACAACCGGCATTAACATAAACAACCCAACCAATAATTTTACTATTCTGAATAACACCCTGATTAATTCGAGCATAGCAGTAGGGTCGTCCACAAACGGGCTGATTAAGGAAAACCTCATTGCAAATTATTCAATTGGCAGTGCAGCCAGGTGCATCGATGTTGGCGGAGGCTCGGAAAATGTTACAGTGGCTGACAACATAATTACCGGGTGCGCCCAGTGGGGAATAGTAACCTCTGGAACTGTAAACTGGACCATTGCAAGAAACAACTTCAGCAGAAATGGCTATGGGAGCATACAGCTCACTTCGGGCTTTTCAAATGTTATCAGGCAGAACAATTTCACGGCAGACCCGGCAGCCAGCATAGCCTTGGCATCTTCAAACAACACCATTGTGGAGCAAAACACCCTCTCATTCGGGACAGGCGGCTCCGGAATGATCGTCCTTAGCGGAGCTGCAGTTAATAACACCATAAGGAATAATATCCTCGTAAATCATACATCCTATAATCTCCTCTTAAGCAACACCCACAACAATTCTATCGAATCAAATAATGTTTCAGAGTGCTTCTACTCATGCATAGAGATTAATGGTGGCTCAAATTATAACCTCATAAAAGGCAATCTTGTCAGGAATTCAGGCCAGGGGGGTATTCAGTTCGAGCAGGATTCCAACTTTACCTTGGTCGAATACAACACTGTAATCAACAGCTCATGGGCCGGAATACGTGTCTGGACAAGTTCCTACAACCTCACAATTGTCAACAATACATTAATTGATACTGACTTATCGGGAATAGACCTGAGGGGGGGAGATGGTGGCAAAGGCGGCGGCAATTTCACAGTCATTAACAACACTATAGAATACTCTGCCGATGCTAGCATAGCAACTTCGAATGCAAAAAATATACTGGTAAAATCAAACTTCATAAGAAACAGCTCATCCGAAGGAATCGCGATAAGCACATCAACAAATGAATCAAGAGTGGAATTCAACACCATTGTAAACAGCAGCAGTTCAGGTTTGGCTATGTCCAATGCAGTCAACATCACAGCGGTCAACAATTCAGTCACAAGAACCACCGGCGGAAATGGCGGACTCTACATCTCGGGCTCGGAGAACATCACCATATTCAGCAACACAGTAACAAACAACACAAATGACGTTGCAGGAATACGCACTGCGAACAGCAAACAGGTGAGGATTAGTTATAACACCGTAAAGAACTCAACAGGAACCGGAATTCACATCTATCCGGGCAACGATACTTACATTTACCAAAACATAATCGCATCCATATCAGGAGATGCTATCTCGCTTTACGATGATAATGCAGGTATGAAAGACAACTTTGTCTATAATAACACTATCAGAAGAATCGGCGGAAGGGGAATTCACATATACCAGTCCCACAACGCAACCATAACCAATAACACTATCTTGAACTCATCTTTAGCTGCCATATTGGTCGCATCCCCTTCAGGAAACAACTCAATTTTCAACAACTTCCTGAACACTTCAGCAACTGTGGCCCAGGACGACAGCACGGCAAAGAACAGCTGGAACCGCTCAAAAACAACTGCAACAAATATAATTGGCGGTGCATCTGTTGGGGGTAATTTCTATTCAAACTATATCGGTACTGATGTAGACGGTGATGGCATCGGCGAATCTCTTTATACTGTTAGCGGCTCAGCCGGAAGAATCGATTACTTGCCCCTGACTAACAATATCTGCTTGGTGCCAACAGACAGCTTAAATGTTACAAGCATTGTTAACATATGCTCCGGCACATACCTTGTCAATGACATAGACGGCGTACCTGGAATATTTAATATCGGGAGCGATTATACGACTATTAACTGTAACGGCACCATCATTATTGGAAACCAGACTGGAACAGGGGTCTATGATGCAAGTGGCAGAGCAAATATAACAATTTCCGGCTGCACATTTATGAATTACTCTTATGGCATCGATATAAGAACATCTACAAATAATCTTACAATCAAGAACAGCAACTTCACTTCCATGCTGAATGATGCGGTCTTATTGACGTCTGACTCCGGTGTGCAGGTGAAAGACAATGTTTTCGGCTCAATTGGCGGCTCCTCGATACATTTATCGGGCAGCACCCAAGATATTACGATTATCAACAATACAATGTTTAATTCAGGCTCTGACGTTATACTCCTCGGCGCTGGCAGTGAAAGTATCCTGATAGAAAACAATTCCATAATGATGGCCGGAGGGGACTCTGTAAAAATAACCTCCTCCAGGAACGTTACGCTGCTCGGAAACTACATCTCAAACGTTTCAGGCAGTGTAATCTTCGCCAATTCCAATAGCTCCCTTGCCGGATACAACCAAATAGCAAATGTAACCGGTGGGTTAATCCTCAATATTACACTCAATATTACAATCCTTAACAATACAATAAGTAATATCCCCTATGCAGGCGAAAATTATGCAATTTACCTGTCGGTTGTCTCCAACACGACTGTGAAGAACAACTCTCTGTCGTACATTTCAAATGCCATTTTCTTTACCGCAGGAGATTCCTACGGCAACTTAATAGAGAATAATTACATCACAAACTCAACTGATTTGTTCGCCACAATCTGGATTGAAGGGAATGCAAATGGAACAACAGTAAGGCTGAATAGGATTGTAAATGCAACCACGGGAATAGCCAATGCACTGACAAGCAGGGGTGCGCCTAATGCAGTTATAGCAAAAAATACGATACGCGGAGCTACAGGCCAGGGCATCCAAGTCAGCCAGGCCCATAATAACACAATTGCAAACAATACCATATATCTTGTGAAGGGCTATGGTATTTACCTACCTTCTTCAAATGACAGCAAGGTAATTTACAACAACGTGCATAACTCTTCTTCAGTTGGAATATACCTTAATGGCGTATCTGGTACCGATGTGGAATACAACACAGTCAATCATACATCTAACTATGGGATTGTGTCGTCAAACTCTGTAAATGTTTCTCTACTAAACAACACAGTCATATACATAGACACCACAAATGACGCAGTCAGTGTTCAAAATTCCATTAACATAACCGTGAAGAACAACACTATCGGATACGCCTTAAACACGCCGACTCCAGGAGTGTACATCAGCAATACTGTAAATGCTTATATCACCTCAAACACAATATTCAACTTAACCGGCTCAGGGGTATTCTTGGACGGAGGGACAAATTTCACCTATGTGTCGTTCAACACAATGGAGAACATAACCGGAGGCGGCTCGATACGCTCAGAAGCCAACCTCAATGCGACCATTGTCAACAACACAATCAGTAAAAGCCGCACCACTCTCGGAGGCATATCTGTTCGCTTTGGAAACAACATAACCGTAGCAGGCAATTCTATCGAGGGCACAATACCATCTGGAATCTACATTATTGCTACGGAAAAGGCAGATGTCCTGTCAAACACAATCACAAACACATCCACTAATCCGGGAATAGACCTGGAATCTGGAACTAATCTTACAACAATATCCTATAATACGCTCTCAAACACCTCCGGCACCGGCTCGTTGTACGGAACAAATGTTCTAAACATCTCAATCCTGAACAATACCTTCAGGAACAGCAGGGCAACAACAGGAGCAATTGTGGCAAACTCTGCAGAAAACATAACAGTAGCCAATAATAGGGTCGAGTATGCATCTGGCAGGGGCATTTCGGTGCTTGGGGGGAAGTTTGTTATTGCTTCAAACAGCATCACAAATACATCCGATTCAGGGATCTTGCTCAACTCCGGAACAAACTTCACCACCGTCTCTTTCAACAACCTTGTAAACATAACCGGATCCGGGGGTACATACTCGTTAAGTGGAACAGGCCTCAATATTAGCGTACTGAACAATTCTATAAGGAACAGCCTTGCACCTTCAGGCGCAATAAGCATTACGGGGTCGAATTACACAATAAAAAACAACACTATAGAATATGCGACAGGTTTTGGAATCATTGTATCCGGAACAGAAGGTATGGTGTCTTCGAACAGCATTGTAAATTCAACAAGCTCCGGAGTCTATTTTACAACAGGGACAAATTTCACCTTGGTATCCTATAATACTCTAGTAAACATTACCGGCGGGGGAGGCTCCAGCGCGATGTTCGGAAATGGAATAAACCTATCCCTGATAAACAACACAATGGAAAAAATCTATACGGCTGATGCGGTGGTTCGCATTAGCGGGGAGAACCTTTCAGTGTCAAACAACACGATTAAGTATGCCTCAACAAAAGGCATTCTTTTGGAGAACGCAGCAAATGCATTTGTAACATATAATACAGTAACGAACTCTACAGCATCTGGCATATCGCTCGATTCTACCACTAACTTTACCATAATAGCATTCAACAGAATCACTAACACAAGCGGCGGCGGTTCAATAAGCGCTTCAGGCTCGGTTAATGCCACTATACTAAATAATACAATAATCGGCAGCTATGCAACTACTGGCGCAATCCACATTACCTCCGGGCAAAACTATACAATCGCAAACAACACCGTGAGAAGTGCAAAAATCACTGGAATTTTCTTGAACTCGGCCAACAGCAGCATAGTTGAAAACAACATTATCAGAAATGTCTCTGCTGAGGGAATCAATCTTGAGTCATCATCATTTAACATAATAACTAATAATGTTGTAAACCAGACTTCAAAGGAGTTGGTGCGCATTGGTATTGCATCGTCAGATAACAATAGCATAACAAACAACATGCTTTCATATGGGTCAGCCGGCGTCGATTCCGCAACAAATGCTGCATATAATATAAGTATACTCAACAACACAATTAGTTATACTTCAGGTATTGGTGTCAGGGTGTCTGGAGCGGGAATAATAATCTCCTCAAACATCATCACAAACACCTCCGGCTCTGGAATATCACTCAATTCCGGAACAAACTTCACAACAGTGTCTTATAACGCCTTAATCAACACAAGCGGCACAGGTTCTTTGCAGACAAGCAACGTCGTAAACATATCCATCGTCAACAACACAATAAAAAACAGTCGTGCTTCAACCGCTGCTATCTACATTGGAAGCGAAAATATCACCATAAGCAACAACACAATCATAAATAGTTCCTCAAATGGGATAGTTCTTTCCGGCAGCAATTTAATTGCATCTCATAATGTAGTAAAAAATGTTTCCGGCACAGGGATGGCTGCAATACCTACCAACAACTCCCTGGTCTACAAAAACACAATCGAATACACTGGAGAGTATGGTTTCGTCATAGATTCAGCAGGTGGCGGTACTTCTGTAATCGGCATTGACAACCAGTTCTTCAACAATACAGTCAGGAATACTGGTTTGTCGGGAATTATGCTGAAAGGCACCATAAACAACACCCTCATCACAAACAACACAGTCTCTGATACGAGTTATATAGCAATTAATGTTTCAAATCCTGCAGGAAACAACTCGGTATTCAATAACCGCTTTGATACCTCTGCCAGTCCGGTTGCATTTGACAACAGCGCTAATAAGAACCATTGGAATACCTCAAGAACAAGCAAAATAAACATAATTGGCGGCCCTACAGTTGGAGGCAACTTATTTTCAGATTACGCTGGAACAGATACCGATGCAGACGGCATTGGCACCGATCCGTATATACTTTCAGGTGGTGTTGGAAGAAAAGACTTCCTGCCGTTAACAAACACAGCATCAGCATGCGGCGATGGCACCCTTGATCCCGGTGAGGAATGCGATGACGGCAATACTCTAAGAGGAGACGGCTGCGATGAGTATTGCGATGACGAAGGCACTGGGCCTTCTGTTGACGCATGCACCTACCTTAACTGCAATGACGGGGATGAATGCACAATCGACTCATGTAGTGATGGCGTTTGCAGCAATGTGAGAAGAACATGTGAAGATTCTTGTAGGGGGAACCTAAGGCAGTATGGGGGCGACTGCATTAACGGGGCATGCCAATACAACGAAATACCCTGCGGCCAGTCAACAGAGGAGTGCTTTGACGGCTCAATAGCAGTATGCACAAATGATTGTTTGTCTGGAGAATGCATACCCTGCACCCCAACCTGCCCCAAACCAAAAATCAAAGAGGAAGTGGGCTTAGAGGAATCAAACACCTATCCTTGCTTCAATGTTACATCCAGAATTGGAAAGCAAATCTCAATAGAAAACACCTCCTTTGAGGGGGAATTGCCTGAAGGACGTACCTTGGTAATTCCGCCATTCAGGATGTCATGCAGCGGAGAGGACATAGACATTACATTAAATGTCCCAAGCAAGTATGAAAACCTTGAGCTTTGGGCATGCATCGATAATGTCTGCGGCCCCTTGGCGGTAGACCTGGTTGATGAATTGAAATGCGGGCTTGATTACACAAAAGTCCTGACAAGGGACAAGAATGAATACAACCCTTACGAATTTACAGTAGAGGTTCCAAAGACAGCATATGACGAAAAAGCAATGCTGGATGAAGTGCGTGCTGGCTTGAACAAAATATCTTTTGTCGGGAAAACCCCGTCATTCCTGTCTGTTGACAAGCCTTCCTCTCCCTTGTTTGAGCCGAAAAATCCCACCCTCAAGATTATTGGCACCCCCCTTGTAATAACCTCTACAAGCGAAGCGTACTTCTTCAATGTGACCATGCCTTACATTGACGATGCCGCAATTGCCGAAGATTCAATCTCAATCTTTGCCTTTAAGGACGGAAGGTGGAGTCTAATAGAAAGCAATGTTGACGGGGAAAACAACATGGTCAACGCACTTGTCGACACAAGCCTTTACTCCGATGAGAAGAACACGACACTAATTGCGCTAATCGCAAACTTATGCGACAATTGCATTAAATCAACCCTGAAGAAAGTTTACGAGCCCAAAGCCGGTTCAAGAAATGCTGTTGTGTTCATCCATGGCCTGGGCGTAACTCAGGAAAGATTCAACCAGATACTTAATGACATTGCTTTGACAGGGCAGCCCTGGCAGGCGTGGCTGTTTGGCTACGACTCCTCAAGGCCTATAGGCGAGGTATCAAGGGAATTTTCAGACCTTCTTGAATTCCATGCAGGGGAATTTGACAACCTTTACATTGTTGCTCACAGCCTAGGAGGCAGAATCACCCAGGAAGCATTCGATTACAGCTACAGCCAAAATATGGAGATTCAGAAATATTCATTCATTCCTAAAGTCAGGAGGATAGTAATGATAGCCACCCCGAACAAGGGAGTGGTTTCTGCAGAAGCCTATGAACTCTTCTACAATTTCATAATAAACAGCGATTTGATTGGTTCGGCTCTGAAAGTAAACAGCGAAGTTGTCAGGCAGCTTCTTGTTGGCAAAAACATACCCAAAGTTCCGGGTGTTGAATATTATGTTGTTGCCGGAACAAGGCCGTTCAGGTTCTTTGAAGGGCTTATTGACCTGAGGCCGTTTGGGAAGAACGATGGGATTGTAACAATTGAAAGCGCGCAATACGTTGGGGGGGAATATGTTAGGGATTTGTGCAAGAATTACTGGGAGATTGACGAATCGCACATAGACCTGCTCGATAATCCAGCCTCAAGGAAAATTATTGAGAAGATAATTGCAGGCGAGATTGCTGAAAGCTTCAACCAGACCCTTATTGGTTACAACCAGTACGCGGAATTCAGCATAAAATCATGCAGTCCGGAAACTAAATTTGTCCTTTTGGGAACCGAGAAGGCAGGCTTCTTTGACCCATTGAACTGCAACTGCGGGAATAATAAATGCGATGCTGGAGAAAATGAAGTCAATTGCCCGTCTGACTGTGCTTTCATTCCATCGCCGCCTCATATCATATTAAGCATACTTCCATTCATTTTGCTCGGGGCAATTGCGCTGTTCCTGGCATTTAAGGGATATACTGCCTTGCATCCAGCACGTTTAGCTAGGCCAAAAAAAGCAAAAGGAATCAGCATATACAGGCTGAAAAATGCGCTTGATTCAAAGATTTCAGAAATAAGCTGGAGGCTGAGAAGAATTTACGGGGAATTAAGGAAAAAGTAGCTATTGCGCAGTAATTCTGTTGTAAACTTCCATGACTTCCTTGTGGATTTTTCTTTTCTTGCTGTCGGGAAGCCCATGATATTCTGCGTATATATCGCGATAATGCTCGTTTGCGGTTGCTCTTGAGGCATGCATAGCTTTTTTGAGAAGCCTTTCGATGTGTGCAATCTGCTCATCGCTCCTGTGCCAGGAGAAAAATCTCCTTTTTAGCTCTTCTCCGGACTTGCCCAACGGCTTGAGAAGGTTTTTCTCTTCTTTCTCCATCCTCCTTTCCTTTTCAAGCTCTTCGATTATTACTGCCTTTAATTCTTTCAGGCGCTCTTTTTCCTTTTCCTGCTCTTTTTTTATCTTCATGACCACCTGCTGCTTTTTGTTTCTCGAGAATGTGAGAAAAAAAAGAATAACAATAAGGATTATCAGAAAAGTGGCTATGAAAGGCGCCATTTGGATGATTTTTTCAGGTATCGTCATATTAACCAGTTATTCTCTTTCCGTTTTAAAAAATATTATCACTACTATTAAGTGTTGTTTGATTATAGTGACAAAAAATATAGGATAAAGTTTATAAATGTGTCGGCCTTCGCTAATAGCAACATATCTCACGCAATAGTAAAGTTTAAATACAGACTCTACAATAGATATGTTGCAATTGATATATCAAACGAACTAGGTGGGGGTTGAACATGGAGAAGAAAGAAATTTTTAATGTCTTTTTTCGCGAAAAGCCTGCTATGATGCTTGTTGAGCTGAAAAATTCAAAAGAGGTTTATGCGTCTTCCCTTGCAAAGCAGGTTGACTGCACCTATTCTCATGTTGTTAAAATTCTTCAGGAAATGGAAAAGTCCGGCCTGGTAAATTTCGAGAAGCAGGGCAGGCTAAAGCTTCTTACCCTCACCAAAACCGGCTCAGAGGTCGCAGAGCATATCGATGGCATAAGGACCCTTCTTTAATCAGGTAATTACCTCTTCCATTCCCTTTTTTCTCAATATTTCCTGTGCGCGCTTTATGAAAATATGCTCGAGCGAACTTGGGATGACTGCTCCTGCCGCCTGCATATGGCCTCCTGATTCGCATCCCTCAAGCCCAGAAGTTATCTCTTTCATAATGCTCTGCAAATCGCATTCATCCCTTTTTGCATACCTAAGAGATGCTTTTGAGAATCCATCCTCCATCCTTGCAATTGATAGAAGATAATCAGCATCCATCTTGTTGGATTTTGAAATAATCGATGCTAAAGTTCCGACAATGGTGTGCTTAACATTGTTTCCCGCATTTATGATTGCATAGCCCTCTCCTTTTATTACATTGTTTGTGCCCCTGTTCTTTTCAAACCATTCAAGCGCATTTATTATCTCCTTCTTGTATGCTATAAGGTTCCTGACAGCCAGCTCCTTGTTCTTTTTGTCTCCGAGGCACGAGCCTATTCCAAGGGAAGCTTTTCCCATCCTTCCGGTTGCATTCAGCAAAGTTGCAAATTCCCTTGCATCCCTGAAAGGGCTTTCGCTCTCCTCTTTTGGCAGCAGATAAACATCCCCGAGAACATCTTCAGGTTTTTTCTCCCCAAATCGCTTCATAATAATTCCGCTTACAAGTTTTTTTATTTCATCGGGCACCAGGTGCACTATCTTTTTCCAGCTGCTGCCGCTTTTTGGGTTTATTCCCAACTGCTGGAGAAACTGTATGCTTCCCGATTCGCTGCCAGTGACTCCTGGGATATAGGGGTCAGTCGAATACTCCAAAACCTTGTGCAGCGGTCTTGTCTGGGCTCCAAAAATCCTGAGCCCTTTTATTATCTTCAGATTCCCTTCTGCGATTGCGTCATTAAGAATCTCTTGGTTTAGAGAATTAAATCTCTGAACATCGCCTAAGGCTCCCACAACCGCTATATGCGCCATTCCCCTAATTCGCGGCTCAAGCTCCCTGCAGAAGAGATAGGTAACGCCTGCTCCTGATATCTCAGAGCCGCCGTCATAGCCAAACAGGTTTGGGTTGATATGGGAAATGTTCTTTGCAAGTTTTATGTCTTCTGTCAAATGATGGTCAAGTATTATCACTTCTTTGCCTGCCAGGAGCTCATTTATTGCGCGAATCTGCCCGGAGCCTATGTCTGTAAAAATGATAATCTGGCATGGCTCTTTCGATAAATCCTCTATCGCGTCGCGGGTTAAGTTTTGGATAGTTGATATCGAGTATTTTCTGTTCTGGATGTTGAGGGTTTTTACCATTATGGAGCATGAGCTTATGCCATCTGCATCTATGTGGCTCACAAGCCTTATCGGCTTTGAATTGTCGCTTAGCCTGAATTTCTCCGCGCATAACCTTACATGGTCCATGAAATCCCTGTATTTATCTGCCAAATCGCCTCTCCCTCCTTGAAAATTCCCCCATGCAGCGCTTGAAATCCGATTTTGAAAACTCCGGCCACAGCACGTTTGGAAGGAATATAAGCTCTGAATATGCTGTCTGCCAGAGCAAAAAATTGCTTATGCGCATTTCTCCGGTCCTGATGAGCAAATCCGGCTTGCTTTTTAGGTAAAGGTGCCGCTCAATTATTGCCTCATCAATTTCTTCCGGAGGAACTTTTTTCCTGGCTATGCTTTTTACAGCATCTACAATCTCATCCCTGCCGCCGTAAGCCAATGCAAAATTGATTGTGAACTTATTGTTGGATTTTGTTGCCTCCATAACCCCCTTCATGCCCCTTTGCATGTCTTTTGGAAACATTTGGAGCCTTCCGATAAAATTAATCCTGATTCCTCTTTTCTTCAGCTTTCCGTCATCCTTGTATTTTTTCAGGTTATCCCTGAACAGGTTGAAAAGATATGCTACCTCCTTTTCGTCCCTCTTGAAATTCTCAACAGAAAAGCAGTACAATGTAAGCTCCTTGACACCAGCCTCCATGCACCATTTTATCAGCTCGCCGACCTTTTTCCCGCCATAATAGTGGCCAATAAGGGGATTTCCAAACCTTTTCTTTGCGTATCTCCTGTTCCCATCGAGTATGACTGCTATATGTGGAGGAATCATAAAAAGCCATATTCGCATATGTTATAAAAACCTTTTGAATAGGCATTTTGGCAATATTTAAATAAGTCTAAACAAGAATTTAGCAGAAAAGAGGAAAAACGCATGAGGAAGTACCTATTCTTGGTAATATTATTGGTAATCCCCCTATCCTATGCAGTTGACTCAGACTTGGATGGAATACCTGATGCGAATGACCCATACCCGCTGGATTACGACAATGACGGGATGCCCGACAGCTGGGAAACAAAAAATGGGCTTTCCTTCGACCGCGATAACACGCTTGAAGACCCTGATGGCGATGGGCTGAAAAACCTTGATGAGTTCACCTACAAGACCGATCCAAACTCGGCAGATACCGATGGGGATGAAATTCCAGACAGGGAAGAGCTTGAAAAGGGATTAAATCCGCTTGAAAGAAATTTTAGGCCCAGCTTTGGATTAATTCTGTTTGTTTTGTTCGGAGCCGTTTTTATAGCCGCTGCCTTATTTTTTATCTTCAGGAAAAAAGAACCGGAAGAAAGCCCGGTTCAAGTGATGGAAAGGAGTAGGCAAGAAGCGCTGAGAAACGAAATGATGCGGCGCATGATGGTCGAGAAGGTAAAGAAGATGGCTGAAATCAAGAGGCAACAAAAAGCTTTTTATAACGAGGGCGAAAGGAAACCCTAAAATGAAAAAAAGAGGCATTCTCCAGTCTGAAATACTGACATATGTCCTGATATCCATCGGTGCAATATTGCTTATTACCCTTGGAGTCAACTTCATCTCAACCTTTCAGGAGCAGCAAAAGCTGATTGAATACCAGCAGATTCGGAATGAGATACAGAACAAGGCAAGGCTGCTGGCAAACAACATCGGGGCAGTTGACAAGGTTGAGCTAACCAGGCCTGCGGACCTAAAGTACCTTTGCATGGTCAACCTGAAAAAGAGAAAGGCTGCAGCGGGCTTTCCGATATTTAGCAGGTTTCCTGAAATCGTGGAGCTTCTAAACCGGACAAATGCCGCTAAAAATACCTTCCTGATGAGCGATACCGAAGTCCTTGATACCGCTTACATAGAATTCCTTTGCCCCTCCCCGCAGCCAGCTTACTGCAAAATCGATCCGACAGACATCTTTGAGATATATTTTATAGGCGTTCCTGGATGCTCACGTGTTGGCTCTGGAGGAGGGGGAGGCGGCTATGGTCAGCCCTGCTCTGATTGCAACCAGCCAAATCCAAATTACTTTTGCGGCGTGAGGATAGGTCAGCAGACACCGCCAGCGGTAAATGACTGCAACGCAATGTTCCTTATAGAAGACAGCACCCCAACCCCATACCAAAGCATCCTGAGCATAGTCCCTCTTACCCAATTTCCGTCAATTCCGAAAAACTTTCCCTATGTGGCATTTTATGAGTCCGGCAGGCAGATTACACAAAAAGATATTGCAGAACTCATCGTTAAAAAGAGGGGAGAAGGGTTCAACATAGATACGGCGATAGTTATCAACGGGGATCCCTCCTTGGCAAACCAATCTTACAATTACAACGGAACAAACTACACTATTGTTGTAAGGAGCACTTCAACACCTTCAGATTACATTAACTTTTGGATTAACAGTTCGGTAAGGAGCATTTCAATTGCGCCATACGATTCAGAGCCGATAGCCCTTCAGGCAGCACTTCATGCAACCAAGATGTCCAACTCCCCGCTCTTTTTTGTAAGCGCAGAAGCAGACATCACTGCAATCCAGTCAATCAAAAAAACAGGGGGCTCTTCTCTTCTTACAAACGGCCTGAAGGTTTACACCATTGAAAGCCCCGGCCTGGGCATAGAACTTGCAGCTGAGGTTGAAGCAAAGCTGAATGAGCTCAAGGACGCTGGAAACATCACTATCCTGCCTCGCGACACCAACACTTCTACATTCATTAATGAACTTGCTGGCGAATACGGGCAGGCAACAATGCTCGGCTCAACAATGGAGCCTAAGTAGGATCTGTCCTAAATGTCCTTTAGCAGCCTAGGCAGAATAATATTTCTCAAAAATCTCCACAAAAATCTCTTTTGGAACACTTAATCCGGCTCCAAGAAAAAGCGAGGCAAGCTTTGCGCCTGTTTCTGCAGGAAAGCCTTTCTCTTTGAAATTCATCAGTGCATTAAGCGTATGGCCGCACATGAATCCTTCATTCATCTCTAAAACAACGTTCTTTCCAGAAGTGTTTTTGCAGGCAAGCTCTTTTGCATCAAAAATAACCTCGCCCTTTTTGAGTGTTTCACCATCGCGATTAAAGCCATGCTGCATCAATTCGCATGCAATTATCTTCCTTAGAAATTCTTCCCTGGAGGCGTCAAAACTTTCAACATCAGACTCTATTTGGCGCTCAAGGGATAGCGGAATCACCCTTCCCAGATACCTTGAAACCCTCTGCCTTGGGCCATTTTTGGTCCACTTGTTTCTTACTATGTAGGCATACTCCTTTCCCTTTACCCTTTTTTTCCTGATAAACATAGAATAAGTTAGGCACTATAAATTTATATATTTTTTGGTTTACCTGACTGCGCTTGAGACTTCCTTCTCAAATTTCTCGCATTCTTTAAGAAGCCTCTGGACAGCATGATTCAACACCTTTCTTGTGTCTTCTCCGTCCGTCTCAACAATCATTGTGGGAATCCCAATCAGGGGGTGCCTTTTAGAATAGCTTGCAGACTTCACATGGCCGTCATTTAACAGCTCTTCCTTGAGGGCGTTGCAGAATGTGTGGGTCTGATCCTTAAGCTGGAATACTATGCGGTTTTTCTTCTCTTCAACAATATTGATGTCCATCTCTCACAAAAACCTCGACTGATTTAAAAACCTAACGCTTTTCAAGCCTATACCACGAAACCTTAATCCTGTGTATCCTCTTCTTATGGAATTGCATCGTCCGCTTTAAGGGAAAATCATACTGCTTTTGGTTGGTGATATCAAATCTGTTGTCACTACAGAATGAACTTAAGAATCTGTTAGACTCACTTTTATGCAAACTGTGTATGATTGGAGCTATCTCCATGGCTTTCCCAAGGAACTGCCTGTCACTGTGCCTCACTTTAACCCCGAATGGAGGGTTTTGCACCACAACCTCTCCCTTAAGCTCTAAATCCTTCACATCAGAAAGCATGAACTCAGCCACCCCCCTGAAAGAACTCTCACTTTTAGCCTTCAAAAGGTTCCTTTTTGCTATTTCGAGGGCTTCAGAGTCAAAATCCACAAAAGACACCCTCCTAGCCCCCAGAATCAGGGCCCCTATACCAAGTACACCAGTACCACAGCCAAGGTCAACTATCACTTTTCCTTCTATGTCTCCCATAAGGAAGGCGTTCCACAACATATCAGCAGCTATTTCTGGCTCTGTAGGGTATTGCTCAAGTCTCACTTTTGGCCTTTGAAAGCCTTCCAGCCTGCTCAAAAGCACCCCAAGGCTCCCTTTCGACAATTTGAACTTCATTGCTCTCCTCACTTTAACTCTCAGCCATTCCCTTTCCTTTTTAAAGCCTTCTAACTTTATCAACAGGCCTTTGACACCTAAATTTCTGATTATGAAACCAAGCAAAATCAGGACTCTTTTTTTCAAAAAACATGCTCTAAATTTTTTTCGCGACAACTGCAATACCCTTGGCTAAGCAATATTTTTCTAAGCCTCATTCCCAATTCCCAATATTTTCCCACCATATTCCCAAAACTATCCCTAAATCTTCCCAGTCAAAACCATTTTCTCGTCAATAAGATAATCCCAAGATAGTCCCAATAAAGTCCCATTGTTTTCCCAATTTAATCCCTGAAAACCAAAAATTTTAAATAAGCAAGGCACCAAAGGTATGGTTTATGGCGATATTCTCACGCACAAAGGAAAGGTTTGACAGGATTGAAAGGGCACTGCAAAACTCCTTTTTCGGGGTAAGAAAAGACATTTCCGATGTAAGAAGCCAGACCTCAAATTCCCTTCTTGATGTGAGAAACAACCTCTACGCCGTCTCGCAATGGCTGTCATATTTTAACCAGAGGATCCAGCAGCAGCAACAGGCACTTGATGAGATTTCAGCAAAAATGCCTTCCGGGGAGAACATCAGGGAGAGTATAATGGAAGGCATGAAGGAGGAGATGAGGAGGTATGTTGATGAGTATTACAGCATGAAGCCGCTCCTTGAGAGAATGGATTCTGTTGAGAAGAGGCTAAGCTCATTCCATCTTAATCTGCCTTCCACGGCGCCTTCTGACCCGCCGGAGGTTCAGACACAGTTAAAGGCAATGCAGCAACGCCTGCTCAGTCTTGAAGAGCGCAAGCTTAACATGAGGGAAAAGATTCTCAAGAAGATATCAAGGAATTCAAAGGAGTATGTAAAAAGCGTTATGCTATCCTACATAAGGAAGTACGAAAAGATACCAGCAATTCGCCTTAAGGAGATGGTAGTTGAGGAACAAGGTCTTTGCTCAAAATCCTCTTTCTACAGAATGCTTGATGAGCTGGAAAATGAGGATGATGTTGGCGTAATCAAAGCGAACAAGGAAAAGCATTATTTCTTTAAGCTAGCTAAAAAGGTTTAATCATAGCTTATAATCTCTCCCACCAAAAAATATTTAAACAGGTCATTGAAAGGATTGATTGGGGGTGAGTAAATTGGATAGTTTTACCAAGAGGGTGTTATCTTCAGATATGCAGTTGGTTCAGGAGATTCTTGTTGATGTGAAGGACCAGCTTGACGACCATTTGACGGCAATAAACGAGAACACAAGCGAGATTCAGGCAAATTTTGAGTACATAGTTGCGCTAAACTCAAACATCGAAAAGCTTTCCGAGCGCATAGAAAAAATAGAAATGTTCATGCAAAACCACGGCTTTGAGGCAAGGCACGAAAATGAATTTAACCCTTCCCCTCTCACAAAGAATGAGCAGGAAGTGTTCCTTGCGCTCTACACTCTGGATGAATCGAAGGGGTTTGTAACTTACGCGGACATTGCAAAAAGGCTCTGCCTTAGCGAAGACCTTGTCGCCCAGTACATTGCTTCAATGATGGCAAAGCATGTCCCGATAGACAAGCGGTATGCAAACAACAAGGCTTACATAAAGCTAAACCAATCATTCAAGGCGCTTCAGGCAAAGCATAATATACTTAAGATATCCCAAAAGATGATACCTGAAGTAATTTGATTAAAGGTTTTAATCTTAGCCTAATCCTTTCGGTTGGTCTTAAAGTTATCTAGTTTTACCTGCACCATCTCAAAAAGCTCCTGGGTGAGCAATGGCTGGTGATTTCCCACACTCTCGTTGCCTGAGAATTTTACATATCCCAAATACGTCCTGTTTCTTAGGAGTTTTATCACCCCTCTTGTTGTAAGGCTGTAATTCTTGGCGAGCTTTGTAAGGCTTATGTTGTTGTTTAGGAAGGTCTCAAATAGCTCTCTGAGGACCTCTCTTTTCTCATCATCCGGTTTGAGGTTGCCATCTACCATCTTGTAGCCAAAAGGAGCTTTGGTGATTACTCGCCCTTCCTTAGCCCTTTCATTCATCCCAAACCTCGTCCTTTCGCTTATTATGTCCCTTTCAAACTCAGCAAAGGCAGAAATAATGTGGAACATAAGCTTTCCGGAGGCAGACGCAGTTTCAATCTTATCCTGCAGGGAAATAAAATCTACCTGCCACTCCTTCAGCTTTTCTATTGTCAGGATTAAATCCTTTAGGCTTCTGCTAAACCTATCTAGCTTGTAAACAAAAACTGCGTTAATCTTTTTTTCCTGGGCATCTTTCAGCAGGCTTTGAAGGGCAGGCCTGTTCTTCATGTCCTTTGCAGATTTTCCTTCATCCCTGTAAATGTTGAAGACCTGATAGCCTAATGCAGAGGCATAGCTTCTCAAGGCATCTTCTTGCGCTGCCAGGCTAAATCCTTGTTTAGCCTGCTCTTCAGTGCTTACCCGAATATAAACTGCCGCCTTCAGTTCAGAATTCTGTATACTTAGGGGTTCTCTCTTTTTCATTTTTATATTTTCTGGATAATTAGGGTTCCCTAAGTATATAAATTTTCTGCTTTGGGAACTCTTAAATATGGCAAAACATACCCCTCCACCATATGCCAAGCGTAAAAGAAGAAGTGGACCTTGCCAAACTGGTATCAGGATTAATGGCAGACCTTAAGAATAGCAATGATTCCAGGCATACAGAACTGAATGAAGTGATGAAAAGGGCTGAGGAATCCCACCCTCACTTTAAATCACCTAACCCCCTCAAAGCCAGGGAAGCTTACTTTGCAGGCTATGAGGCTCTAAAAAAACATATAGAAGAAAACTACCAGGACATCTATGAGCAGTATTTCAGATAGCTTACCTTTTCCCCTTCCTCTGCGGTTCAGGATTGCAGCAGGGCATACAGCATGTCTTGTAAACCCACAGTCCGCCAAGGCCAAACACTATCAGCAGTATGGACCACTCAGATACATTTCCGAGGGAGATAAATCCAACATCCCTTAAAAGAAATATGATTCCTAACAGAACAAGAGTCAAACTGCATGCCAGGCCGTTTTTTCCATGCATATCTATCAACCTCCTTTTTTATTAACTCTGAAGTCTCAACTTTAATAAATTATCGGTTTTTGGCAAAAAATATAAACCATAAGCTATTTTCAGAAAAAATGCTAAAAAGAGACATTCCCGTCCTGATGTACCATGACATTGCTGATAACGGCGATGAATGGTCTGTAACGTCGGCACAATTTGAAGAGCATCTTAGGCACCTTTACTCCAGCGGATTTAAGGCGCTCACAATGGATGAGTTATGCTCTTTGGACTCAAATAAGGAGTATGGGAAATGCGTTGCTATTACGTTTGATGACGGCTATGCAGGAGTGTTTACTTATGCATTGGACTTATTGCGTAGGTATAACTTCAAAGCCACGCTGTACATCAGCACCGATTATGTAGGTAAAGAGGGCTACCTAGATTGGGACAAAGTGTCAAAATTATCTCCAATTTTCTCAATCCAAAGCCACGGGAAAAGCCACCGGAATCTGCTAAAGCTCGATGAAAAGGAAAGGCAGGAAGAAATTGCCGGCTCAAGGAAGATAATAAAGCAAAAAGCCAGGATTGATGCAAGCCATTTTTCATACCCATTTGGCAAATATGATATGGGTATAGCGTCGGAAGTCCTTAAAACCTACAAATCTGCAGTAACTGCAGACCAGACTTTCCTGAAAGATGCTGGCAATATTGGCAGGCTATGGGTTAAAAAAGATAAAACAATCAAAAAATTCAAGGAAATGCTTGCGAGGCCTACCCTTTCAGCCACGATTCTTGCAAAGAACAGCGAGAAGACAATAGAAGCGGCCATGAAAAGCATACAATCAGTTGCTGATGAAATTATCGTGGTTGATAACGGCTCCACAGACAACACAATTTCCATCGTTAAAAAATATGCAAGCAAGATAGTCCACAACAAATGGACTGATGACTTCTCGCAGGCGAGGAATGTCGCGCTGGAAAAGTCAGCAGGCGAATGGATTTTCTGCATTGATTCCGATGAAATAGTTGCCGAATCAGACTTAATGGGAATTCTGGAGCTGATGTCGAACAGAAGCTTTGACGGCTATATTTTTCCCACCAGAAACTATACCCAAGATTCTTCAGTTGCAGGATTTAAGGCCAACAAAGGCGAGTACAGAGAAGAGCTTGAAAAGGGCTATTTTATCTCGGCAAAAGTGAGGCTTTTCAAGAATAAAGGCTATAAGTTCAGTGGTGTTGTCCATGAATTGGTCGAGCCCTCCATAGAGGAAAAAAAAGGAAAAATAGCAGTTACAGATATTCCAATCCACCATTCAGGAACTGTTAATCCAGAAGAAAAGAAGGCTTATTACTTTGCTTTGGGGCAAAAAAAGGCAGAGGAAATGCCGAATGACGCAAAAGCCCTCTATGAATTTGGAATTCAGTGCAAGAATCTGGGATTGAACGAAAAGGCATTGGAATTTCTGGAAAAAGCCCATTCAATTGAGCCAGGCAATAAGGTAATAACTCTTAATCTGGCAAATGTAAAAAAGAGCGTTAATGACATTGACGGAGCAATTAACCTGCTGGAAAAAATACCCAAGGAAAGGGATTATGACGCCCATTTCATCCTCGGTTTGTGCTATCTGAAGAAAAATTACCTCGAAGAAGCCAAATTGGAGTTTACCAGGGCAAATGAGATAGACAGCTCTAATCCAAGGGTACTTTCAAACCTCGGGGTAGTTTATCAGGCTCTCGGAGACCATAAAAATGCAATAAACAGCTTTCTAAAGGCATTGCAGCTGGATTCGTCCAATCCAAGAACATTCCACAATTTAGGCATCAGCTATGAAAAAGCAGGTTCATTAAATGACGCAATCAAAGCATATTCAGTTGCAGTAAGCCTCGGCCATCACAAAAAAAGTGAGCTTAAGGCAAAGATAATTGAATTAAACCAGTTAAAATCACTGCCATCAAAGATTGACTACTCAGTTGGTAACAGTGAATAGATGTTATATAAGATTAAAAGTTTTAGGAATTTATCACATTTATTAACTAATGTACTCAAACCAGAAATGTATTTAACATAATCAGTGATAGTTTATATACATTATAATAATTATATTGGGATTGGTATATCTAAACCTATACAATGATATTATTCACCATACAATATATATAATAAAACATATCTATTAGATAACACAAAACCCCTCTTAGTTATATTCTATATAGAAAATAAATATATCTGAAATTCTAGACTCATAAAAGTGAGAGTTCCAATAGTGAGATACCTATTCTTATCAGTTAAAGATTGCAGAGGTAGTGTCAACTTAAACGGGAATAGGATAAATGGAGTGAATTCTATCACTTATATTAACATACCCAAGGATGAACCTAGAAAAGCATTCTCCAACTAGGCAAAGTGAGATATCCAAAGAGTTTGCATCTATTAGGCACTATAAGTTAATGGCAATTTCCAGAATTTCTAGGCCTTCTCTTGCTAAAACAAGGCTAGTTAGGACTTATTCAGCAAAGTGAGTATTAACCGCATATGAGATGTCTCTTAATACCTAACCTCGAGATGGCCCTCAAGGAAGATGGCAATTATGAAAAGTGTGAGATAAACAGCGAAGGAGATTATGTTGATGAAAACTCCATTAAAGCTGACTGGCAGAAGATAGGCATTAAGCCCCAGCGGAAATGTCACCAAGTCGATAAGTATCATCAGCGTCGAGGAATAAAGGCTGATTAAAAAGGCTTTCTTGAACTCTATATGGAACCTTAATACTCTCGACAAAAGAAACCCAAAAATGCCTATCAGGCTAGAAATGATGAAGTATTTCAGGAAGGAAACAGCAAATGCCGCAAGGATGATTCCAGGCCCGAAAAGGAGAACCGCCATAAGAATTGTGTTCTTCAGAAATTCCGGTTTCTTTCCGATGTCGTGGAATTCAGAAACATTTATCTTCGACGTTTCGCCAAAGGAGGCAAATTCAATTCTGTCTTTTGTGACCAGCACTTTGGCCCTTGAAACATTTGTAATATTGCCTGTTGTGTCGATGACAAGAAGAGGGGTTAGGTCTGTAAAAACAATCGGCCCCGTGGTCTCGATTTTTGCGTCTATGCTCAATTCCGTCAGCTTAACTGTATTGTTTTCTATAAAGGAAGGCAGGTAAGCCACCTGCGGAAGGAAAAGGATAACCATTGAAAAGAAGCCAAGCACCAGAATGGAAACGAAATACGCAAATGCCTGCCTATACGACCTCTCAGACAGGGTTGAATACTGGTGCGGCAACAAAGTCTTCCAGATCGTTGAGAGGAACTCCTTATCCTCTTCATCAAGGCGCAGAACCATGCATACTCCTGCATGTCAGTCTTATTTAAACCTTTTTGTGAAGAGAAAGATTAGTGAATGTAATTGGTGCCTTTAGCATCTTCTGGTTCATAATCGTCTGGCAGGTTTAAGCCGTCATGGTCTTCCCAATATTCGGGGTCTTCATGCTCCTCAGGCTCCCAAACTTCAATGCTCACATCGCCCTCCTCACGAGGGCCGTAGCAATCTGAACATGCCGTTAATGGCACATAGTTACTTTTTATCAAATTCTTCGAAACCACACCTAACCTAAGGAAAAGTCCACCCTCGCCCTTTTTTGTTGCACTTTCTGCAATGATATCGAGGTTCATAGCGATGATAATTTGGCCTTTTATTTAAAGATTTGTTTGTTGCGGCAGATAAATAGGCTGTCCTTCTCCTCATCAAGAACCTTAGAAATCCTAAATCTGCTTCGAATAGTTCTGCAAATCTGCTCGAAGTTCCTACTTTTCTTCATCACGCTAAAAATGAAAAGGTTTTTTCCAACCCTTGACATTTCCTCCAATCCCTTTTTGGTGTCGTCAAAGTTATGCAAAGCTGTAAGGCATAAAACACAGTCGAAAGCATTATCCTTGAATGGGAGCCTTTCTGCATATCCAAGCACCCCGGCATGCCTATTCCTTCTCAGCATCCCAAGCGAAGGGTCTATCCCAATAACCTTGCAGTTTAAGGCAGAAGACAATCCAGTTCCGCATCCAACATCAAGCAGAAGCCACTTTTTTGGTATTGTTACAGCCCTTTTAACAATCTCTATCTTCTGGCGCTGTTCCGCTCCGTGAAGGTCGTTGTATCCCTTTGAAATCTTAGAATAATAGTCCATGTGTTTTGTAATCTTAAAGAAGATTTAAACTTAACCGAAAATCAGCACTTCATCGAGCCGAAAACCTGATTCATGAGGTTGCTGTTCTTCTGGAACTGGGTTTCCTTGCAGGAAAAGGATACAGCATAGGCATTCTCGCCGCAGTTCTTTGCCTTAAGGCTTACCTGCGCCTGGGTGCCAGCTACTCCAACTTTGTAGTCTATATTTGCATATGAGGCGGTTATGTCCTCGCTTATCGAAACAAAAGAGCCGGAGTTCTTCGCAATCTGAAGAAGTATCTTTGCAGCACCCTCAAACCCCAGCGGCCCAATCTTGATTTTATCGACCCTTACCGCGCAGTTTGCGCTTACAACATTCACAACTGCATTTGCATTCGGAACAGCAACTGCTTTCCATGCCGGGTAATCAACGCTAAAGGCGCCATCGCTGTAAGTGGTAAACTTGGGAGCGCAGGATGCAAGAAATGCAGCCAAAACTAAAAGCAATATTGCCAAAGTCTTCTTCATGAAGTCCAATTTTAGCCAGTTATATTTAAATTTAATGGTAAGCTATTTAAACAAACCTTTTGTCCTCTTTAGTATGCCCTCGTAGCTCAGACATGCAAAGCATGGAGCAACAGGTAGAGCGTACGGCTGTTAGCTCTGCAAGAAACCGTAAGGTCACCAGTTCGAGTCTGGTCGGGGGCGTCTTTTCTTTATTGTTATGGCGAGCAACACAATAACAGCAACACCGCCCAGAATTAAAAGAATGGCAAGGGTCGGAGTCTTTGGCGTTGTCTCTATAACCTTGCTGTCAAACTCATCGTAAATCACAACATTATCTGCGCCTTCTGGGAACGGCACTGTCAGCGAAAAATCAACCTTGTCGAGCTTTACGATGCCGCCTGTTAACTCGCTGTTGGAGCTTACATCAACATAGCTGTAGTCCGGAATCCTGAACACAAATGAGTAAACCTCTTCGTCGCCATCAAGCACCGCTAACCTGTAGCCCTCGGAGGGCTGTATGTTCCTGTCAGGATAAAACCCTCTCAGGTATAATGCCTCCTGAAGAAACAGCTGCCCATTTTCGTAATGCAGGTCAAGGATTGCAATATCCTCCCATCCGTAGGCAGGGGCAAAAAGCAATGGAATCATCAAAACCATAAGCCATTTCATTCGTATACCTCTAAATAACTTCTTAAAACTTCTTCATTTACCGGCCCAAAATCTTTGCTTTTCAGGCTCCTCATAATCGAATCTTCTGTTGACCTATAATATGACGAAAGCGAGCAGCCTCCAAAGCACCCCGTGCCAAGCTTGCCCTTCCATTTGCCGCAATCTTCAGCATCGCAGTTTGGGTATTCCTCAGCTTTAAACCCTGATTTCTGGTAAAAGGCATCATCTGTATACTCATCCGCAAGATTTGAAAAGCCATGCCCGAATTCATGGACAAAAACCATCCTGTTGTCTGCGGTGTTCAGGCTAAGAAGATTAGTCATTGCAGAGCTTCTGACGGGATTCAGCACATTTAACACATTGTCCCTTGATACCAAAACCACCATAAAATCATTTGGGCATTTTGAGGCTATCCTGCTTGCCTGGAAATGGTCGCAGGAAACAAAATCCCCTATTTTGCACTCTGCATCCCCTTCTGCTATGAAAAAGTTGAACAAATCCTGCTTGGACTTGAAGGGTTCTACAGATAAAAAAGTCGCAATGTAGCTCTCAGAGTCCGCAGCCAAGGAGTCATCATTATATCCGCTTCCGACAAAAACTATGTCAACCGCCTTGCCGTAATCCCTGCTGTATCTTAGCGAAGAGCACCCTATTTCCCTGCCTTCCTTTGCCTGAACCTTAACGCCAGAGCCTGTGCTGACCAGATGCAGGCTTATTGCACCCCCTCTCGGGATTATGCATAGTGGGGTATCTTCCAGCTCAAAAAAATCAACAAAGGAAGCCTCAAATTTTTCAAAAGGGAAAAAGAAAACATTTTTATTGGGAACTTCCTTTAAGTAGGTTTCAAGTTGTTCGTCCAGAAATTGGTTTCTCTCTCCTCCGCCGACAAAGCATATTCGCTCAACCCCTTCAGGAACAGAAAAGGACACATCTTTTGCGCTTCCCGGAGCTCCTGTAAAGCCAGTTCCGTACTCTTTGAAGCTGTTTTCCATCGATAAGCGCAGATTCGCAAGCTGCGTCTTCTCGGAAGATTTAAGCACCAGGGAAATAAAGTAGTAACCGCCAATTATCAAAATCATTGTGGTTGCCGCAATTAGGATGTAATGGATTCCCGTAAGCTCCCCTTTTTTTGCCATTACGCCCATCCTGAGCTTTGGCTTTTATAAAACTTATTCCACCACCTCCCCCGTAACACTCCTCAGCATATGCCCCGTTATCTTAATTGTGTAAAACTGCTTTAAAGGCAATCTTCCTTTAATCCCTACAATTAGCGGATAAGTCCCAACCTGCCTTGCAAATGTTGTATTGCCGTCATAAATCTCTGCCCTGACATCTCTTAGAATTGCGCCCTTTGGAACCAATTTCTGGAGCATAGGCAAATCAATCTTATGCCTTATCTCGTTTCTCCATTTCCAGTAGTATTTTCTGTTCTTCCTGAGGAATTTGTCTCCTGCATCCTGATAAAGCTTTGTTCCCTCAAACAATGCAACCTGCCTTATGTTTATGCGCCTGAACCAAAGCTCCTCATCAAGCAGCATTTGAAGCCATTTCATGTTCTCTTCATGCGTTTTCTTGCTCTCCCCTTTAAGCCCAAAAAGGATGTTTATGCCAGGGAGGAACCTTGGCATCCCATTTTCACCGCGCTCTTTCCCGTATTTGTTGATAATCTTAATTGCGCGGTAAGAAACATTGGGGCTTGAGTTAAGGGTGTTTTCCTTTACAACCTCCTCGTCAAAGCTCTCAATCCCGAATGCGGCTATATTCCCTTCTGTGCAGTATTTTGCAACTATCTTTGTCTTGTCCTCAGTAACCTCCACAGGGTCAACATTGTCAATATGCAATACCTTTATGCCGGGACACTCCCTCCATATATCCTTGAAAAGCTCCTCCATCTCGGGATACGAAAAGAATGAGCTCTGCTTTCCAAGCCTGAAATACCTTGCACCTAAATCATAACAAGCCTTCATCTCCCTGACTATGTCCCTTCTTTCCCTGAATTCAAGCTTATGCTTTATCGGCTCCAGGCAAAAAGAGCATTTGCCGAATCTGCACCCTCTTGCAGTTTCAATCTCAATTACCCTTAAATCCGGAATCTGCTTAAGAATTTGAGCGCCTGAAACAGCGTCAATAGCAATCTTAGCGTAATCCTCGTTAATGTTCTCCGCCCTGTCAAACACCTTTAGGTCAATCTTCTCAGCAAATTTTCCGCCAAACAGCTGCGTGCCAAATACAGCAGGCCCTGTCAGAATCTTTTCACACTTTATATCTGAAATCATAGGAATGACTTCACTCAAAGTCCCCGGAGTCGCAGAAAGATACTTTCCAGGAACATGAACTCCAAGGATTACATACATTGTGTCTGTTTTATCTAAAATTTCTTTGATATCTCTAATATTCTTGGTTAGATTATGCACTGAAATATTTGTCTTTTGCGAAATCTTAGGCTCAAGTTGTTTCATGCTGTACTTCTTATAAAGCCGGAGGTCATCTATAGTCAAGTACGTTACCTTGCCCTCAAAAGAGCCTGCCATATACCTGGGATACGTCCCTAAGCTAGGAGGCACTCCCAACCCGGATGGCTCATCAGTATAGCAGTCCAGTATTGTTACGTTCATTTTGGCTATATAATCGCGGAAGGAGATAAAAAGCTAACGGAGCTCCGGAAAATTTCCGTATTCGCCAGAAATCTTTCGGAAATTTTTGAGTAAAATTAATGAAGCACCTTTACTTTCCCTCATTGATGGCATGCAAAGAGGATTTGGCTGTACTGAAGCATTTGAGGAAAGATGCAAGGATAACGAAAACTGCGATAGGGGATAAGCTCAATATGCCTATTTCCAGCGTTCAGGGAAGATTCGCGAGGCTTAAGGGCAGCGTAATAAAGAAATTCACCTCTTCATTGGATTATACAAAGCTTGGCTTCAAATTCCGGTCTCTTTATCATTTCTCGCTTAAGAAAAAGAGCGGGGAAATGCTTGCGAATCCCAATGTAAACAATGCATATAGAACCGGCAAGAATACCTTTCTTGCAGAGTGCATATTCAGCAGCCTGAATGAGATGCATTCCTTCTATGAATCACTCGAGAAGCTTGGAGCAAGGAAGATTGAATACCACCTTATAATTGAAGAGCTGAAATTTGAAGAAATGCCACCCTATACTCACGGACAAATATGAGTGAATAATAGTTGTCCGTTCGTAATATGTCAGAAATGCTCTGCATTTCTGAGCATGCTCAAAAATCCAAAGGATTTTTGACAAGCAAAGGACAGTATCTCTAATCAATTATTTGTGTCCTTTGCTATAGCCTTCCGGAAATTCCGGAGAAAATGCCGTTTAGCTAATTGTTTTTGGAAGATTTTCCGAAAAAGCTATTTATTCTTAGCAAAATACCGAAAATTATTCAGAAATTCATGAGCAACTAATTTTAAGGGGTAATTTCTCTAAGCACAGATGAAAAGAGTGTGTAAGGCAGCATTAATTACTGTAGCCTATATCTCATCAATTGTGGCTTTTGAGAACCTTGGAATTCCCAGTCTGTTAAACGGGCATTATGATGCGGCTAAAAGAAAAATAAGCTCGGCGAAGGAATCTCTAATGCGTCTTGCTCATGACAACCCCGAGGAAGCCTCCCGAAATCTGCTTGAAAGCCTTGTTTATTACGAAAGTTCAATTCATGATTACGGCAGCGTATTAAGCAGCCTTGCAGAAAAACTGGGCAGCCATAGGACAGAAGAGCAAAGGGAAAAGGATGCTTTGGATTTCTTATCTTCTCATCCAGAAGCAGAGCAGCAAATCCTCATCCAGCTGCTTTCAAAGGCGGAAGGCAAGGAGCTCATAGTTGCAGATTTATATGAAGAAATGAACAAGAGGGAAATTGCTGCCACGATAAGGTACGGGCTTTCTCTTATGGATGAAAAAGACTATTTCGTCTTAAGCTTGACAAATGGCTTATCGCCTGAAGCCAAAAAAATCCTTCTGTACAAGGTTAATCATGAGTATTTTGATGGGCTAAAAGAAAACGGCAGGCAATTAATAAGGGATGTTATCAGGGAGGTGAAAAGATGAGGAAAAAGATGGCTGTTTTGGGGCTTGCTGGGCTGCTGGCAGGCGAGGCATTGGCAGACGAATCTGCAGTTATGAATTTTGAAACACGCCTCAGAAAAAGGCAAATGCTCGAATTCCATTATTCCCATCCAAACGGAATCGATGGTTACAGAATTAATTACGAGCCAACTTTTGAGCCGTTCACAATCGGGGACCATTTGATTAAACCCGGTGTTGTGGAGGAAATCAAATCAAACACCTTTCTTGCATCCGAAGAAAAGGCTGCAATCCTGGGGCATGCCGACAAAATTAATTCATTGCTGAATGAAAATGAGAAAGCGGAGGCTGGATTGTACGGGAGAATATCAGAAGCTACGCCGGCTGAGACAACAAAAGAGCAGTATCTGCAAATTGTTAAAAACACAATACCCCGGGTTGAGCTTGAAAATCTTCTTTCCTCTCAAGCAAGGGTTTATGAACTGGCTCTGGAGCTTTTTGATTATGTCAAAAAAACTGATGCTTACCAGACAAAGCTCACAGAAACTGAAAGGGCAGATTTATTCCATACCATAAACCCCGAGATTAGTTCAGAAGGCAAATTATCGGGTTATTTCAAGACCCAGATTGCATTGATAGAGCAGCAGAGAAACTTTTGGAGGAAAGCCTATACTAGCGGGTTTTCAACTTCCCAGAATCGCTGAGCTGCCTTAGGTAGTTTAAGTCTGCAACATGATTTGTACGGTAAATTGATATCTGGACATTGTCCAGCCTTGCTCCAAGAAGTACAGCAACCCCTAAAAAATCCACTATCTTGTGCCTTGCAAGCTCTGCAGGATAAATTTCCTGTGCTTCCCATTGCTCTTTTGTTCTGGTTGGAAGGAAAACTGTGCTTTTGCTGAATCCGTGGCCAATTCCATAGTGTGGATAGGCAAATGAAGCAATTGCACTAGCCAACTTTAAGGGAAACCAGTAAGGGACCATGCGTGCGTAAGACCTTGATTCTGACAGTTCATTCTTGAAAGTTTCTGGTGTAATTTGCATGTCAACCTCCTGCTCAATTCCTGGCCTTAAGTAGTTTGTTTTTGCATGAATCCACAAGCCAGGCCTTTCAGAAGGTGATAATTCAAGGGTTTTTCCATCCTCTTTGAAGGCAACTTTCTCTTCCAGTGTTACCAGCTTTCTCGGCTCAGATTGCTCTTTTATTCCAGCTTCTTCCAGCCTTTCGCAAAGAACCTTTTCTCGGCCGTCAAAATATGGGCATACATGTATTTGGGCAGCGACTCCAAGCATATCCATCAGTTTAAAGCTTATAGACGGCGAATGAATAAGAAGGATGTCAGCATTATCGATTCCGTATCCAAAAAGAGCTGCTAAAATATGCTCCGGAACCAGCACCTGGGGATTGCCATTTTTCAGGAGTATGGAATGGCTGTAAGGAATGGCGTTCTCAAGTTTAGCTTCTACAGTGCCTTTATTTGTTATAAACCTAATCCCTGTATTTGGCTCTGCAGGCAAAATGCCGACATGTGTTGCCTTTCCGCCATAAGGTTCCCACCCTGTAAGCCAGAGCTCTTCATTTAGTGTCTGCTGTTTTTGCACCATCAGAAAGGGGAATTTAAAGCCTATTTTAAATGTTTTCCAAGAAAAGCAAGGGTTTTTTCCCAGGCATCTTTGGTCTCTTCCGGTGCATAGCGCTGTCCAGAGGGGTTTGCAAAGGCATGGCCCACTCCGGGATAAATAAAAATCTCATTTTCTATGCCCAGAGCATTTAGAGATTTCTCAAAGGCATTTACAGAAGAAACGGGAATTGAGGTATCTTCTTCTCCAAAAATGCCAAGCACCGGCCAGGCGATGGATGAGAGCTTTTCTCTGTCATCAGTAAGGCTGCCGTAATAAATGACCGTTGCTGCCAGCTTTTCTCCCGAAATTGCAAGTTGGAGGGATTGGCCGCCGCCAAAGCACCAGCCCACTGAAGCAATCTTTGAGCCATCCACATTCGGCAAGCCACGCAAAAATGATGCCGCATCCTGCATATTTGCAACAGCCTGTTCGGGATTTGCCCTGGCTGTTCCTGCGAGCGAACCTGCTTCTTCAGAAGTGGTTGCAACCTTGCCTTCATACAAGTCAACGGCCAGAACGACGTAGCCCTCTTGGGCAAGCAGTTTTGCCATGGTTTTTATGTTGTCATTCAAACCCCACCATTCATGAATCATTATTACTCCGGGATAGGTTCCTTCTTCGGCAGGCTGGGCCAAAAAGCCCGTTGCTGTTTCGCTATATGCCGCATCCCTTGTCTGAACTCTCTCTTCATTGATTGTTTCAAAAAGCCCTACATTATTGGAATCTTCTTCAGCCAATGTGCATGTTCCTTCCGTGATTTCCCGGGGCTGGCAACCGAGATGGTCTTCTTCAGAAACCCGAACTTGCTCAGGCTGGCATGAAGACAAAATAACGCTAAACAGGAGAATCATAACAATGCAATGGTGGGTTTTCACAATAGTTTCCTTTAAGCCTTAATTAATAAACTTTTCCTAATATGCCACGGGACTAGAACAATATTTATAAAGGGCATAAAACAACTTACTCCTAAGGGGTGTTTAATGAAAGAGGAGTTCAATTATAGTGATACCGTTCTTTTGGATAGCATTAGTTCTCCGCAAGACTTGAAGAAAATTCCCAGAAACCATCTTAAATTTTTAGCAAGGGAAATCCGGCATAAAATTATAGATACGGTGTCAAAAACAGGCGGCCATTTGGGAAGCCCCTTGGGCTGTGTTGAGCTTGCTATCGCTTTGCATTATGTGTTTGAATCTCCATGCGATAAAATAATCTGGGATGTTGGGCATCAGGCGTATGCGCATAAGATTCTAACCGGCAGAAATAATGTTTTTCATACGTTAAGGCAGTACAAGGGCATTTCGGGATTCATAAAGCCAGAAGAGAGCGTTCATGATGCATTTGGTGTTGGCCATTCCTCAACCTCAATCTCTGCAGCCCTTGGCATGGCGATTGCAAGGGACTTGAAAAAGGAAAATCACAAAATTATTGCAGTAATAGGGGATGGGGCATTGACTGCTGGGATGGCTTATGAGGCATTGAATCACGCTGGCCATCTTCAGAAAAACATGATTGTGATATTGAATGACAACAAGATGTCAATTAACCCAAATGTAGGAGCTCTTTCTAAATATCTCCGGAGGCTTGTTGTTTATCCTGAATACCACGCGCTCAGAAAGAAAACAAAAACTTGGATGCTTAAAATAGTTGGTGAAGGCGCGGTTGAGCAAACTTACCGTCTTCAAAAGACGCTAAAGAAAATTGTCATGCCCCTGACCCTGTTTGAGGAATTTGGATTCCGCTATTTTGGCCCAATAGACGGCCACAACATAAATGATTTAATAAATGCCCTTGAAAACATCAAAAACCTTGAAGGGCCATTACTGCTTCATGTGATTACTGAGAAGGGAAAGGGCTATAATTTTGCAGAAAGGGACAAGGAGACAAAATTTCATGGAGTATCCCCATTCAACGTCTCAAATGGGAAAAGCGAAGCTGCTGAAAGGAAGCCTTTAACCTTTACTGAGGCATTTTCAGAGGCGATATGCAATATCTCTGAAGAAGACCCTGATATTGTTGCAATTACCCCTGCGATGAAATCCGGCTCGGGCCTTACGGAGTTCTCAAAACGATTTCCGGAGCGATTTTTTGATGTTGGCATCGCAGAGCAGCATGCAGTATCGTTGGCAGCAGGGATGGCGATTCGGGGATTAAAACCGGTCTGCTCGTTATATTCCACCTTTTTTCAGCGCGCCTACGACCAGTTTGTGCATGATGTCTGCATTCAAAATCTGAATGTTGCCTTTGCAGTTGACCGTGCAGGCTTAGTAGGCGAAGATGGGCCAACACATCATGGCACATTTGACATTGCCTTCATGAGGTCTGTCCCAAACATAACCATAATGGCACCCAAGGATGAAAATGAATTGCAGGACATGCTTTATACTGCTGTAAACCATAAAGGTCCTGCAGCTGTAAGGTTTCCAAGGGGACATACAAACGGCTATAAGGTCTTAGAAAATGCCAAGAGAATGAAAATAGGGAAATCTGAGGTTTTAAGAAAAGGAAAAGATATCGCTATTCTTTCATTGGGACCTTTGGTTGGGGAAGCCCTTAAGGCCTCAGAGGAGTTGGATAAAAAAGGAATTGATGCGGCAGTAATAAACGCAAGATTTGCCAAACCCCTGGATGAAGATATTATTATTCACTATGCTAAAAAAACCAAAAATATAATTACGCTGGAAGAGGGAACCATTAGTGGCGGCTTTGGCGCAGGGGTGTTGGAATTGCTTGAAGATTATAATTCCGGAATAAAGGCTAAGAGAATCGGGATTCCTGACAAATTCATTGAGCACGGCAATCTCTCTTTGCTTAGGAAGAAAGTTGGCTTAAATGCCTCGAACATAGCAAAGGAATCCTTGAAGCTGCTGGAAAAATGAAAAAGATAGCAATACTCGGCTCGACAGGCTCGATTGGCCGGCAAGCTCTTGAAGTGATAGGAAACAATCCGGATAGATTTAGGGCAATCGCCCTGACATGCAACTCAAATGTGGAATTGATTAAAGAGCAGATTAGGAAATTTTCACCGGAAGCGGTTGCAGTTATGGATAGTGAAAAGGCAGATGAGCTTTCTGGATGCGGAATCGATGTTCACAGCGGATTGGATGGCATAAACAAAATAGCCGCTTTGGAAGATGCAGATATCATTGTTAATGCCCTTGTTGGAAGCATTGGAATAATGCCAACCTGCAGTGCGATAAAGGCGGGAAAAAATATCGCTCTCGCAAACAAAGAGACATTGGTGAGTGCCGGAAAGCAGATAATGGAAATGGCTGGCAGGAAAGGCATAAGGCTTTTTCCAGTAGATTCCGAGCACTCCGGCATCTTCCAGTGCCCCCGAGGGATTAAGCAAAATATAAAAAAAATTATCCTTACCTGCTCTGGCGGTCCATTTCGCGATTTTAGCGAGGGGCAGCTGAAGAACGTAACCAGGGAACAGGCATTGAATCATCCAACATGGAAGATGGGGGATAAGATAACAATAGACTCTGCAACTTTGATGAACAAGGGCTTTGAGGTCATTGAGGCGCATTGGCTCTACGGAATCGAATATGATGATATAGATGTTGTCATTCATCCTCAAAGTGTAGTTCATTCTGTTGTGGAATTTTCCGATGGCAGCATGGTTGCCCAAATGGGAGTTCCCGATATGAGGATACCCATCCAATACGCATTGAGCTATCCGGAAAGGCTCAACCACAGCACAAGCCTTGATTTGACAAGAACAAATCTGGAATTCAGGAATCCAAGCCCTTTGTTTCCCTGCCTTCAGCTTGCATACAATGCCGGCCGTGTTGGAGGCTCTCTGCCTGCGGTCATGAATGCTGCCAATGAGGTTGCTGTAAGGAATTTCCTTGCCGGAAAGATAAAATTTGGTGAAATCTATGAAGCAGTAAAAAAAGAAATGGACTCGCACAATCTTATCAAAGACCCTTCGATTGAAGAAATAATGGAGATAGACAGAAAAATAAAAGGAAAATGAACACAGCAATCATCACAGCAGCTGGCAGCGGGAAAAGAATGAATCAGCTGGTAAACAAAGTCTTTCTTGAAATAGGCAATACGCCAATAATAGCCAGAACAATCAAGGTGTTTGAAAATTGCAGCGAAATTGATAAAATAGTCCTAGTCGCAAGGGAAGAGGATATACCCGTTCTTCGGCATATCGTTGAAAAATTTGAATTTGCCAAAGTGGAAAAAATCGTTGCTGGGGGAAAAGAAAGGCAGGATTCGGTTTACAATGGGATTAAGGCAATAGAAAATCCAAAGGAAGATGACATTGTATTAACCCACAACGGGGCAAATCCATTTGTAAGCTCCGACACAATAAGCAGATGCATAGAATCTGCGGGTGAATTTGGGGTTGCTGTCGCCGGTATAAGGGCAAAGGATACCATTAAGGAGGCAAATGGAGACAATGAGGTCTTAAAGACGCTTGACAGGAGCAAATTATGGCTGGTCCAGACTCCGCAGGTAATTAAATACAAAATAGCAAAAGAGGCGTTCGACATTGCAATGAAAGAAGGATTTTACGGCACTGACGATGTTATGCTCGCTGAAAGGTTGGGTTATAAAGTCAGGATGGTTGAATCAAATCCTGATAACATTAAAATTACCCATCCAAATGACATCAATCTTGCAGAAAATCTTCTTAGTTCCGCCCGCGTCGGATTTGGCCTCGACTCTCACAGGTTTGCAAAGGAGAAAAAAGGCTTAATCTTGGGCGGCGTTCTTTTTGATGGCCCTGGCCTTGAGGCAAACTCAGATGGCGATGTTATACTCCATTCACTTTTCAACGCAATTTCGCAATCCATGGGTGGAAATTCAATCGGCCATTATGCTGACGATATGTTTAGAAATGGAATTAGCGACAGCAAAGAATACCTTAAAGTTGCCCTAGATATGCTGAAGATTAATGATTACCAAATAAACAATATAGGCGTAATGATAGAATGCAAAACACCAAAAATAGACCCGAAAGCTGATGAAATAAGGGATTCAATCGAGGCGCTTACTGGTGTTCCGGGAGAAAGGATAGGAGTAACCGCAACCACAGGCGAGGGATTGACAGATGCAGGCAAGGGGCTTGGCATTCAGGTCTTTTCGGTGGTATCGGTCTCAAAGAAAAATGATTAAGCTAAAGTCATATGCAAAAATAAACCTGACGCTTCACGTAGGCAGCAGGCTTGAAAATGGCTATCACCCAATCAGCTCGGTAATGCAACAGATAGACTTATCCGACGACATAATTGTTGAAAAACTTCCTGAAGATACTATAGAGATAAACTGTTCTGCAAACATCCCGACAAAGCAGAACCTTTGCTATAAGGCGGCAAAACTGATGAAGGACAGGTACGGGATTAGGGACGGCGTTAAAATCTCAATTGAGAAAAGAATTCCAATCGGTGCTGGCCTTGGAGGAGGATCAAGCAACGCTGCTGCCACGATAATTGCAATAGACAATCTTTTCGGGCTCCAGCTGGAAAAAAAAGAGCTAATATCAATTGCCCGCGAGATTGGAAGCGATGTTCCGTTTTTCATAATCGGAGTAGCTGCGCTTGTGGAAGGCACAGGAGAGAATGTAACTCCTTTGGAATTGCCCAGGCTGAATATTGTTTTGGTTTACCCTGAGTTTGAGGTGTCTACCAAACTTGCTTACGGGCTGTGGGACAAGAAAGGATGCTCTTCTAAGACAATCAATCCTAATGATTTGACAGATGCAAGAACAATTGCCGCATCACTGGCAAATGACCTTCAGCCTGTTATTTTCGATACTTATGAAGGTCTGCAGGATATAAGGGATGAGCTTGTAAAATTTGGAGCCCTAAATGCATGCCTTTCCGGCTCAGGGCCATCGATATACGGAATCTTTGATTCTGAGAAAACTGCATCGGAAGCCGCAGAAAAAATAGAGAAAGAAAATTTTACTGTTGTTTGCACAAAAACCCTACTCAAGGTATAATCCAGCCTTTGCAGGCTCAAATTTCCAGGATTCAGGTATCCTTTGATTTTTCTTGTAATATTTTGTAAGTTTTTTAATTTTTGATTCTGTAATTATCAGGCCCCTCTTTGCTGTCTCGTCCTTTCTGTTCCTCTCAAGATGCTTTCTCAGCTGGACATCCTTCTTTATCATCGCCATGAGGTCTTCCGGGATTTCCTTCTGAAGCTTTTTTTCTTTGAGAATTGCAGTTATGCTTTTTCCTGCAACTATCTTTGTGTCAGGAATTCCATAAACATCCCTGAGGTGAAGCCCGATTTGCGAAGGATTCTTTCCTTCCTTTGCCAGCTTTACCACAAGAAGCTCTACTTCCTTTCCTTTGTATCTTAGCCAGGAAGGTACCTGTTTCTTTGCGGGCTTCTTGGAGCCTGCCTTCCCTTTCCTTCTTGAATACATTCGTGCCATTAAAACCCTTCCTGAAAACAAGAATCAGAACTTGTCTCCAGCATAAGCAAGCTTTCACCGGCTTATCTATCGATGCAGTGGAGAGAACACCTTTGCTTTAAAAAGATTTGGAATCCAAAACCTAATTATTTATAATCTCAATTGCATTCCCCCTTGCTTATGCCAAAAGAAATACAAAGACCTGCACCAGAGCATATAGCTAATGCGAATTTGCCTCTTGGGGTGTATAGGCTGGACTTGAATGTGTATTCAAAACAGGGGGATATGGGGATATGGTACCACCTCAGTTCTCCATCCAATAGCTTGTCCGAATTTCTTGGTACGGAATGGAAGCCTATTTTTGCGCCTAACGAGGGAAAAGTTCTAATGCCTGACAAGGATGGAATTTTAACGAGGGAGGAAAGGCCTTATTCTGGCAATGAGGCCGTGCTGGAATTATTGGTACGCACATATGAACCACAAGAACGTACACCATTCGGACACCGTCCTGGATTTCTTAGGGTGATTGGAGCCGAAATATCTGATATTCACCCATACAAAAAAATGGACAAAATGTTCCAGGCAACAGTATCGATTAAATATATTCGGGGAACAACAAAGTTTAGTTTTGCAGACGTTCAGGATGAACATAAGGACCTCATAGCAAAACTAGCGGAAGCTGATGAGTTGGACGGATTTGGCCAAGGAATTAGGGATTAAACTAAATTCTGAATAAAATTTTCTTAAAAAATAGTGGGTCCGGAGAGATTTGAACTCTCGACCTCTCGATATCAGCTATGGCATCAACCAAATTATCAGTCGAGCGCTATAGCCAGGCTAAGCCACGGACCCGTAGTTGGAGAGTTTTTCACCCTATTTATAAATGTTATCGCATTTTTCCTGAACGGCTAAGACGTCTTTTCTATCTTATAGTAAAGTGCACAAATAATGGAACTTTATAACTTCACTTTACTATACTAGCAGAGCGCACAAATGTCAAAAATCGAGGATTTTTGAGCATGCTCAGAAATCGCCTTCCTACTCCTAGCTGAAGCGGGGATCTTATGAATCGCGATTTCTGACATGTTCAATTATTAATGCGATCTGCTCTTATTCAATTATTCTGGCGATTTCATCAATTTTATCGGGGTTAAGGCTAACCTGCAATCCATAGGAAGTAGGTTTTTGGAGAATAATGCCGTCTTTAATTAAATCATCGACAGCCTCTTTGGCTAATCCTGCCAGATGTTTCGGCAAACCATGAGTCAAGTTTTCAATGGTAGTATGTTTGCAGCCAATAACTCTTCGCCTGTACAACTTCCTTAGAATAATCTTCTTTAGGTCCACAAAAACGCGGAATCAGAAGTTATATTAATACTTTCTATTCATCTAAATGAATGTTTAAATATGCAAAAATATATAAACAAGCTAATCATATCATACGTTGCAATGGAAGAAAAATCGTCCTTTAGGGTGGTATTCGGGGACTCCCCAATAGTGAAAGTTATAGACTTTTTTCTCGATAACCGTGAATTTGACTACAGCCTTACAGACATAGCAAAAAATGCAGATATTGGCTGGAGCACTCTGCACCAGTTTTGGGGAAATATCGTTAAATTAGGTATTGTCGTTAAAACCAGGCGGATTGGAAGGGCCGAATTGTACAAGCTTAACCTTAACAGCCAGCTTGTAAAGAAGCTTATAGACTTGGACATGAACATCTCCAAGAAAATGATGGATGAGGAAATCGAGAAACGTAAGCTAAAGATTTCCGCCTAATTTTCTCAAACTTGGCGCTTCACAAACTTTTTTATAATCAGCAAGGTTATGGAAAAATATGGGGGAACTAATAGGGGGATACCAAAAAAAGAAAAAGGCTATAGAGAGCAGAATAAGGGAGTTTAAGAACGCAGGAAGAAAAGAAAAATTCTACGAGCTTTGCTTTTGCATTCTGACTCCGCAGTCAAGCGCAAGAAAATGCGACAATGCAGTAAATGAGCTTAAGAAAGTTAATTTTAGGAATGTTAATATTGATCCAAAACTAATCCTAAGAAAAAATGGTGTAAGATTTCACAACAACAAGTCAAAATACCTTATTGAAATGAAGGAAAAATACAGTTCAATAAAGCTGAATGGAAATTCCCCTGCTTCAAGAGACTTTCTTGTTGCAAACATCAAAGGCCTTGGCTTGAAGGAGGCATCGCATTTTCTTAGGAATGTCGGGTATTCCAATCTTGCAATCCTTGACAGGCACATCCTGAAAAACCTGGTCAGGCATAAGGTAATAAATGAAATACCCAAAAGCTTATCAAGGAAGAATTACCTTGAAATTGAGGGCAAGTTCATACGATTTGCCGATAGAATAAACATTCCAATGGACCACCTCGATTTATTGTTCTGGTCCTTTGAAACAGGAGAGGTATTCAAGTGAAGAATTTGTTTATCGTGCTTGACGGAATGGATGGGGCTGGCAAAGGGGAGATGATTGAGAGATTGCACAATTACCTTTTCAAGAAATCAAAAAAATATCGAATACTCACTACAAGGGAGCCGACGTATGGAAAGCATGGGAAAGAAATCCGCGAGATGCTGAAACAGGATAAAGACCCGAAGTCAAACGCAAAGAAATACCTTGAGCTTTTCACGAAAGACAGGAAAGAGCATCTTGAGAAAACCATTATTCCTTTTCTTGCCCATGATGAAGGCCATAACCTTGTTCTGTGCGACCGATATTATTACTCAACAATTGCCTTCCAGCACACTCAGGGCTTGCCAGAGAAGGAATGCGTTGATGCAAACAAGAATTTCCTGAAGCCGGATATTGCATTCATCCTTGACCTTCCTGCTGACATTGCAATTGAAAGGGTATCAAGGCGCGGCGAAAAGGAAAAGTTTGAGGAGTTGGAGTTCATGAGGGAATTAAGGAAAAACTTCCTGAAGCTGAAACAAATTCTTGGCGATAATATAATCGTTATAGACGCTTCAAAGCCGGTTGAGGGTGTGTTTGAAAGCGTAAGGAAAGAAGTTGATAAACTGCTCTAAACACATTAATTCCCAAATATCGTCGAAATCATCTCTTTGAAGTTAACCTCCCTTTTGGTTTTGTTTCCATCATATCCAGCAAGGTAGAGTTTGAACCTTTCTTCAAGGGTTTCTCTGGGAATATGGTAATGATTAACCAGTTTTGTAATGTCGTCCATATCCCTCTCGGACAAACGATCCACTTTTGTCAGAACAACGTCTATAGGATTCAAAATCTTCAGCTTGATGCGTTCCAAGGGCTCCTCTGCTTCAAAGCACATCGAAATATAATCGGTTGGGAGTTTTTGAGTATTAATCCTGCCATCCTTGAGAAGAACCATCTCCTCTGTAGTCCAAAAGTCTATTCTGGAATTGTATTTCTTAGAGAGTTCCTGAGTGATCGCATACAAATCGTCAATCTCCATTCCACTGTAAAAGAAATCAACATCCTTTGTATCATCTTTCAGGTCAAGATAGTTCAAAGCAGAGCCGCCTATAAGAATTACTTCTATGGGCGACGGAAGCATGCCATCCAGGTCATGCAAGAATTCAAGCAGTCTTTCTCTGTTGAACCCCATAAAGAATCAGGTTCCTCTCAAATGCTTCAAGCGTGTGCAAGGTCATAATGCCCCATTCTGCGGATATCGGTTCACGTACCCTTTTTGCCCTTTCTCTGTACGGAGCAATATCAAAATTAGGATTAAATACCTCTTCCAAACCTCCCTTTGCAGACTTGCACTTTTCTACGGTCGCCTCTAAATCAAGATCATAAGGAACGTCCAAATCTTTGTAACTTCTTTTTGCCATGGAAAGCATCCAGCCGAGCCTTTTCAAGGCATTTCCGTTCTCAGCTATTCCCAACAACTTTGCGTAGTCGATAGTGTTCTTTGCCATTATCACAGGCAGTCCTTCAACGTACCTTGGGTCAGGATTAGAAGTGAGAATTCTTATTACGAGCTCCTCAACGCCGTATCTCCTTGCAGCAGGGGGGATTTCTCTTCCCTTCAGGTTTCCAAGCCCATACCCATACCTAGCCAAAGCAGCAGTCAATTCAGGTGTTTGGTACTCAACATGTTTTAGCACATTTATCCCCTAGGCTATATAACGCTTCAGAATATAATAACCTTTGGACTAAGCAGCTTTCCTGTACATCTCAGTTGGCACATAGCCTATTGGAAGCCCGCGCTTGAATGACTCGCTCTTGATTATGCTCGCAATCTGCTTTATTGCAATGTCGCTCTCCATCATTCCGGCGTGGCTTCCGGACACTGTGAAAATTGGGGCTTTTGTCTGGTTGTAATATGCGCTCCACAGCGGAGCAAGGCAGTCCCATTCCCCATTTATGTAGATGAATTTTCCTGCTGAGGCAAGCTTGTCTGCATTCTTGTCAGAGCCAACTCCGATGCCTAATCCGATGCTCTCATCCCCATACTTCTTCAAATAGTTGCAAAGCCTCTTCTCTCCATCGCTGAATCCAACCACTACAGGCTTGATTCCTTTGCTTTCATAGATGTGCGTTAAAAACTTGTGAATATCCTCAGCATCCCTGCTGTCAAATCTTACTGCATTTAACCCTGAATACTGCCTGAAGGTTTCTAATGAAATCGGCCAGTCAAACAATCCGGGAAGTATGACAACTACAGCGCCATCTATCTCCTTTACAGCTTCGTAAGGGTCTATATTGTCCCCCACTTTCGAGAAGCCTTTTATGACATTGTACATTTCATCAACCCACTCTGCAAGGGTTCTCGGTTCGCGCTTTGAATCTTCGCCCTTTTCTTTCCCTTCTGCTTTGCTTTCCGCCAGAGATTCAAGGTTTTCTTCCTTAACCTCTTCTACTGCCCCCTCTTCAATGTACTCTTCAGACCCTTCTTTGGATTCATACTGTTCCTCAGCAGGTGCTTCGTCCTGGTCAGCGCAATCTTCGTCAGCCATTTTTCCTCTCCCCGGCCAGTTTTCTTACAGAATACTCTACGGCATGGCTTCTGTTCCTGAACATCCCTTCCTGGATTAGGCCTTCAATTAAGCTGACGGTATCATCATCAAGTGTGATGCTTAGCTTTTGTTTCATTTTTACTCCAAAGAGGCAAGAGAAGCTCTTTGATATAACCCCTTAACACGTTCAAAGTAATGCATTGGTTCTTTATCCAATATTGCACAAAGGTGGCCCAGGGATTCCCGCAACTCACTCTGCTTAATGTACTCGAAGGGATGAGACCCCTCCCAGCTTTTCTTCTGCAAATGCTTTTCTGTTCTCAAAAATCCTTTTTCAATTCCCTCCAAGATGGAAGGTAAATTTTGATTAAGGACCGAATAAAACTCATTTCTAACTTCAAGATATTCCTTCTTAGTATCGGCACTCTTTAATCCTTCAAGGGAATGTTCGAAATATCTAAAAACATTAAGTGTATTAAGGAGCGGGATACCAGCGTTAAAAAAACCAAGAGGATAATATCCGTATTTCGTTGAAAAGTCTTTTTTTTCAAGATATTTTTTAAGGAAAGGTGCCCAGTAATCGGCATCATACAGCGGTCTTAATCCGCTTCCGGTAAGGATTCCAATGTCTGTCGGCCTAAAATGATCAATATTTTGATATTTTTTTGAATCTTTGTCGATAAGAAACACAGCCCATACAGCAGGCCGCCCTTCCGTATTGCCGGCTGACCATTCATTATTACATTCGTAAAGCTTCTCAGCGCTAAAGGAGTCTAAACCGCTCAACACAACTGCAATCTTCTCATCATGAGATTTAAGCGAAGCTTTCTTTATTCTCTGTACCTCATTAATCAACTTGCTTGGTTTAAGCCCGTGGCAAGATATTGGTTTAACAACATCATAATTGCCCGCTTCGGAAAGCACACCAACTAACTTCCTTCCTATCTCTTTGTCCGGCACAACCACCAAATGAGGAGCGAATCTCCCATATCTGTATTCAAAGGTAGATTCGTCGTAACCCCACCAATTCCCACTGTTGAATTGTGCCTCCTTTACAATCCTTTCCAAGATATCGGGTTGCTTTTTTCTAGCCATACTACTTAGTAGGATTTTGGGGTATTTAAGTGTTTCGGTTTGTAATTACTTGGTAATAGTAAACATACGAAAAATGACCAGCATTTAATTATTTACTATATGGAAAATAAATAAAGGACCAGTTTCTGAACCATTAATAACTACTCTTTTTAAGGTCAAGTTCCTTTCTTACCTTGTCATAGTATTTGTGGTCACCCAAATGGAACTCTATGTATATTGAATTCTTCACTTTCACAAAAAGGACTCTGTATGCCGTGTTGCCTATATTGAATGGATAGCGAAAAGTAAGAAGTTCGCTGACTTCCCACTCTTTGTATTTCTTTTTTGAACCAATGAAGATAGGCTGAATCTTCTTCTCAACAGCCTTTTCTACCCATTTGTAAATACTTTCTGCTTTAGCTTCTGTCAGCAGATTCACTATTTGGTTAAAGTTCTTTCCAAGGAATTCCACTTTGTATTCTTGGGAAATTATTGCTTCAATCTTCTTTTGGAATTCTTCTGGATTAACCATAAGCGGTACCCCTGGCAACCTCACGCGTCAATTCATATAAAAAGTGCTGTGCTTCATACGACTGCAAGTCCCGGTAATATCCGGCTTGTGTGTAAAAAAACCGTTTTGCATAAGAAGGTTTTGCGCTCTTGGCAATACTCTTCGGAACTTCGCTTTTGACATACTCCAGAATGCTTCTATAATCCTTAAATTGGCCAATTTTTTTTGCAAGCTGAAACGTGTCCAAAACCTCGCCTGTTCTAAAATACTCTGTGTAGAGCATCAAAAAGCGCACGTTTTTATGGAATCTGTCTTTTTGGTTAAGCAGCGTCGGTACGGCTTCGTTGATGACATGCCAATAGTTTGATATAGTAACCTTCAATGGCCTCGTTGGGAGTATATTCTTGGCAATGCAGCTTTTGCATGCTGAATGGTAAAACAGTGAATAAAGGTCGTTAAAGTCAATCATGGTAATTTTTGCTTTTTTGTCCTTGATTTCCAGCTTTTTTTTTGTTCGGGAGACAACAAAGATGTCGATATCCCTATACTTTTCTTTGTACAAAAATGAGCCTGTAATGAAGCAGTACCTTGCCGGAATGCCCTTTAGCAGGGCTTCAGCCTGTTTAATCCTCTCCTGAATTATCTTCTCATTGTGCGGGTTGTATATTATCATAATTGTTACTAATAATACACCTTTATTTATAAACCTTACTATAAAAATTATTCCATATAAAAAAGGTAACAGTCCTATCACATCAATTTTTTTATTTCTTCCTTGGTTCTCTCAAGAATAGCCATATTTACGCTCCCTAACTTTCTTCTGATAATATTCTTGTCAAATCCCTAATGCCCACAATACAAGGCTTCTTCATCTCCCTGTTGATTATTGCTGCATGCTGAATATTCCATCTTGTTTTTTTATGGATTACTGATTTAATTTTTGATGGAATCATTTCTCGTAATGCACAATCTCAACATCCTTCTCCATCTTAAGCTCTTTGACGCCTGTTTCCCTTATCAATTTAGCGGGCGTTCCTGCCCAGAATTGGTTGCTCGGGATGTCTTTTGTGGGCATTGACTTTGCGCCAAGAACAACATTATCGCCAATTGTGATTCCTGCACCGACAAGTGAATATGCGCCAATCATGCAATTCTTGCCAATCTTGCACCTTCCAAGTTCCCAAAATGTGTTCACAATCGAATGGCTTGCAAACTCGCAGTCGCTTCCCACTAATGTTCCATCGCCAATCTCAACCAGCTCAGGAT
>DATDYF010000058.1:0-24090 GCA_035289105.1 Candidatus Nanoarchaeia archaeon
GAAGGGTATTTGTGGATAAGGCAAGGACTGCGTTTTCATATATACTGAAGCAAATACCTGAAAACAGGATATTATTGCCGTCATACATCGGCATAAATGACAAGGAAGGTTCTGGAGTGTTTGACCCTATAGCTGAGAATAATGTGCCTTATGATTTTTACAATCTAAACCGGGACCTTTCAATTGATATGGCAGACTTCCAGAAAAAACTAAAGGACCCAAAGGTTAAGGCCGCATTGGTTATACACTATTTTGGGTTTGTTCAAAATGACATCGAAAAGATTGCAAGGATTTGCAGGGAGCATAAAAAGTACCTTATCGAGGATTGCGCGCACAGCCTGCTGTCAGAATACAACGGCAGGGAAACCGGCGCTTTTGGGGATGCAAGCTTCTTTTCACTGCACAAGATTCTGCCAATGGACGGCGGCGGGATGCTCCAGATAAACAATCCGCATTTGCATACTGATTTGGAAGATACGGAGCATGTGAAGCTTTTTTCCAAGTTTGACCTAAGGAAAATTGCAGGGATAAGGAGGGATAACTATCTTTATTTGCTGGAGAAGTTAAAATCGGTATCGGGAATTGAAGTGTTATATCCTGAACTCCCATCCGGCATAGTCCCGCTTAACTTTCCCATCCTTCTGAAGAACAAGGACAGGGATGAGTTTTACTATGAAATGCTGGATTTTGGGGTTGAGCTTGTTTCTTTGTACTACAGGCTAATCGAGCAGATAGGGGAGGAGTATGAAAATTCGCATTACCTCTCAAAGCACATCACCAACCTTCCAATTCACCAGTCTGTCACCCATCACGATATAGATGAGATGGTTTATTTGATTGGGAAGGTATTGGAATGACAAACACCAACGAAAAGGCAGGAGTATGGGAAACTATTTACAAGGAGCAGGGCTACAGGGCAAAATATCCTTCAGAGGATATCATCCGCTTCATGGCGAAGAATTTTTATGGCTTTAAAGACAGGAAATCGGTGAAAATTCTTGACCTGGGATGCGGGCCCGGAAAGGATTCCTGGTTCCTGGCGAGGGAAGGGTTTGATGTCTACGGCATTGAGCAGTCGGAAAGTGCAATTGAGATGGCAAGGGCGAGGTTTGCAAATGACGGGCTGAAAGGGACTTTTATTGCCGGCGATGCAAAAGAACTGCATTTCGGGCAGGAGTTTTTTGATGCAGTAATTGATGATGTTTCGCTTCAGCACAACAGCATTAAGGAAATTTCGGAAGTCCTGTCCGGCTGCAGCAGTGTCCTGAAAAAGGGAGGCATGATGTGCTCGATTTTAAGGAGCAAGGATGATTATATTTTCAGGGAAAGGCTGGGGAAGGAGATTGAGCCGGGAACATTAGTGGGCATTTCCGAGGGCGAATCATCAAACTGCGGCATCATGCATTTCTTTGACGCTGAAGAAATTAAAATGCTGTTTTCGCATGCAGGGTTTTCCGAGGTTGGAATAGAGAAGTTTGACAGGACAGTGAACGGGATGGCGAGGGCAATCTCGCATTACATTGTCTCTGCGAGGAAATAGCCATGCATCAAAAAATATTAAATTCCGATGATGCTTCAGCCTGGAACAGGCTTTTGGGCAAGGTTGACAAAAAGTGCATTTATTACACTCCCGAATTTGCAAGGATTGCTGAGTCACATTTTAAGGGGGTTTCAGAGCTGTTTTTTTACGGAGATGAAAATAATTATGTTGTTTACCCCTATCTGAAAAAGAGAGTTAATGAGCTTCCCTTCTTCAGCGATGTCGAGGAGGTATTTTATGACATATCCTCTTTTGAGTATGGGGGCCCTGCTTTGCATTGCCAAGACAAAAGCATGGAAAAAGAGCTTTTCAGCAATTTTATTGACGCATTTCACTCCTATTGCCTGAAAGCAAATATTGTCACAGAGTTTGCAAGGCTGCATCCGATTTTCGGGAATCACATGCTGCTGCAAGAAAAGAATCCCCAGAATGTGAAGGAGATTCATGACATAGTTTATGTTGACTTAACGGAGCCTGAAGAAACTATCTGGGCGAACTTCGACAAGGAAAACAGGAAGGCAATAAGAAAAGCAAAGAGGGATGGCGTTACTGTGGAGATTGCTGAAGACAGAAATGCGGTGGAAGAGTTTAGGCGGTTATACACAATGAATATGGACAAATGGGGGGCGAGAAAGGAGTATCATTTTTCGGTTGACTATTTTGAGAGGCTATTGAAAGAGATGGATGGCAATGCCACCTTATTTGTATCAAAGCATAACGGCAAAATTGTGGTTGGCTCCCTGTTGCTGCATAAGTTTGACATAGCATATGATTACCTTAGGGGGGCAGACCCTGATTTTCTGGGCTATAGGCCAAATAATCTGATTGTATATGAGATAATAAAGTGGGCGAAGAAAGCAGGTTATAAGTATTTTGTGATGGGCGGTGGATATAAATCCAATGACAGCATATTCCGCTTCAAATCGCTTTTTTCAAAAAAGACAAAGCCGTTCTACCGGTATTCCTTTATCCATAACAATGAGGCGTATGAGTTTTTATGCGACGCATTCAGAAGGAAGGCACAGGCGCTTGAACCGGACTTTTTCCCGCTGTACAGAAGCCCGGTTGAGTAGCTCAAGCCTATATTATCGACTATATAGGTTTGTCAAAAAATATATAAACACGCCAGGGCTTCTGAGGTTTTGAGTTGGGGGGTCTGAAATGAGTCTATTCAGAAATAAGGCAATACTTGTGACTGGGGGGGTTGGTTCGATAGGGTCAGAAATAGTCAACCAGCTTCTGAAGCATAAGCCGCGGCAGATAAGGGTTTTTGACAACCGCGAAACTGAGCTTTTCCATATGCAGCACAGGCTTGACAGGCATGAAAATCTGAGGTTTCTTTTAGGGGATATACGTGACAAAGACAGGCTTAAGATGGCGATGGAGAATGTGGATTTTGTTTTCCATGCTGCTGCTCTTAAGCATGTGCCCTCATGCGAATACAACCCGTTTGAGGCTGTAAAGACAAATGTTTATGGTACTCAGAACGTCATCGAATCTGCGATATCCGCAAATGTCGAGAGGGTAATCAATATTAGTACTGATAAGGTGACAAATACCATAAATACAATGGGGGCAACCAAGCTTCTCGCGGAAAGGCTGACAACCTCTGCGCAGTATTACAAGGGACGAAAAAGGACAATTTTCTCTTCAGTTAGGTTCGGCAATGTGGTTGGAAGCAGAGGCTCTGTTGCTGACCTGTTTGAGAGGCAGATAAGAAAAGGCGGTCCGGTAACATTAACGCATCCTGAAATGACGCGCTTCATCATGACAATCGGCCAGGCGGTTTCCCTTGTGCTGAAGGCGGCAGATGAAATGCAGGGCGGGGAAATTTTCATTCTTAAAATGCCGGTATTCAGGCTGAAGGATTTGTCGGAGATTATGGTTGAGGAATTGGCTCCAAGGCATAACTTTTTGCCAAGTGGGATAAAAATAAGGATTATCGGGCTAAGGCCAGGGGAAAAGATGCATGAAAGCCTGATGACGGATGAGGAGTCTGCAAATTCGCTTGAAACCAGGGAGATGTTTATAGTGCTGCCCGACATAATCATTCCGCACATGAGCGTTGCCAAAAGAAAATACGGGGAGGCAAAAAAGTCCGGCAGGCAGGGATACTACTCAAATCTCGAGAAACCGCTTGAAAAGGAGCAGTTAAGGAATCTTCTGATAAGGGAGAAATTAATCTGATTTATAGCAAATGACATTAATTATTGTACAAAGACTAGTCATTTGCTTATTACGAACTGACAACTTTTGTCAAAAAATTTTTGTCAGTGAGTATAGCTAAGGCTTCGGCAAGCTTAAAGTCAAATTCTGTGTCGATGTCAACTGAGTCTTCAGGAGGCATGATTATGAAGGAAATGTTGTCTGTCAGCGGAAATGAGGATGCTTTCACAAGCACATCTTTTCTGAACACATAAACAGCGCCGTTGATGCGGTAGGTTTTTTCCAATTCCTGCCTTAAGGTTTTTGTGGCATCGATTGGAAACAAGGGAACAAGCTTGTCGCCTTTAGTGGAGAAGCTCCAATAGGGGTTTTCTCTGTTTTCTGTTACCGAATAAACGCAGTCATAATTGCATTCGAGGAATTTTTTAACGCATTCATCAATCTGCCCTGATTTCCTTAAAGGGGATGTTGGCTGAAGAAGTACAATGGCTTCATAAGAACCCCCGGCTTCCCTTACTGCATGCTGAAGAACAGGAAGCATGGGAGTATCGCTTTTTGCCAATTCAGAAGGCCTGTCAATAACTTCAATGCCATATCTCAATGCAATTTCCTTAACATTCGCGTCATCAGTCGTTACGACTATCTTGCTTATTAACAAAGATTTCTGCGCTGCTTCAATCGTGTAGGCAATAAGGGGCTTTCCATTCAGCAGCCTAGTGTTCTTTCCGGGAACACCAACAGAGCCCTTTCTTGCAGGTATGATTGCCAGGGTTTTCATTGACGTTAGTGAAGCTTTAATTCTTATAAAGGTTTCTTTAATTTGGCACCATTGATTTGTCAAATCTTATAAACGTACGGTTCTTAACTGGAAGAATAATTATGGCCGCCTAGGCAAGCCCCGAAAAAATAAACTTCACACCCCACGATAATGTTATCAGGCCAAGGATGGTGGATGTTATCTGAATTAATGTTTTTCCGAGGATTTTTGTAATGAAATCTGACAAAAGGAGCAGAATTCCGGCTATAACAAGAACGAATGCAACTGCAGTGCCAGTGAGCAGCATGCCGTTGTTCTGAACTGAGATAATAATCGCTGAGATTGCTGCAGGGCCTGTAAGCAAAGGGGTTCCGATAATTGCGGCAATAGCCATGCCTGAATCATTTTTGAGCTTCTCGATGTCTGTCAGCGAATGCCCCAGAGCCATCTTAATCCCCAGTATCCCGAGAATTATGCCTCCTGCGATTGAGAATTCTTTTATGGTGGTGTTAAAGAGCTCCAGAAGCTCTGAGCCAAAAACCAGCACGGCAAGCGAGAGGGCAGATGCAACAAGCAGGGCGTATAACGCTGTCTTCACCTTTTCTGCCCTGTTCATCTTTGCAGTTGCAACTGAAAACACCGCAAAGCTTGCGAAAGGGTCGAATATCACGAAGAACAATACAATGAGCTGGATTAGTTCTGATATCATTATTATTTCCTGATTTTTTCACTTTAAATAGCTATCGGATGAACCTTTTTAAAACGACGCGTTTTACCTGCGCCAATGTACGAAATAACAATAGAATCACTCGCATCTACCGGCCTGGGTGTTGGGAGGGTTACGGAAGACGGATTTACAAGAGCGGTCTTTGTCCCATTCTCATGCCCCGGAGACACGATTAGGGTAAAAATTAATGAAAGGAAAAAGAAATATTACACCGGGGAAATTGCTGAAATCCTAAAGGAATCCCCTTTCAGGCAGCCAATAAGGTGCAGGCATTTTGGGGTTTGCGGTGGATGTGACTTGCTGCACATCAAGTATGACAAGCAGGTTGAAATGAAGAGAGAATTTTTAAAATTTATATTCAAGGATTATTACAATGGTGAAATAAAGACGATTGTGGGGAATCCTGATTATTACCGTGATAAAGCCAGAATTCATTCGGACAGAAAAAACGCAGGGTGGAAGAAATTTAGGTCTGATGAAATTGTGAATGTGGAGGAATGCATGCTTGTTAACCCGTCATTGCTTGCCGAGTTTGAGAAGCTAAGGGGCAGCAAGGGGGAGTATGTGCTTGTTGCAGATGAAAATGGTGTTACAACCTGGAATATAAAGCAAGAGCTGACGATGAAAGATGCAGAGGATGGAAATTATGTATGCAGTTACATGCTGAAAGGGCAGAAAATACTTTTTTCAGCATCTTGCTTTATACAGAGCAATTCAAAACTGAATGAGAAGCTTGTCAACATTGTTGTTGATGAAATAAGGAAGGAAAACCCAAAAGAGATGCTGGAGCTTTTCAGCGGGGTTGGAAATTTTTCTTCCCAGATTGATTTCTGCAAGGTCACCTGTGTTGAGGGAGACAAAATTTCCTCTTACTTTGGGAAGATAAATGCAAGGCATTGCACGCACATGAACCAGGATGTTTACAAATTCCTTGAGGCAAACAGACAAAAATATGATGTGGTGCTTCTGGACCCACCGAGGGGAGGAATTGCGGATGAATATGCTAAAATCATCTCTGAAATGGCTGACACAATAATCTATGTGTCTTGCGATGCAAATGCTTTGAAGGGCAACTTAAAGGAGATGAATGGATTCAGGCTTGAGCGGCTCTGGCTGGTTGACATGTTTCCCCATACGCACCATGTGGAGATTGTTGCCGTATTAAAGCGGAATAAAGCTTCTGAAAACAACATTTAAATAGTTCACCTAGTGAAATTGTTCTTAGTTATCAATTAGGAGGTATAAGAATGAGAAAGGCAATGTTTGTGTTCCTTATCTCTGCGATGCTGGTGTTATCTTTGGCAGGCGCGCAGGAGGAGAAGGAAGCCAAGAAAAATGTGATGGATGCGAATTATTTGGTGATAAGCTGCAGGATAGATTCTACGGTAAGCATAATAAACGATGTTGTGGCGAAAGTGCCCGAGGCAAGCACCTTATCAGAGCATGCAACTGTGCTTAATGCAGACAAGGAACAGCTTGCCAGCCTTAAAGAGGGGGATGCAAGGGCGTACAATGATTACAGGGTTCAAACATACATTCCAAACCAAAAGGCAGCAAACAAGGCATTGGTTGACACCAAAAAGAGCTTCAAGACATGGGGGGTCTCAAATGAAGTGCAGGATGAGCTTAAGGCAAGCGCTGACACACTGAAGAAATCATTTGGTGAATGCAAATCAGGAGCTGTAAAAGATTACGGGCTTGGAAAGGTAAATGGCTATAATGCATTGCTTGACGAGCTAGAGAGGAAGATTGCATCAATGAAGGAGAAGAATGCAGAACTCGACACTACAGGCATGCAGAAAGTTGTTGATGACGGAAGGGTCTTCGTTGACGAGCTTGAGGCAGCAATAAATGCGGCAACAAATGAGGAAGAGCTTAAGGCTGCTGTCAAGGGATACTGCATCAAGAATGGGTGCAAGGACGGCAAGAATTTCCACATCGCAGCAAAGTTCACCCATGCAAGGCTGCAGGCGGTTCTTGACGTTGTAAAGGACGAAGGAAATGCTGAGGAGGTTGCCAAAGCTCAAGGTTTCCTTGATGCTGCAAAGGCAGAGCTTGACAATGTCGGATTATCGCATTACACAAAAGAGCAGAGGCAGGCTGTATGGAGCAACCTCAAGGATGCCGGCAAGACGATAAAAGGCATCATCAACTCATTGAAGGAGGGCGAGGAAAATGAATAAGGCATTTTTTGCGGGTTTGTCAATACTGCTCATCGTTGCAATAGCGTTTGCAGGATGCGCGAAGAAGGCTGCTGAACAGCCTCCGGTAACAGAAGAGCCGCCAGCAGGAGAAGAGCCAGCTGCAGAAGACCTTGATGTGTCTGTAGAAGAGACAGTTGACGAAGAGGTTATTGATGTTGAGGAGCCTTAGCTCCTTTTCTTTTTATTTATTGGTATTCCGCCTGAAATATATAATCCGGGTTTTTCCTGTAAAGCTTATATGCGTCCTTGACCGCTTTTACCAGTCCGTGCTTTTTTACATATCCGTAGAACCTTTTTGCCTTGTACAGGTATTCCTTTGAGAACTGCAGGGGATTAGTCCTTCGCCATTTGTAATAATTCTTATGAATAGCATCTTCCGCTTCTTTTTTCTTCCTTAGCAGTTCCTCGTCACGCCAGCCGGTTAAATTTACCATAAATGTCCCAGTGCCTTCAAGCGTTTCAAGGTATTCGTCTTCATTCTTTATTCTGCCGTCTGCAATGCATTTATCATAGACGGGGGTTCCGGGAATGGGGGTAAGCAGGGAAAGGTTGTTGACGTCTACATGTGCCTTATTGCACCATTCTATCGTTTCCTTCAGGGTTTCATCATTTTCCCCTGGGTAGCCGTACATCATCTGCGGAACAGGCCTTAACCCAGCTTTCCTTGTATTTTCTATTGCCTGAAGCGCAAGTTCAGGATCAGAGTTTTTGTTCATTGCATCCAGTATTTTTCTGGAGCCGGATTCAATTCCATACCCCACTTCAGTGCAGCCCGCATCCTTCATTGCCTTGAGGACTTCCAGTGTTGCATGGTTAATGCGGCCCTGGCATGACCATTTGATGTTTAACTGCTTTAAAGCCTCGCACAGCTTCAGCATCCTCTGGCTGCTTATCATGACCAGCTCTTCAGTAAATTCAATTATATGGACACCAAACTTGCTTTGCAGTTCCCTGATTTCCAGGGCGACGTTTTCAGGCGACCTTATCCTTGTTGTTTTGTATATTTTTGAGCAGAAATTGCATTGGTATGGGCAGCCCCTTCCCGAAATAATGTTCATCTGCTTTCCAAAGTAGCCTTCATGGGTTCCCGGTGTGCCGAGGTAAATATCAAGCGGAAATAATTCCCATGCAGGGAATTCGATATCATCAAGGTTCTTTACCAGGTCAGCAGGGGGATTGACATAAATCTGGCCTTCTGTTTTGTAGGTTATGCCAGCTATGGAATATAGATTGTCCAGATTTTTTACAATATCGGGCGCAATTAACTCTCCATCCCCCTGAACGCAGATGTCAACATCCATATTCCTAAGCACAACGTTTGCTGAAAACATCGCCAAGCCGCCACCAAGAACTATCGGGCCATTATGATGCTTCTTCAGCTCCTTTGAAAGCCATTTGATATACTTGTATTGTGTTACCATGCCGCTTATCATGGCGATGTCGTAATCAAGCTCCGGAATCCTCCTTATGACTTCCTCTTTAGGCCATTGGTGGGCCCAGATGTCGAATGTTTCCACTTTATAGCCGTTTTTGAGCAGGTATCTGCCAATATAGCCAAGCCCAAGAGGAAAGTAAGAGGGAGGCCTATCGCCACGGTCGTAGTTGTGGGTTGGGTTGATTAGAAGAACCTTCATGCGCTCACCATGCTTCTTAGGTTTGCAACTGCCTTTTTCCAAATCATCCTTGGGCCTATGACTTTAATGACATAAGGGATGTTTAGCGGGTTTGAGAAAAGCAGGTAAAGATACTCCTTAAGCACAAATTTTGCAAAGTTGAAATCCTTTAGGCCTTTAGGGACATACGCCCTTTCACCGCTTGAATAATTTTTTGGAAGCAGGCCATCTTCTATCTCGCCGTTTTTTACAAGCTCATCATACACAGGTGTTCCGGGCAAAGGCTGGAAGTTGTTGAGGAAAAAGAAATTCAGCTTGCATTTTCTCAACAGTATCGAGGTTTGCTTCAAATCGGCATCTGTCTCGCCGGGGTAGCCTATGATAAAGAATCCGTGCACTTTAAGGCCTGCCTCCTTGATTTCCCTGATTTTTTCCGGAAATATTTTTGGGTCCAGGTCCTTGTTCATTCTCTTCAGAGTGTCCAATGAGCCGCTTTCAGGGGCTATAACAAGGTATTCCCATCCAGCATCCTTCATCAGCTTGAACAGCTCTGGATCTGTCCTTTGGGCCCTTATGCCATTCGGGGTACCAAACCTTAGGTCTTTCAGGTTGAGTTCCTTTACAGCTTTGCAGAAATCTTTTGCATATTCGACATGGAAGGTGAAGTTGTCGTCAATTATGTTGATATAGCGGATTCCCTTCTCATGATAAAGGTGCTTGACCATGTTAAGCATGTATGCAATTGAGTGCTTTCTGATGATTTTTCCATTTAGCAGGCCGGCGGAGCAAAAGGAGCATCTGTAAGGGCAGCCGCGGGTTATCCAGACAGGGGCATTTCTTTTGTGAGAGGTGCTGAATCTGTAACCAGCTTTAAGGTAGCCTTCAAGATTGATTGCATCATAGTCCGGAATGCTGATTTTGTCTATGTCTGTAACAAAGCTGAAATCATTCTTTGTTATCCCCTTTTTTGACCGGAAGGCCAACCCGGGCACAAGATTCCAGTTTTTTCCGTTTTCCAGCTCTTCTATAAACCTCGTAAATGAGAATTCAGCTTCCCCCCTCATCACAAAATCCACATCCGGGTTCTGAAGCACATGGTCAGGGTAGGAGGTTGCATGAGCTCCACCAATGATAGTGGTTGCATTGCTGTCGATGCTTTTTGCGAGCTTTACGACCCTTATTGCCTCTTCATACATTGGGGACCAGCTTGAGACGCCAACAACTTCAGGCCTGAACTCCTCAAATATTTTTTCCAGACCGGGAGACTTTATCCCAAGAAAAGAGCAGTCAATTATCCTGACATCGTGCTTTTTGCTGATATTGCCCTTTAGGTAGCCAAGAGAAAGCGGCATTACATATTCCGTATCATACCCATAGGGCCATACCAGTGCAATTCTCAAATTCACACCCCTTTAGAGGAAGGTACTGCGGGCAGTTTTATTAATTTAATGGTTTCGCAAAAATATTAAATACCCCCTCTTATTCTCTATAGGTGATGGAAGAGTACGATTTTCTTATTGTGGGGGCAGGGTTGGCTGGGTGCGTATTAGCGGAGCGCCTGGCTTCACTTGGCAGGAAAGTGCTGGTTGTAGAGAAGAGAGGCCATATTGCAGGAAACTGCTATGATTATGTTGATGATGCAGGGGTATTGGTGCATAAGTATGGCCCGCATTATTTCAGGACAAATTCTGTGAATGTAAGGGAATACCTTTCAAAATTCACTGAATGGCTTCCCCAGCGCTACGTTGTGAAGGCAAGCATTAATGGTGAACTATATGACCTGCCAATCAACAGGAATACCCTCAACAAGTTCTTTAAGGCTGACTTGAAGACAGACGAAGAAACAAAGGCCTTTCTTGGCAAAATACGCGACACTGCCATAATAAACCCAAAGAATGCCGAAGAGCAGGTTTTGATGCTTGCCGGAAAAGAACTCTACAATGCCTTTTTCAAGAATTACACGAAAAAGCAGTGGGGGATTGAGGCAAGGGAGCTTGATGCTTCGGTTACTGCGAGAATCCCCATAAGGTTTAATGACAACCCGGCCTATTTTGACGATTCATTCCAAGCTATGCCAAAAGAGGGCTATACAAAGATGTTTGAAGGGATGTTAGTTGGGGAAAATATAACCTTGATGCTTGGAACGGAGTACGAAAAGATAAGGGCAAGGGTAAAATTCAGGAAGCTGATATACACCGGACAGATAGACACCTTCTTTGGCTGCAAATATGGAAAATTAAGGTATCGCTCCCTCAAATTTGTACATGAATCGCACACTGGCAGGGAATATTTTCAGGCTTATTCCCAAATCAATTATCCGAATGAAGAAGAATACACAAGAATTGTGGAGATAAAGCATGCAACAAAGCAGAAATGCCCTAACACCACAATTGTTTATGAGTATCCAATATGGGATGGCGAGCCTTATTACCCGGTGCCAAATGAAAAAGAGAGGGAAGTTTATCAAAAGTATAGCCAAGAGGCGAGGAAGTTGAACGATGTTTACTTTATTGGAAGGCTTGCAACTTATCGCTACCTGAACATGGACCAAATCGTAAAAGAAGCATTGGAGCTTTTTGAGGCGATTAAAGATGAGTAAGGAGCATATTGTGAACATATCGATTCTGCTTGCAGTAATTATACCACTTCTTTTCTTCCAATATCCCCTAATGAAATATTACCAGCAAAGCATTCCGGAAAGCGAGTTTTCGCTGACAACTGCGCGCGGGGATGTTGGTTTTACTTACGATTTGAATATGTATGGCAATGATATTATCTCAGTTTATCAAAATCCTGGCCTGTTCCTTAAGGAGCCGATATCGTATGAGCACAAAGGCGAGATAATACCTCTTCAGGGTTCGATTCCTTTCCTGATGCATGCGCTGATTTATGCTTTCCTCAAGGACATGACGCTGACACTAATCCTGGGCTCAATAATATCTACTGCAATAACAATCATCCTTTTATATTTTATAAGCGACTTTTTTCAGAAAAAATACCTCAAAAAGTCAAGCATGATTAACACTTTTTTCCTGGTTGTATCCTTTTTTACCCTTCCTTATGTCTTTTTTGAACTGCTAAATATGGGTAACAAGATTCTGATGAGGCCTTACATCGGCTATGTTGGGAGGTTTATCAGCATAAATCATGTCATAATTTTCCTTCTTCTATGGTTTCTGATCCTGATTTATGCCCTGCAAAGCAACAGGAAGGCTTGGCTTGTTGCCCTCGGAGTTTCGCTTGCATTACTGCAGTATTCCTACTTTTATTTTTATTCTGCAGCCCTTTTGTTTACTGCAACTGCTTTTTTCACAAAGTTTGGGTTTAAGTCGGTTCACCGGCTTTTTTGGATTTACATCACTTGGTTCGTGCTTTCAGCGCCTTATCTGGCTAATATGCTCTTTTCAGGGGCAAGCAAGGAATTTATGCGGAAGGCGGGGGTCGCTTATTCTAATTTCCATAGTTTTGCAATTCATTTGGCAATATTATCCTTGTTTTCGGCAGCCTTTTTCGTTTTGAATTACTTTTATGTTAAAAGGCAGTCCAAGGGAGACATTATAAAGACCATTAAGGAATCAAACCTGGTAATTGCATTGCTGGCAGTTGGCGTTTTTTTTATAAACATCCAGTACATTCTTGGGTACACAATTCAGCCATCCCATTGGATAGTCACCTTTGTTTTTCCAATCGGGATTTTGGTTGCTTTTGGCCACATCATAACGTTTCTGGCAGTGGTAGGGGAAAGGAAAAAGTATGCTTTGGCTGCATTATCCTTTGTCACACTTATACTTATGATTGGTGCTGCATTTCACCTTTCAACATCCGCAAGGCAATGGCACAAATATTTTTATTTTGACAGCGACGACCAGAAATTGATGGAATTCATAAAAACAACCCCTGAAGACTCGGTTTTCTTTGGCGACACATCATACACAAATGACATAATATCTGTCAATACAGAAAGGCGGACCCTGCTTGGGCATCCGTTGCAGTCAATAATGCCGATTTCTGAGATAAACTCAAGGATATTATACGGCTATGAAAAGCTGAATTTTTCGCGCGGCAAGCTTTACAACGACATAATGCAGTCTGCTTCCTATTTTGATTATCTCGGCAAGTTAAGGTCGCTCGAATTTGAAGAGCCGTATCAGAACTTCAATAATATTTTTCATTACTACCACCTTGCATATGCCACCAACGCAGTATATGGGCCGGAGAAGCTTATAAGCGACCTTTCTAATACAGAGAGCAAAACCTTTAAATTGGATTATGCAGTCTACGGCTATCCAATAACAAGTGAAAATGCTGTTTTTGCAAATAAGAAATATACTGTTGTTAAAGTGAGTTGAGATGAAACCTGTATCAATAGCGATGATTGCCTATAACGAGCAGCATTCAATAGGGGAGGTGCTGAGGGAATATTGCGGGGAGGTTTTTAGCAAGCTTCCTGAGGGTTCTGAGTTTATAGTGTATCTGGACAGCCCGACTGACAGCACGCCGGAGATAGTGGGAAACATTGCAAAAGAGATGCAGTTGAGGATAATTGAGGGTGAAAAAAATCTCGGCTATTCAGGTGCAATGAAGGCCGCAATTTCAATGGCAAGGAATGATGTCATATTTTATTCTGACTCTTCCGGTAAGCATATCGCAGGCGATTTCTGGAAGCTTTACGGGCTTGAGGGCAAATATGATATTGTTACGGGATTAAGAATGGACAGGAAAGACCCTTTGCTTAGGCGAATTGTAACCTTTGGGCAGAGAGTCATCATCTCAGCCCTGTTTTTTATCCCATTGTACGATTTTAATACAGGATTCAAGATAATTCACAAAAATATCGCCGAGAAGGTGCTTCCTGAATGCAGGTACATGAAGCAGAGCTTTTCAAGCGAGCTGCTGATACGGGCATACAAAAAAGGATTCACCATAAAGAATGTGCCTGTAACCTTCGGCACAAGGCAGTACAAGGGCTCAGGCACCCAATACAGCAATCTTCCTGGGATAATTTTCCGCTCACTCAAAGGTTTTATAATGTTAAGGATTGAGATGTGGTTCAAGCAGTAATGCCGTTAGAAGAAATAATCCATGTATGTTGAAATCTCCTTAACCATCCTCTTCTTCAGCGACTTTATCAAGTCAAGCTCTTTTTTGGAGAAAGTCTTGAAAAGGAGAAGCAGAATTGCGTAAAGAGCTGCTCCAGATGCCATTATTGCAATCTTTGCTGGCATAGTCTCCGGGTCGATAAAGTCAACAGAAAAGCCCATGATGGCAGCTGCCAATGCCATCCTCCCAATCTTGACAAAGGAGGGATTCAGGCGTATGGTTCTCCAGGAGAAATAAAGTATGGCCAGCGCGACAAACAGGTAGCTTGCTATCGTTGAAATTGCAGCGCCTTTCATAGAATAAAGCGGAATTAAAATTATGTTGAGGGAGATGTTGATTGCCGCTCCAAGGGCGAATATTGTTCCAAGAAGGATTGTCTTTCCCCTCAGAAGCATGGTCTGCAGGTAAATCTGGGAGATTAGGGCCAAAAAGGGATATAAAAGCAGCAATGGGACGATGGTGGCAGAGGTTAGGTACTCCTTTCCTGAAATCAGGGTGATGATGTTCTCCTTGAGCGCAAGAATTCCCGCTGTTGCAGGTATAATAATCATCAGGCAGTATTTTATTGAGGAGTTGAACAATACCATGTAATCCTTTTTCCTGTGAAATCCTTCTGAAATGTATGGGAACAAGACATTGGAAATCACGCTGCCGAATGAGAAGACAAGGGTGGCAAGGGAATAGGCGAGGGTGTAAAGCCCGACTGTCTGGGTATCTTTATAGTAGGAAAGCATAAACCTGTCTGCTGCAATCACAATCCAGGAGCCAAGGGTGAAGGGTATCAACGGAATGCCGAACTTCAGGCCATGGGAAATTTCCTGCCAATTTATTTCCTTTCGCCTGATGAAAATGAATGTTTCCTTGAGGTGGGCAATGAGGACCAGCAGCAATGTAAATGATTTTCCCAGGAACCAGAAGAAAATAACCGTTAAAAACTTAAGCTTTCCATATACAAGGAAATATGCAATAACTGGAATCATCCAAAGGGATTTGTCGAGGAAAGAAAAAATATTCTGGTATTCCAGCTCTTTTTTTGCCCCCAAGTAAGCAGAAAACAGCCTGAATGAGGCGCCAATCAAAATCATGGCAAGTATCAGAGAAAATTCTGAGGGGTAATCAGCGATCTTGAGTATGCTTAGCGTGTAGTTGTTGAGCGGGGTTAAAATATAAATCGATAATACCACGAAAAGAAATACAATTAAAAACAAAAGAAGGGAGTAAAATGCCTTTGGGAGGGATTTTTTTTCCATTCCCGAGAGTTTTGCAAGAATGTACTGCGAGAGCCCTAGGTCGAATATTACAACTGCTGTTGAAAGCAATGCGGAGAGTATGGAATAAACTCCGTACTCTGCAACACTAAGGCCGCGAGTCAAAACAAAAATAGCAATTGGGCCTAAAAGAAGGGAGAGTATGATGTTTGCATACGAAAATCCAATCTGCCTTGATATCTTATGGTATTTCATTTTAGCTTCATGAACACTGCGCCGTTAATCTGCTTTGACGGGATGAAAAGCCCTGAGGCAATCATTTCGTTGAGCCTAGGCTCTATAAACTTAGTTATGTTGCCATCCACCCTTGCAAGGTACTTGAATGCCATGCCGTCCATTACGGCATATTCGTACTTGTTTTGCTTCAGGAACTGGTGGATTTCAGTAGCATTTTTCTGAAGCAAGGTCCACCTGTTTTCTGCCACCTCACTGCACCATCCGCAGCTGTAAGCGTCAAGGCCGATAATGAAATCATCTTTCCCGGAGAACGCAAAGACATGGGTGTTCTTTGGCAGGCTTAGGAGGTAGTTTGAATATTCCTCGTAATCTACAAGCAGCTGGTTATTGTCAACCCATCCAACTCCGGGAGGCCATTCTGCCGTGTTTATTGCGTATTTTGGAATGAATGATGTGTAAAATATTCCTGCCAAGATTATCAATGTTACTACAATTAAAGCCTTTCCCGCCTTTTTACTTATCCATTCAACCCCCAATACACCAATCAGAGAAGTTGCTAAAGCAAGAACCATCCAGAAGCGGAACGCGAAGAACTGTACAGGAAGCCTTGCTCCGTTCACGCCGAGGAAGGCGAAGAGCAGAAATACCAGCAATAAAGGTGTTTTGAAGGATTTGCTGCTGAAATCTGCCTTAAGATTTAGCAATGCAATAATCACAGAAAATATCAACAGCGGCATCAAAACCCTCCCAATGCCTATCGGGTTGTTAATCATGTTCTGCTCTTTTGCTGTGAAGAAATCATCAAAAGTGTATGGCCTGTCTGCAGTCCCGCCCCAGTTGAACCATTTCCCGGATGTTTCAGTTACTTTTTCTATTTTATCGCCCTCTACAATTCCAGTCCATTGGTTTTCAAGGGGAGAGCCATGCATGGCAAGCATTGGAATCCACCAGAGCATTGAAAGGCCAACGCCCAAGACCATTGCATAGAAAACAGGACTGTCAAATTTCCTCTCAACTGCTGATTTGATTGCCCAGTAAATGAATATCATTATCGAGCCCTTCAATGCAAGAGAGGGCTGTGTTACAAGCATGGAGGAAATTAAGATTGCAGTTAAAATCCAGTATTTATTGTCATGTTTAATCTTTTCAATACCGTATAATGCAGTAATTAAAATAGGCATTGTTAGGGAAATGGCCCAGATGAAGTGGGAAAGGTAGGAAGGAATCATTACTAAAATGGAGGTGGCGATTAAGGCTTTATTCTTCGAATTGAAGAATTCCTTTGCAAAGAAGAAAAAGAAGAGGATGGAAAGGGAGATTATGAGTGAATTGAAGAACTTAAGCGTCCAATTCAATGACGGAGATGTCTGGTGCAGAACTGCAATAAATCCGGTGTAGGCTGGTGGATAAGGGTCTGTATATTTGAAATCAACAGTTGCTGGGTCGTATAGGTCTTTCTCGACTGCGACGTATTTTACAGAATATGCATGGCTCCAGGGGTCATCGTCTTCAAGATATGGATAAGCAAAGGCGCCTTTTAGGTACATGAATAAAGTTATGCCAAAAAGAAGGAATAGGATGAGGTAGGTTATGTTTATTTTTTTAGGAAATGTAATCTTAATCTTTTTGTAGTTTTTGTACAAATCATATAGTGGGTAAATGATGCTTAAAGCCAGCAATACCTTCCAGTCAACAGGAATCCTTACGAGGTTAATCAAGACCAGCAGAATAGGAATAATCCCAAGGCCAAAGGCAACCTCCATCACGATCTGCTCTATAAAGCTCTCAGATTTCTTGAAGAATGCAGAGAGGGTGTGGCCTAATCCGAGGGTGTAAATGAAGAAGAGTATTATGGAAATTATGCTCATAACCCTGATTGCGGACGGGTATTTTTAAAGATAACGCAAAGTGTAACTTTTGCTAGCCCAGTTCTTAAATCTTTCAACTATTGTTTTTCTTTCGTAATAACTTATTATTTTCATTTCATACTCTCTTTTAGCCTGTCTAACAGTTTAAATGCTTCTTTGTCAAATTTTGAAAAGGCAAACCACTTTTTTCCTAAATCCTTCAGGGAAGCGCCAAAATGGTAAACTTCATTGGCATCGATAATTAAGAACCTGTCATGAGAGTAGTTAAACTCCCTAATCAGGATTGGGGGATATTGTGAATTATACTTAACTGCATCAAGCGACAATTGCCTTGTTATCTCTTTTGTGAATATTGTAACGCTCACATTCCTGTTCCTCTTTGAAAAAAGAGTCAAGACAGAGTCATCAATATAATTGTCAATCAGAATAATCGATTTTCTAGCTGACCTTACCAAGTCCGAAACAAATTTGTAGGAGTCAAAAATCTGCCCGTCAAAAAATATTCCTTTGTCAGGCTTTATGCCCCTGTTCTCAATTGCACTAAACACCTGCTCAAACTTTTTATCATGTTCGATCTGCTTCATTTCGACATTACTTAACCTATTAAATATCTGCGCATTTGCAGCGATAAACTTCCTCATCGACACAAAAGCATTCATTATATTAATGCTAACCTTTACTGCAGTATCGCTCTTTAGAACTCCAGAAAGCATGGCAACGCCTTGCTCTGTAAAGGCGTATGGAAGGCTTCTTCTTCCTCCCCATCCCGAACTTGGAGTCACAATTTGTGATGGCAAGTTTTTAAACTCCTTCTCATCCAGTTGAAACATGAAATTTCCTGGGAACCTGTCGATATTCCTCTTTACTGCCTGGTTTAATGCCCCTGTTTCTACACGGTATAGCTCAGCTAAATCTTTATCAAGCATTACCTGTGAACTCCTGATTGTGTAAATTTTGCCTCTTATTTCATTCTCGCTCAAAATCAGCTTATTTCTCATCATTCACAACCTCGCAATTAGCATGCATCTGTCAATTTAATAACCTCTTAATAAAACCGTATGCCTTTTTTTCGGAAGAAAAACGTAGCTAAGTTTAACAATCCGCAACCTATTTAAACGCCCTCCGGTTCGCGAATCCATGAAAATTATTGTCACAATACCTGCCTATAACGAGGAGCGCTCAATTGGCAAGGTTATTTCTGAAGTAAATGGAGTGATGAAATCAAACAAGTATAATTTCTCCGTTCTTGTGGTTGATGATGGCAGCAAGGATAAGACAAGGGAGGTTGCACAGGATGCTGGCGCAATTGTTTATTCGCATCCAATCAATTACGGCCTTGCTGAAACATTCAAGACGGAAGTCAGGCAGTGCGTAAAGCTAGGCGCAGACATTATTGTACATTTTGATGCGGACGGGCAGTACCTTGCGGAAGACATTCCAAAGCTTGTGGAAGAGGTTAAAAATGGAAATGACTTGGTGCTGGGGAGCAGATTCAGGGGCAAAATTGAGGAGATGTCTTTGCTAAGAAGAATTGGGAACATAATGTTCTCTAAAGTAATATCGCAAGTAACCAGAATGAGGGTTTCTGATGCTCAAACAGGATTCAGGGCTTTTACAAAAGAGGCAGCAGAGAGGATTGCAATAATCTCAAATTTTACCTACACACAGGAGCAAATCATCAGGGCCGCAAGGGAAAAATTCAGGATTAAGGAGGTGCCAATAACCTTCGCAAAGAGGAGGCACGGGAAGAGCAGATTGTTCAGGCACCCACTCACATTTGCGTTAAGGGCGGGGATAAACATTCTGAGAATTTATAGGGACTATGAGCCGTTAAAGTTCTTTGGGGCGTTTGGGGCTTTATTTTTTGTGCCTGGTTTTCTAATTGGCCTTTGGCTCGTTTACCTTTTCCTGACAACCGGTGTTGTAGGAAGGCTTCCCTTTGCGATGCTCACTGTTTTGCTGATCAGCATTGGTGCGCAGATTTGGCTTTTCGGGTTCCTTGCTGACATGATGAGAAAATGAACCTGATTAAGAATTACCGCTACCTGAAGCTTGCCTTCGGGATTGTTCTTTTTGCATTCCTGATAAAGTGGATTGGATTTACCAACATCCTGGAGACTTTAAAGCAATTCGATTGGACCCTGTTTCCGCTGATAATTTTGTTCTATTTTGCCGCGGAAATGCTTGGCGCCATTAATTTTTACTTACTTGCAAGGCCGATAAAGATGGGAATCTCATTTCCGAAATACCTCCGCTATTATTTTCTAAGCTGGTCTATCGGCTATTTTGTTCCGGGAAAGATTGGGGAATACAGCATCGTTTATTTCCTCAAGGATAAGGTAAGTATTGGCAAGGGCACGATGCTTTTTGTGCTCAACAAGATGATAAGCTTTGCTGTTGTGATGGTTATAGCTGCGTTTGGGATGTTCAAGTTCTTTGCGCAGGTTCAGGCGCTGAAGCTAGTTGCAATGATGGTTGCAGCTAGCGTTTTGGCCATTTTCTTCATACTGCACCCAGCAGGCAGGGGCATCATCAGGAAATACATCCTGAGAAAATACGCAAAGAAATTTACCGGATTCGGGGCTTCCTTTTTGGGATATTTGAGGGATGAAAAAAGGCGGATAGTGGTAAACTACCTACTTACGGTCGCAAAATGGGTTTTTCAGACGATGGTTGTATTTCTTGCCTTTCATTCATTCGGAAGCTCGATAGAGTATATCGATGTGTTTCTCATACATGCAATAGTATCAATCATCGGGATAATACCCATAACAATTGCAGGATTAGGCATTAAGGAGGGGAGCGCGGTTTTCCTCTACCAGTTTGTCGGAGAGAAAGCGGTCGTAACGGCTGATGCGTATATCGTAATGCTGTTTTTGTTCTATACAGTTGCTGTTACAATCTTAATTTATCATGAATTGGCGAAAAATAAACCCAATCGATTATTCCATACATGAGCTTTGCGTTGCTGAAAGCCATCTCGGGAGATACTATTAAGTTTGATAAAGAATCTGGCTTCTTGTGTTCTTGCACAGCCGTTGAAAAACATTTAATAGATACTGCAAGGGGGTCATCAACTTCTATTGATTTTTCACCTAATTTAAGAAAACTTTTCAAGTATCCGGGCTTGTGGTAGTCAGTTTCGGTGAGTCTTGCTGCGATCATATCGTCAATGCCAAATTCAAGGAGTTTCTCACTTGAAATGCCCAACTCGAGTACAGCAGGGATAACTTCATGTTGGGAAGAAACTGTGAGACTCAAGTGCCATCTATTCTTATCGTAATCTCCAGATATCTCCAAAATCTTTGCATCATTATAAAATGCGAGGAGCATTGCAAGCGCATGAGGCAAAATATCAACGAGGGTTTCAACGCCCTCTTCCTGCCTGCTTATATAATGCTTATAATTAAATGATTTGTATTCAAGATCGCCGTCTGGACCAGTGACCTGAAGATAAAGACCCGTATAGCTGAGAACCAGTGAAACAAGCTGAGTATTGACGGTCAGAATGGCATCTTTTGATTTTGCAATATCAAAAAGCTCAAAAGATTGCATGAGGTTTTCTTCTGGTGTTTTTTGAGAATCCCAGTTTAACGGCTTTTCACACAGAACATGAAGCCCTTTTTTCAATGCCGACTTGGCATGGGAGTAGTGCATGTGATTGGGGGAGCATATGGAAACTGCATCAAGTCCTTGGGCAAGCAGTTCGTCCACGGTGCCATGGGCAGGTATTTTTGGATGCACTTTTCTGTATTCTCGGGCAGAATCCTCAGAACTGCAGGCAACTGCAACTTCGGCTCCCAAGTCCAAAAACTCTCTGACATGATAGCGTCCTATCCCTTTTGCGCCAATAATTCCTACTTTCATATGGGGGGGAAATTGGAAATAATTTTTAAACCTGCCGAAAACTTTAATAAGGGTTATTTTATCCCCGTACTTAATGAGGGTGCTTTTAATCTATCCGTGCTACGACCAGGAAAGGCAGTTTGGAAAATTCAAGGAGTTGGCAAGAAACTGCATGCCATTGGGTCTTGCGACAATAGGTGCTGTTCTTCGCAATGAGGGCCATGAGGTAAGCGCAATAGACACTTCCGTTTCTTATAAGACCGAAAAGGAGCTTGCTGCCGAGGTGAAATTCAGGAATCCCGAAGTAATAGGCATAAGCGTGATTACCCAGTTGATAGATGCGGCACATGACAAAGTCAGGATATGCAGGGAGGCCTGCCCCAATGCAAAGATAATTGTCGGAGGACCCCATTTAACACATTACCCATTAGATGCGTTCAAGCACTTTCCGGGAATAGATTATGCAGTTTATGGTGAGGGAGAATACACCATGAAGGAGCTTGTTGGTGCGATTGAGAAGAAGAATGATATAAAAACTGTCAAGGGCGTAATTTATCAGGAAAACGGCGAGGTAAAGCAAACTCCAATGAGACCCGAGATTCAGGATTTGGATGAACTGCCTTTTCCACAGCGAGATTTGTTTGAGGTGGTGAAGTACAGGCCAAGCATGACAAGGTTCAAGCAATTGCCTTCCACATCGCTTTACACCTCGCGCGGATGCCCCTACAGATGCGCTTTCTGCAACCAGACATTCAGCAAGAAGATTCGCATTCAGAGCGCAAAGAGAACTTATGAGGAGATGCTAGAATGCTATTCCAAATGGGGAATAAGGGATTTTGAGTTTTTTGACGATTCCATGGGAAACCACAAGAAGAAATTGTACGAGCTTTGCGATTTGCTGAAGCAGTCAAAGGTGAAATTTACATGGTCCTGCCAGATACGCACGAACCAGGTGAGCGATGAGATTATAAAGATGATGAAGGATGCAGGATGCTGGAATATAAGGTTTGGAATTGAGAGCGGAGTTCAGAGAATTCTTGATTACATCACAAAAGACCAGACGAATGAGCAGACCGAAATGGCCGTGAGGCTTTGCGACAAGTACGGCATTATAGCTTATGGCGGCTTCATTATCGGGTTGCCGACTGAAACAAAGGAGGAAACTCAGGAGACCATAGATTTTGCAAAGAAAATACCATTGGACCATGCGAATTTTGCGATTTTTGAGCCAAGGCCAGGAACAAGGCTGTTTGAGTTAGCTAAAGAAGAGGGCTTTCAGGTTGATGACCTTGCTTACAGCTCAATCTGGGCGGGAATCTCAGGGAATTTGCCGGTTTATGCGCCAAAAGGAAGGGAGCCAAAAGAGCTTGCCGAGGCGCAGAAAAGGGCTTTCAGGGAATTTTATCTGAGGCCATCATTATTCTTAAGGCATATACGTAAAATAAGGACATGGCAGGATTTGAAGACGTCTGTGCAGGGATTAAAGGTGCTGGTGAGTATGTAGGATTTTCGAACTTTTCGTAGATTTTCCGACTATCTTCTCGACCATAAGAATGCTTAAATAGCTCTTCCTCATTCTTTGGAGTTATGATGGTTTACAAATACAAGGATCCCATTAATATCGGGATGATTAAAAGAAGTGACGTTTGGGATGCGGCAATAATAATTGGAGCTTTGATGATCCTAATATGGGCATTGTTAAAGTCGTTTAACATAATAAACAGCCCTGCATGGGTTGATATGGTTCCATACTTCGGCGCTTCCTTCTCGATAATCGGCGCTGCATACAAGCTTGGCAAAATCAAAAAAGGGATTGAAGAAACGGACAAAAAGGTCGACAGAATACTATCAATCGAGCAGAGATTCCTCAAGGTTGAACACGAGCATAACCTTTTGATGAGCGGGAAACTTAGCACGGCGCATCATTGATTTTTCTAAACATTTTTATAGGCAGCATTATACCTCCATAATATGGACTGGGGCAAACTTAACCGGATGTCGAGCATTCTTAATTCAAAGTCGGGAAATACTGTAATGCTTGCTATAGACCACGGCTATTTTCAGGGCCCAACAACCGGCTTGAAGAATCCTGAAGAGACTGTCAAGATGCTTCTTCCCTATGCAGACTGCCTTTTTGCAACCCGCGGAATTCTAAGAAATGTCGTTGATGCAAACACGCGAGTTCCAGTTTTTTTGCGTGTTTCAGGAGGTACAAGCATTTTGGGGGAGCTTTCAAATGAGGACATTCACGTTTCAATAAAGGAAGTTTTGAGGTTGAATGCAGCCGGCGCGGGAATTTCAATTTTTGTTGGAGCGCAGAATGAAGACAGGACTTTGGGAAACTTAAGCAGGTTTGTGAACGAAGCTCAGGAATATGGGATTCCGGTTCTTGCAATAACTGCTGTGGGGAGGGAGATGAACAGAGATGCAAGGTATTTGGGGCTGGCATGCAGGATTGCTGCTGAACTGGGAGCCGATATGGTTAAGACATATTATTGCGATGATTTTGAGTCTGTTGTAAAAAGCTGTCCAATACCTATTGTAATAGCAGGCGGCAAAAAGATTCCCGAAAGGGATGCCTTGGAGATGTCAAGGAATGCTATTGATGCCGGCGCTATTGGGGTTGACATGGGGAGGAACATCTTCCAGTCAGAAAGCCCGACAGCAATGATTCAGGCCGTAAGGGCGATAGTTCACGAAGGGGCAGCTGTTGAAGAGGCGTATGATTTGTACAACAAATTGCATGACGGCAAGAAGCTAGACTAATTCTCATGAAAGTTGCAATGTATTATAATAATAAGGACATAAGAATTCAGGAAATTGA
>DATDYF010000059.1:0-27915 GCA_035289105.1 Candidatus Nanoarchaeia archaeon
AGAAATCCTTGCCTCTATCAGCTTTCTTTTGTCCCTGAGATCTTTTGCGATGATGGATGAGTTTGAAGCTATGTTCTTGTACTTGTCTATATTGAAAACCTTTCTTAGCGTGTCAAGCCTTGCGTCTTTGTCTTCAGTTAAAATTGCCTTCATCTCTTCCTGCGGGGTATAAACTGTAAACCTGTAGAGGAGGTCATTTGGCCTGTTCAGGAGCTCTTTAGGATAGCCAAGGAGAGACAAAACCTCTGCTCTTAGCTCAGTTGGGCTGCCCTCCTTCTTCCTGCCTCCAATGATTATATACCCAGAATCCTGCTTCACTTCATCCCTGATGCGCTTTAATGTTCTCTTGATAATAACCTCCTTCCCTTCCACCTCAAGGGCCAATTCTGCATGGCCTTCATTTTTTCCGTGGCGGAGGAGCATTTGGCCGGATAATTCGCCTCTTTTTATTCCAAACAGGGCAAATTCAACTGCGTACAGGATTGAAGATTTTCCAGCTCCTATGTCGCCCGCAAGAAGCACGCTTCCGGAAGGAAATTCCATGCTGTGGTCTGTGTACGATCTTATGTTTTTCAGGGCCAGTGATTTCAGGAGCATATGGCTGGATAGCTTTTTTTGTATTTAAGCATTGATGTTGTGGAGACGCATAAACTTTAAATAGTGGATGTGTAATGAATGGCATATGGAGAAGAAAATCCCCAAAAAGAAGATAACTACAAGGGAGATTGTTTTAAGTTTGCCTTTCTTTGCGGCATTTATCTGGTTTGTCAGCCTTATAGCAAATACCAACACCGCGCAGCAGAACCTTGCGCTCTCTCCCGGAAGGTTTAATGCCTTGGTGACTGTGCTGTTCCTTTTTATTCTGATATATGGCGCACTTTTATTCTATATCTTCAGGGCTTTGAGGAAGGAAGAGGGCATCGAGAAGGAAATGGAAGCGAGGATGGGCAAAATTAAGGCCAAATCTGAATCGATGGCGAAAAGGCATAAGCCAAAGAGAAGAAAGTAGAGTTAAGATGATAATACGGTTTGCCGTTAAAACTGTGTCGGGAAGTTCTTATTATGTTGAAGATCATTCTCATCTTTTTGGCCATCCAACCTGGCTCATTTACGTTAAAAACAAGCCATCTTTCATTGTCAGGCTGGCTGACGACGCTTCTTGCATTACTGGCAAACTGGCAAAGGACATCGATTCAATTAATCAATTTAGGGGAAAAAGAATAGTGTATTACAAGCACCAGGTAGTAAGAGATGAGGGTAATGTTATGTGGCATACCATGCCCCAAACTTCGGCTGTGGCAGAAATAATATCCTTCAAATAAGGGTCCTTTGTGAATGGTTACTTCTTCATCCTTTCCTTAAGTTCGTCTATGGCTGTGTTTGTGGCGGGGTCAACCCTTCTTCTTATTGCGAGGTAGTATGAAATGTAATCAAGCAGGTTTATGGTTGCGAAAACCCTGCATAACAATGAATTTCCGATGGTTTTTATGGAGATGATATCAACAGACCTTTTCATGATGTCCTTTGCAATCACCATTCTTTTCTGGATTCTTTCGTGGTCGTCAATGTCTTCAATGAAAATTGTGATGTAACTGCGCCTGTCCATGCCTTCATAGCCGACAATTTCGTTATGGGTAAGCTCCGGAAAAACATGGTGGTATGCAGGCGACTTGCTGTTTTCATTCAGCTGGGTTTTGAAGCGGTAGGCAACCGGCCCGAAGCGTGAAGATGCGTAGATAACCGGAAGCTTTCCGTCAAGCTTTCCGGATAATTCCTTCGCTTTTTCCTTAAATGTGTCTCTTTTTGAATTAAGGGTTGACAATAATTCATTAATATCCTCATTTTTTACCTTCACAAGCCCCGAATTTGACAATACGCCGAGCATTGGAAAAAAGCAGTAGGCCAGTGCATAGCGGGGGGGCATCCCGGATGGAATCTTAATGGTCCTGATGCCTTTTTCAGCAAGCTCCCCGTCAGAGGTAATCCCGATGACGTTACATCCTCTTGATTTTGCCTGCTCCAAAACAGAAAGGGTTTCCTCGGTATTTCCTGAATAGGAGGTGGCAAAGACAAGGGTTTTCTCATCAATGAATTTAGGCAATGTGTAGCCCCTTACAACATAAAGGGGTATTGAATTATCCAAGAACATCGCAAGCAGGTCTCCGGAAATTGCAGAGCCCCCCATGCCAGCAACAACAACCTTGTTTATGCCCTTTTTTGCGGTAATGCCGGCAGGCAAAGACAAAGACTCCTTTATCTGCCTGGAAAAACCATCAAGAAGTCCAAGCATGTTGGATATATCGCCAGCCATTTCCTTAACGCAGCAAAGCATGAATAAATAGTTTTCGATTTGCGCCTGTTTAGGAATGCCACTGGCTTCTTTCTAAAGAACCTAATCCCCTTTCCACATTCAAGTAAAGAGCAGCGCTCCACATTTGCCTTTTTGCCCCTCCGCCGTATCCGGTAAGCGGATTGTACCATTCACGAAAGCCTTTAAGCTGATTCCATCGCTCAAAACCCCCTACTCCAAGTGCATGCGCACCCATTTTCTCCAAAGCAAGAATAGCGTTCCCCATGGCGTGAGGCCAGATAGTCCCGTATTGATTCACGCGTTTATTTGTTTTCTTTTCTTCTCCAGTGCACTCGGGCATTACAAGGTTATTGGCTTTGAATCCATAGGGCGTTAACATTTTTTCAAATTGCTTTATTATGGAACGATATTGCCCTTCGTCTGCAATGCCCCATCGTACTACGAGTGCTTGCCCTAAGGTATCAAATGAATCTGTTTCGGGATGGTCAGTGTAGTATTCTCCGTTCCAAAATTTTTTAGTGATTTCATCCCTTAAGGGTTTAGCCTTGTCTTTTAATCCCAGAAGATTATAAACATGATAAAGAAGTGCATTATTGGAGAGCAGTGCAACATCTTCCGGCTCTCGGACATTGTTATTCCATTTTTCGGTTTTTTTGAGGAATCGTACATTGTCTCTCCAATCGCCCCCCCGAAAGAGCCCATCACGAATGTTTGTTTCTGCAAATGCCAGGGCATGTTCAATGCTGTCCGGATACTCATCAGAAAGTGTTGTATCTCCCGTCAATGTTTCATAGGTGCGGAATGCGTCAATGTAGTGCAGTTCTGAATCAGTGGTATGCGGCGTCAAGTTGTCTGTTGAAGATCGCCCAGCAAGCAGCGGGAGATGCTTTCCTATCTTTCTTATTCGGGAGGGCTCTTTCATTAAGCGAACAAGTTTTTGGAATAAAACTTTGTAGGGTTCGTCATAAAGTACAATGCTAAGGTGCCCGTCGTCATGCTGGTGCTGCGCCAAATTGCTGAGATGTTTCCTGGCAACATCCTGGCGTCCAATCTCGAGAAGTCCGTAAAGCCCCCCAATGGCATAATCCCTTGTAAAGTACTGGTATCTATAATCAGTTAGCCCCGGACTTGGCCATATACCTTTGCTTCCTATACACCCTTTGATAACTTCCTCTGCTTCCCTGATACGATATCTTTTGATAACTTCCTCTGCTTCCTCGATTTTCCATTCCCTGTCCATCTTGGAGAGGAGTGGAGATTTCTTTATAAAGATTGTAGAACTCTTATAGGACGTTATTCTTCCGGTTTTTTATGGGAAAAGGTTATAAAGCAATAAATCATCGCAAGAGGGATGGATGCAGGCAAAGCGATGGTGGTTTTTCAGGGTAAGAATATCAGAAGAGCGTGGCTTAATAATGAGTGGTATTTTTCTGTAGTAGACGTTGTGGCTGCATTGACAGATAGCAGTGATGCAAGGAATTACTGGAAAGTGCTAAAACACCGTTTGAATAAGGAAGGCAGTGAGGTGGTTACAAATTGTAACCAACTGAAATTGCTTGCTTCAGATGACAAATACTACCTAACCGATTGTGCAAATACAAAGACATTATTCAGAGTTATTCAATCTATCCCCTCTTCCAAAGCAGAGCCGTTCAAGCAGTGGCTTGCTCAGGTCGGGTACGAGCGCATTGAAGAGATACAGAACCCTGAGCTTGCTCAAGCCAGAATGAAGGAAATCTACAAGGCAAAAGGCTATTCGGATGAATGGATTGAGAAGCGTGTCAGGGGCATAGCGGTAAGGCAGGAGCTTACAAAAGAATGGAGAAATAGGGGCGTAGAAGAAGACAGGGGATTTGCCATATTAACAAATGAGATAAGCAAAGCTGCATTTGGTAAAACTGTTGATGAGTACAAGGAGTTCAAGGGACTAAAAAAAGAGAACTTAAGGGACCACATGGATGATATGGAGATTATTCTCACGATGCTTGGCGAGGCAACAACCACGCGCCTTACAAGGGATAGGGACTCGTGGGAATTCATAAGACTTTCCAAAGATGCACAGGATGGTGGTGAGGTTGTAGGGGGAGACCAGGCGAAATATTGAAAGCAAGCTTGGGAAAAGTGTTGTAACTCCAGAGAATTATCTCAGCAGGCCGGAGAGCCAAAAGAAACTTCTTAAGAAAAATTAGGCTAAAACTTTAAAAGTAGACACTTTTTCTTTGCTTTATCTCAATGTGGGCGTTGGCTTGCCTGAAGAGACTAAAGCAAATAATGGAGGCTAAAATGGGGATGTACAAGTATATCAGGAATATCTGGAAGTCGCCAGAGCAGAGTTCTGAGCTGATAAGAAGCAGGTTAATTGAGTGGAGGAATGAGCCTTCTACTTTAAGAATAGAGCGCCCGACAAGGTTAGACAGGGCGAGGTCGTTAGGCTATAGAGCAAAGCAGGGCGTAATCTTGGTAAGGCAGCATGTTGCAACAGGCGGAAGGCAAAAAGAGACGCATAGGAAGGGAAGAAGGCCGAAGAGATTTGGAAGGATGAGAGTCATCAACAAAAGCTACCAGTGGGTGGCAGAAGAGCGCGCCTCAAAGAAATTCCCAAACTGCGAAGTCCTGAACAGCTATTTTGTCCTTAAAGACGGAAAGAATGCCTGGTATGAAATAATCCTTTTGGACAGAGGCCATCCGGTCATCCAAAAAGACAGGCTCTATAGGGGAGTTGCGTCACAGAAGGGAAGGGCCGAGAGGGGATTAACCTCTGCTGCAAACTGAATCTAGACAATAAGTGGGGTAATGTAGACCTCTATCAGGGCTGCGACAAATAAAATCACGATAGAGAGGATTATCAGGTCAAAGGAGTCAATAAGTATTTCCTTGAAGCGCCTGCTTTTGTAGTCATGCTTTATTATTGCGATGGATATAATGCCTCCTGCAAGGGCGGCTGTGAAATAGGCAAGTATTTCTGGTATGCCGTGGGTGAAATACCTGACAAACACCAATGAAATTGCAGAAAAAAAGCCTCCTGCAATAACAGACTTGAAAAGGCCTGCAATGGCAGCTCCAATCACTGATGCGTTCCAGGCAAGGATGAAGATTGCACCTGCGCCATAGAAAAAAGAGAAAAGCAATGAAAAGAAAAGAACCCTTATGTTGTTTGTGAATACAATGGAGAATGTTCTGGTGGCAGTAACCGCACTGCCGGTGAACTTTGCATTAATTGCCTGTATGGTTTCCTCCTGAATGCCAAACAGCACGCTTGACATGCTCTCAGGCAACACAATGTTCCAAATAGCGAAAGCAACCGTAAATCCAAGAAACAAGAACATGAAGTAGCTAAGCGTCTTGGCGTGGGATTTCAGCAGGAAAACCTCGCGGATGTTTTGCTTGTCCTTTTCCTCCTCGCGCGCAATTGCAGAGTGTATGAACTGTATGGATGCAAGGACAGTCAAGAATACCATGACTATTGAGGCATAGTCGCGGAAAATCCAGTAAGCAAGGAAAAGTGCAAGGGAGGAATAAAACATTCCGATGAAAAACATCTCCCAAGGCCTTCTCTCGGCTTTCCTTGGGCTTATGAGGAATTCGACAACCATGGGAAATTCTCAATGCTCTGGTTTAAATAATTTACGATAAGCTGTCATCCATTTCTTTTCAAGAAATGAGCAAAGAACAGTCAAGTGGGATTTCGCTACGCTCAATCCCACGGAAAAAAGCAAAGCATGTACTATGACAAGCTGTCATCAATCTCTTTTGCGATGTCTTTCAGGGATTCGCACATCCTGATGCAGTCATGCTCTATCATGTCAACAAGATTGGAAAGGCCCTCTTCCCTTAAAATATATCCGTGGCGCTCCCTGACAACCATTCCTGTGTCCATGAGTTTGTTTAGGTGGTGCACAACAGTTCCCCTGCTTAGCCTTGAGCGCTCGGAAAGCTCATCGCTTGTTGCCGGCATGCCGTGCTTGGTGGTCTTTACCAGCTCTATAAATATCCTGAAGCAGCTTTTGTCCTTGTCTCGCAGGTTGAAAAGCCCCAATGAGCTGCCCAGCCATTGAAGCTTATGGTTTACATTATTGTCAACCGGCTTTCTGATTTGGATTATGGTGATGCGCCTTTGAACTGCCATGAACACTAATTATTGGAATGACTATTTAAATATTTCCCGAAAGATTTAAATACTTGTTAACCTTAACTAATTATTCGTTGACTTAAGGTCAACAAGAAAATGGATAAGAAAAAGCCGGAAAAGAAGGAAGAGCATGAAGAGGAGTTGAAGGAAACGCTCCAGCGGCTCCAGGCGGATTTTGAGAATTACAAGAAATGGGTTGAATCAAAAAAGGAAGATGACTTCAAAAGAGGGAAGGTGGAGCTTGTCAGGAGCCTGCTTCCGGTACTGGACCAAATTGAGCTTGCATTGCAGAACAAGGAAAAAGAGGCATTTGTAAAAGGGGTTGAGATGATATTTGCAGAGTTCCAGTCAGTTTTGCAGAAAGAGGGGCTGCAGCATATAGGGTGCATTGGCAAAAAATTTGACCCTTATCTGCATGAGGTGCTGCTTCACGAAAAATGCGACACCGATGAAGACATCATAGTTGGGGAGCTTCAGAAGGGATATAAAATCGGAGAGGCAATAATACGCCACAGCAAGGTGAAGGTTTGCAAGAAATGATACAAGGCATGAAGCTTAAAGAGGTGGAGAAGTTTGTGCATAATTGCAGCTGCGAGGCCTGTAGGCACGGATGCAAGTTTGGAAGCGGCATACTCATAGGGGAGGACGCAAAGAAGCTTGCAAAGTTTTTGGGAGTTACAGAAAAAGAGCTGGAAGAAAAATATCTGGAAGAAACGGAGCAGTTTGGAAAAACATTCCTGCGGCCAAAGGTGATAAGAAACGGAAAGCCGTACGGCAGATGCATGTTTTTTGAAGAAGAAAGATGCAGGATACATGAAGCGAAGCCGTTGCAGTGCAGGCTTGCAATGGGGTGCAAGGATTACGGCGAGGATTTAATGGTTTGGTTTGCAGAAAACTGCATTATTGGCAGTGAAAAAACGAGGAAGGATTATGAGATGTTTGTCAAGGCCGGGAGGGTGAAATGATGGAAGGAATGAAAAAGAAGCTGTTTGTGTCGCCCGGGACAATACTGAGGTTTTTAATCTCGGATGACGACAAGACAGGCACGCTGATAATGTGCAAGAGCTCAGAAGTTGACCTGGTAACAGATGGATACAGCATTTATGAGGCGCTGGGAAGCATCAAGCAATATGACAAGTTTCAGCTGAACAAGCTGACAAAGCTGCTTGAAGTTGTTGAAATCATTCCAAGAAAAAAAGAATCACAGGTATTAACGCATGAAAGGGTTGATGTGCTTAGAAACGAAGCTTTAGCTAAAAAAGGTGATTAAATGACAGATGAAAGAATCAACATGAGCATTGTGGACGGCGATGCATTTTTTGCGCATGAGCTGTCTATAAACTTCAATCCATTGCAGTTTATATTCGATTTCAAGTGCATTACTCCGAGAATTGACCCGAGGTCAAAACTAAAGGCGTCAATAAACCTGAAGCACAATGTGGTGCTTGCGGACCCTTACCATGCCAAGAAAATTCACCAGCTTCTTGGGGAAATCATAAGGAAATACGAGAAGGAATACGGCAAGATAGAAAAGCCAAAGCAAATAAAACATTTTGAGAAGAAACCGAAGACAACAGAGGAAGAAAAGACGGAGGTACCCACTTATTTTGGGTAAGGTGAAAAGATGGCAAAGAAAGAAAAGATAATTGGAATTGATTTGGGAACATCAAATTCAGCAGCTTCAGTGCTGCAGGCAGGAAAGCCGGTAATAGTGCCGAGCGCAGAAGGAGTAACGCAGTACGGGAAGGCATTTCCGAGCGTTGTTGCGTTCACCAAAGATGGAGCTATGCTTGTTGGCGAGCCGGCAAGAAGGCAGGCAATTTCAAATCCGGAAAGGACAATCACAGCTGCAAAAAGAAAGATGGGAACTACGCATGTTTACAAAATAAACGGCAGAGAATACACCCCCCAGCAGATTTCTGCATTTATACTGCAGAAGATTAAGAAGGATGCGGAGGAATTTATCGGGGAGCCTGTCTCAAAGGCGGTAATCACAGTTCCTGCCTATTTTGATGACAATCAAAGGCAGGCAACAAAGGATGCGGGCACAATTGCAGGATTAGAAGTTGTAAGAATCATAAACGAGCCAACTGCCGCATCGCTTGCATACGGCCTTGACAAATCGCACCAAAACATCAAGATTCTTGTGTTTGACCTTGGCGGCGGAACATTGGACTGCACCATAATGGAATTTGGAGAGGGTGTGTTTGAGGTGAAATCAACTTCCGGAGATACACAGCTCGGCGGCACGGACATGGATGCTGCAGTTGTTGATTATATCGCGAAGGATTTTAAGGGGCAGGAAGGCATAGACCTGAAAAAAGATGCAACCGCAATGCAGCGCATAAAAGAAGCGGCTGAAAGGGCAAAGATAGAGCTCTCTACCACAATGGAGACTGAAATCAACTTGCCATTTATTACTGCGACCGATGAAGGGCCAAAGCACTTAACCATGAAGCTTACAAGAAGCAAGCTGGAAAGCCTTGTTGAGCCGATAGTCAGGAGATGCAAAATGCCCTTGGAGCAGTCAATCAAAGACGCCAAGGTTACGCCGCATGACCTTGACAAGGTTATACTTGTTGGAGGCCCAACGAGGATGCCAATTGTCAGGAAATTTGTTGAAGATTACATAGGAAAGAAGGCAGAGCGCGGCGTGGATCCAATGGAGTGCGTTGCGCAGGGTGCCGCGATTCAGGCAGGAGTGCTGGCAGGAGAGGTTAAGGATATCTTATTGCTGGATGTCACCCCATTGACATTGGGGATAGAGACGCTAGGCGGAGTTTCCACATCCCTGATTACTAGGAACACAACCATTCCGACAAAGAAGAGCCAGATATTCAGCACTGCGGCTGACAACCAGACTGCAGTCACGATTAATGTGCTTCAGGGAGAAAGGCCAATGGCTAATGACAACAAAAGCCTTGGGAGATTTGATTTAGTTGGAATTCCACCTGCGCCCCGCGGGATTCCGCAGATTGAGGTTGCTTTTGATATAGATGCAAATGGCATTGTTCATGTAAGCGCAAAGGACCTTGGGACAGGAAAGGAGCAGTCAATAAAGATTACTGCGTCCCAGAAGCTAAGCGAGGATGAAGTGAAGAGAATGCAGCAGGAGGCAGAGGAGCACGCAGAGGATGACAAGAAGCGAAAAGAAGAGATAGAGCTTGTCAACACCGCGGATTCTTTGGTTTATACTACGAAGAGCCTCTTCAAGGAATATGAGGGAAAGGTGGAGAAGAAAGAGCTTGAGAACCTCAAAGGAAAAATAATGGAGCTTGAGGTCCTGCTTAAGCCGGAAAAGAAGGATGCTGCGGAAATAAAGAAGAAGCTTGATGAAGTTAACGAGCTTGTGCAGAAGCTTTCAACTGAGTTGTATCAGAAGGCTTCTTCAGCACGCGGAAAGGAACCTAAAGAAGAGTCCGAAGAGGAAGAAAAGGTAGTGGATGCTGAATACAAGGTAGACGAAGAAAACAAAGAGAAAAAGAAGAAGTAAGATGGCCAAGGATTATTATAAAATACTTGGCGTGAACAAGGATGCTACAAAAGAGGAAATTAAGACTGCATACAAAAGGCTGGCGAAGAAACACCATCCGGATTTGAACAAGGAGACAGGTGCAGCGGATAAGTTTAAGGAGATAAATGAGGCTGCGTCGGTTCTTGCCGATGATGAGAAAAGGAGACGGTATGACCAGACCGGAACTGTAGAGGGAGAGCCGTTCAGCGGGTTTGACTTCCGCGATTTTATGGGCGCTGGATTTGATTTTGAGGGCATTTTTGACGAATTCTTTGGCGGCGGGTTTAGGAGGCGAAGAGGGCCTCAAAGAGGAAATGACTTGCGCTACGATTTGGACATCACTTTGGAGGAGGCTGCAACAGGTGCAACAAAAGCAATTAATGTTCCGAGGCTGGAGCAATGCCCAAAGTGTAATGGCCTGGGAGCAGAATCTGAATCGGATATTGTAACATGCGAAAAATGCAACGGCCATGGCGTTGTAAGAAGGGAGCAAAGAACCCCTTTTGGAATTTTTGCCTCTACATCTACATGCTCCAAATGCAAGGGGCAGGGCAGGTACATTAAAAATGAATGCGCTGAATGCGATGGCACGGGGCTGGTAAGAAAAAGCAGAAAGATTGAAGTTGAAATTCCAGCCGGAGCAGAGGAGGGGATGCATTTAAGGCTGAGGGGGGAAGGGGAAGCAGGAGGCAAGGGAGCCCCGTACGGAGATTTGTTTGTTGTGCTGCATGAAAGGCCGCATGATACTTTCCAAAGAGAGGGCAGTGACATAGTTGTAAAAGTGCCGATTGACTTTGCAACTGCGGCGTTAGGGGGAGAAATAGAAGTTCCCACACTTACGGGAAAAGCAACGCTGAAAATACCAGCCGGAACGCAGTCAAGCACAATTTTCAGGATGCGGGATAAAGGAATTGCTGGGTTGCATGGCGGCCATGGCTCAGAGAAAGTCGAAGTTGTTGTCAAGGTTCCTGAGAAACTGACAAAGAAGCAGAGGGAGCTTTTGGAGGAATTCCAGAAGGAATCCGGCAAGAAAAGCTTTATCGGGAAGATGTTTGAGTAGTTTTCTTTATCCTTTCAACAATTCTGTTTTCCTCAAGAAAACTAGCAACCTCTTTTGGAACCAGCGGCTTCCAATCTCCGCTCTTTTTTATGAGGTAGCGGATTATTGTGCTTGAAACGCCTTTCAGGAGCTTTACCTTTTTTACTTTGTATATTTTTTGTTTTTTGAAGATGCTGATAACGCGGTCGTTTCCTGTGTAGACAATGTCAAACTCGGGAAGCAAAGTTTCAATGTGCTTAAGCCATTTATTGTCGTTTTGGTAGTCAGGAACAGGGAAGATTGTGAAATTCTTTATGTTGTTTGAAAGCAGAACGTCCTCAATCATTTCTGCGCGCTCTTCAAAGGATAACGGGTTTTCCTTTGTGTTTTTGTGCTGGGAAGAGCCAATCGCTATTATCAGTTCGTCAACATCCTTTAGGGCTTCCTTTATGTCAAAAAGGTGGCCGTTGTGAAAAGGCTGGAACCTGCCGACGAATAACCCTACTGCCATGCAGGTTCCAAACACTAAGAGGTATTTATAGGTTGCTCAAACAAAACAATGAAAGAAGGGGGTTCTTCTGCAGGCTTTTTTGCATCACCTCGTTGGTAATTTCTTGCTTTACCAACCCCATTTCACGCTGCAACGTCATCCGTTGCATCATGCAGTTACTCTGGCTTCTTGAGATTTTTTTCGCATCATCAAGATTGGTAAAGCCTTAGTCTGCAGTGCCTCACCCCCCTAACATGCTATATAGGCGACCTTTTATATATACTTATGCCATATTGTATATATTTAGCATATACCCTGATAGAACTATTGCGGAGTAGTCAGGAATGAGATTTCCTCGTCTTCCAGCCTGAGCTCTTTGGTAATTAAGGCAGCCATTTCTCTGTCATTTCGGAATATTGCCTTTAAATAAGGAATGTCCTTGACAAGGTTTTTTACAGAGGCGTGGGATGGCATTTTCTGAGCTATTGACTTCTTTTTTGCTGATTTCTGGCCTGCCCAGTACATCTTTAAAAGCCTTCCCGGTGGAGAGAAGCTTATGGCTTTTTTGTACTTCTTTTCCTTTGAGGTTGCAATGCCGGCGCTTAGAAGAGCATTTACATAGACTAAGAACCTCCAGTACTGCCTGTTAAGGATTCTTGCATTGTAAATATCCGCCTTTGAAATTTTTGAATAGGCATTTGCAATGTCTATGCCCTCATACTCTTTTGGCAGGTTTTCGTCTATCCATAAAAACAGCTCCCTTGCATCTTCGCTTACATAATCAAATGACTTTAGGGCGACTTCAATGTCTGTTGTCTTGAATATCTTTGTAAGTGCATTTACAAGCGTTTCTGTGCGCTCCCTTTCCGAAAGCAGCTCAATGTCGTCCTTTGTTACCTCATTGCCCCTGACATAAAGGCTCTGAAGGTCGTTTATGGCTGCCCGAAGGTCATTGCCGGAGCGCAGCGCAATCCTCCGCAGATTTTCAAATGAGCATTTTAGGTGTTCTGCACTGCAAATTTCATTAAGGCGGTTTGCAATAACCTCTGCCGGAATTCTCTCCATGTCAATGACCTCTGAAACTCTCTTCAGGCTGTTGAATTTAAAGTCGGAAACATCAGAAGCGGTAAGGACAAAAGGGCAGGGAGAAGCCTCAATCAGCTTCTGCAGAGCCTGCAGCCCGCCCCTGTCTTCTGCTGCGAAGGCGTCTATGTCGTCAACCAGGATTATTTTTCCGGCTGAAAACAGGGAGCGCTGAAGCATGGCAGAGCCTATTTTGCTGTTAACCTCTTCCTTGGACCTGAAATCGGATGCGTTTGCCTCAATGACCTCCCAATTAAGGCCAGAGGCAATCACGTAAGGGATGCATGTTTTTCCTGAACCGGTTGGGCCATGAAGTATTACTGCTTTTTTGCCGGATGCTTTGAAATTGGTTAGAAATTTTCTTAGCTTAGCTATACACATAAACTGGCCAACAACCTCTTCTTCCTTCCTTGGCTTGTATTTTTCTGTCCAGAGCATAGGCGGATAGAAGGCGTTTAATCTTATTAACCTTTCCTTCTTTTGAACTCATCAAGAGGCATTGCTGCTATAAGCTCTGTTTCCACCTTCAGCTTTTGGTAGCAAAGCTCATTGAAAACAATAAGGCGGGGGGCATCCGGCATGTTATCTTCCATGATTCTCTCTACCAGGCTTTTATCCTCTCCCGGCTTGACATAGGTAATGGCAATCTTTGAATCTGAAAGCCTGCCTTTGTAGCTGTCGAGAAGCCATCTTAGATTATCCAGTGTGCAGCGAGTCTGGTCCTCAAGCGTATCTCCCACTATTTTGTTTCCTCTTATGCTTGCCGTGCCTGAAACAATGAAAAGCACAGCCGAGGGCGTAATTACCTGCATGCCCCTCTCAAACTTTACATTGCCCTTTTCTTTGTCGGGGTTTTCTCCTTCAGCATACCTATAAACGGGGGTTTGAAGCGGGTTGTCCATCGGTATAACTTCCAATGAACCGTTTCGCTTGTACGCGGTAGCGCTAATCTCAGCAACCCTGCGGTCCAAATTAACGCCGCAGCCTGCGCCGGTGCTTGCAAAATACTGCCCCTTAAATCCAAGTTCGTCCAGGAACGGGCTGCGAACGTGCTCATTGAAGTCCATGTAGTTAGTTCTGCCGTCGCATCTTCTGCCATTGATGTCTGTTATGGAAAACCATGTTCTCACAATGTCGCGCTTGAAATCAAATCCATTTTGCTCCATAACCTCTTTCATCCTGAATAACGAATCTCTCATCTGGGGAACGAAGCCCTGATGCAGATTTCCAGCTGCATTGCCAAAATACAGCTGCTCAAATCCGTCATATTCAACTTTTGTGGAGCTGTTATAGAATCCGCCGGATGAAGTAATCTTTAGCGAATTATCGTTTTCCGGTTTTACACCTATGGCGACCATCGCTGCCATTGCGCCATTTGCAGGCGGAGCCGTGATATAGGAGGCGGCTGGAGGCGTAATGCCAAATTCAGCGTAAAACTTTTCGCGCGCTTCCCTGACTGGGCCTACGAACCCCGCCTTTGAAAGAAATATCCTTTCATAGAGTATGTGCATGGCATAGCTATTAATTTCGCTGAAAATGGAATTTGCCTGCTGCTCAAATGTCCCATCTGCATCGGGGATACACGAAAAATATATGTCAGTTGAGGTACCCCTTGAAATCTCTGCTTTTCTAAACATCGCTTCACCAATGCTTGGGAGCCAGGGCCCTTTTAAATCCTTTTCGAAAACAGCGTTTTACTGGGGAAAGGTTTATAAAATGCAAAATTAAGAAATAAATACAACAAAGAGGTGAGTATGATGCTAAACAACTGCAACTACAACAAGGTAAGGCTTCTTTACGACTTGAGCAGGATTGAGGGCTACTTAAAGAGGCATGCCAAGGCTGATGCAAAGAGGCACGGCCATGTAAAATGCCACAAATTATGCGTTGACATGGAGAAGGATGTCGAGAAGCACATCAAGGGCATAAGGATGGCAATAATCGAGCTGGCGAAGAAGGGAAAATTTGATTAGGTAGTGTTTGCTCTTTGATTTTTACTTAACATTTAAAAATAGAAGGAACTCTCAACCAAAAATGGAATTGCCCCGGAATTACGACCCTCAGGTGGAAGAACCCAAATGGCAGAAGTACTGGGAGGAGCAAAAAGTTTTTGCATTTAATCCGAAAAGCAAGGCAGAGATTTATTCTGTTGACACTCCGCCTCCAACTGTTTCCGGCAAGATGCACATTGGCCATGCGTTTTCTTATGCACAGCAAGATTTTGTTGTAAGGTATGAAAGGATGAGGGGAAAAAATGTATTTTATCCTTTTGGAACAGATGATAATGGATTGGCAACAGAAAGGCTGATTGAGAAATCAAAGAGCGTCAGGGCAAAGGATATGCCGAGAGAGGAGTTTGTAAATTTATGCCTTGAAACGCTTGAAAATGAGCTAAGGCCAAAGTATGTTGCAGACTGGAAGAGGATTGGGATGAGCTGCGACTGGTCTATTTTTTACACTACAATCAATGAGCACTGCCAGCGGATAAGCCAGAGGTCTTTCATTGAGCTGTACAAAAAAGGGCGAGAGTACAGAAAAGACGCTCCAACAATGTGGTGTCCCCAATGCCAGACTGGAGTTTCACAGGTAGAATGCCAGGACCAAGTGCTCGATTCAACATTTAATGATATTGTTTTCAAGGTTGATGGGGATGATTTAATCATTGCGACAACAAGGCCTGAATTGTTGCCAGCGTGCGTTGCCGTTTTCTATCATCCTGAAGATAAAAGGTATCAGAATCTAAAGAGCAAGAAAGCAAAGGTGCCGTTGTTTGATTTGGAAGTGCCAATTCTTCCGGATGAAAGGGCGGACCCGGCAAAGGGAACTGGAATTGTGATGTGCTGCACTTTTGGCGACCAAACTGATATGGAATGGCAGAAGGCGCATGACCTTCCTATCAGGCTTGCAATAACAGTTGACGGAAAGATGACTGAGCTTGCTGGTAAATATGCAGGATTGCCTATCAAAAATGCAAGGAAGATGATTATAGATGATTTGAAGGCTAATGGGCTGCTTGTAAAGCAGGAACCAATAAAGCACGCAGTAAATGTTCATGAGAGGTGCAAGGCAGAGCTTGAGATTATTCCGTCAAAGCAATGGTTCATAAAATATCTGGATTTGAAGGACGATATGCTCAAATGGGGGAATGAGCTGAATTGGTATCCTAAGCACATGAAGGTGAGATACGACCACTGGGTTAAAGGGTTGCAGTGGGACTGGCTTATCTCAAGGCAGAGATTTTTTGGTGTTCCATTTCCTGTTTGGTATTGCAGCAAATGTGAGGAGGTTATACTTGCAAGAAAGGAGGATTTGCCGGTAGACCCTACAAGAAGCAAAGCCCCGGTAAAGAAATGCCCCAAATGCGGAGGAACAGAGTTTATACCTGAGACGGATGTAATGGATACCTGGGCAACCTCATCATTAACTCCTCAGCTTGCAGTTGAGCTTTTCAGCGAGGAGGAAGTTTATAAAAATTTATTCCCAATGCGCTTGAGGCCGCAGGCGCATGACATAATTACGTTCTGGCTTTTTAATACTGTTGTGAAATCAAGATTGCATTACAATTCTAATCCTTGGAAGGATGTTATAATCTCCGGGCATGCATTGGACCCCCGCGGAAAGAAGATGTCAAAGTCTTTGGGGAATGTTGTTGAGCCGCAGGAGATGATAAAAAAGTATTCTGCCGATGCGCTTAGGTTTTGGGCTGCAAGCTCAAAGTTAGGAGAGGATTTGCCTTTCATGGAAAAGGATTTGGTAACCGGGCAGAAATTTATTGTTAAATTATGGAATGCCTCAAAATTCTGCTTTATGCACCTTGAAGATTTTGATGCGAAAAAGAAGATAGCGTTGGAGCCAGTGGACAAATGGCTTTTGTCGAGATTGTCAGCGATAATAAAAAATTCCACTGAAAGCTTTGAAAAATACGAATACGCAAGAACAAAGGCGGATATCGAGAATTTCTTCTGGCATGAGTTTTGCGATTATTATCTGGAAATTATCAAGGATAGGCTTTACAATCCTGATAGGAGGGGGAAAGAGGCGAGAGAATCTGCACAGTATGGGCTTTATCATGGTTTGCTTTCGATTTTAAAATTGATGGCACCAATAATGCCCCATATTACTGAGGAAGTATACAAGCTTTATTACGCTGGAATAGAAGGAAAAAAATCAATTCACATTTCAAGATGGCCGGATTTAAGTATGAATGATGAAAAGGCAGAGAAAATTGCAGAGGTTGTGCTTTACGCAGTTGAAAGTGCGAGAAGGGCTAAATCTGACAAGAATGTAAGCCTTAAAAGCCCCATAAAAAGAATGGTTGTTGACGGAAAGATATCCGAGAAGGAATTTGACAGCATAAAGGAGGAAATAATAAACTCTGCATGGGTTGAAGAGCTGGTTTACAAAATGCTGCCTAAAGATTCAAAGAAGAATGTGGAGTGCGCTGTGGAGATTTAGAGTAAAATATTTGGTCTGTTACTCTCCAATACTCTGGTCTTCGGTAATGTAAGGTTTCCCCAAATACATATCGCAATATCCACATACAATATCGTCACCGCGCCCATCGCTAGTCACTCTACCCATGTACTGCAGTACACTTGGGTGATCACAAGTTTCTCTAGTAACGCCTGCCTTTCTGTATATCGCTCTTATCCCCTCTTTTAAGGTAGATACGCTCTTTTTACTTTCACCTATTTTCTCTTCTTCTCGTTCTATTTTTCTCACTAAATGTGCTATGTTAGGCCCTGTCCTCAAATGTGCTGTCATAGCGGAATGGAGTAGAAAAGAGTTTAATAGTCTTTGCCTAAGACCAATCCTTACCGTTGGTCAGGCGAACATAACCGGGCTCCCGATGTGTAATGACATCGCTTCTTTTCAGGTTGTTTACAACATCAATAAAACGGGAATGACAGATTTATTGCCGGTTTCTTTTATTATCTCCCTGATTTTGTCATAGCGGTCCATGTTGAGGTAATACTTCCAGCCGTGCTCTTTTTTCTTTTTGCAGCAAATATTTTGTTTGATTAATACATCCAATACAATCTCAACCTTGTCCAAATCTTCGCTCGGGATTCCTGATTTAAGGACATTAATATATACAGAACCTTTTCCAAAACAATTATTATCAAAAAGCTTCCTTACTATAGTCCTGCTAATCCTTATGTATTCACTCTTCTTAACATGCGCCATGAATGAAGGGGGTGCAATGCATATTTAACCATTTGGTCTAAAAATAGTCCCTTAAGGGTCAAAATAAAAACATTTATATACCCTAAGAATATACCCAACATCATGACTGAAAAATCACTTTTTTTGGAGAAAGAAGGCAATACCCCTAAAAACAGGGTATGGAGCTTTTTGATAGTTCATTCTGAGTATGACTACTCCATGAAAGACATCGCGAGATTTTCTGGTGTTGGATACACAACTTTAAAGTCGCTTTGGAAGGAGTTCGGAAAGAACAACTTGATTGTACAAACGAGGGTTGTCGGGAAGGCAAAGATGTACAAGCTTAATTTGAAGAATCCAGTTGTCAGCAAATTTATCGACTACTATTGGGCTGTTGTTGATTCTGCTGTTGTGGAGAAGAACGTAAAAAAAGAAAGGTCGCCTCACTTGTCATCAGTCGGGTCTGTACCGGCCATTACTACACACTTTTGAGGGAATCCTAACCCCTCTTCCATCTAACTCCTTTGTCAGTATCCTCAAGAATAATTCCTTTGGACTTTAGTTCGTCTCTTATCTTATCTGCTGTTTTGAAGTCCTTTTTCTTTCTTGCATCTTCTCTTTTTTGTATCAGGGATTCAATATCCTCATTTATTTTTCCTTCTTCTTTCTTCAAAATCCCCAAGACAGAGTCAATCTCAACAAGGAAATCATAGGCTTCCCTTCCGGTGCCAATCTTGTTGACGCCCTTAATCATTTCAAAGACTGCTGCAATTGCCTTTGGCGTTTCAAAGTCATCGTCCATCGCCTTGGTAAACTCCTTTTTGTATTTTTCGGCAATCTTCTTGACCCTTGGATTAGGCCCTGCATCCTTGTTTGCAAACATGAAATTGTCAATTCTTTCGAGAGAGTGCTTTGCGTTTATGATATTCTCTTCCGAGAAGTCTATCTCCGAGCGGTAGTGTGTTTCAAGGAAAAAATACCTTATCGCCCGCGGGTCGAATCTTTTTAATGCCTCATCTGCTGTCATGAAGTTGCCCAAGCTCTTGCTCATCTTTTCCTTGTTTATATTCAGGAATGCGTTGTGGAGCCAGTATCTTACATATTTTTTGCCAGACGCAGAGGCCTGGGCAATCTCATTCTCGTGATGGGGAAATATCAAATCCTTTCCGCCGGAGTGGATGTCAAACTCATCTCCTAAGTAGGTGGTGTTCATTGCAGAGCATTCGATGTGCCATCCGGGGCGCCCTTTGCTCCAAGGAGAATCCCATGAAGGCTCTCCCGGCTTTTCTTTTTTCCATAAAGCAAAATCTAATGCGTCTTTCTTTTTCTCGCTCAGCTCGTGCCTTACACCCTCTTTGAGCTCTTCCAGATTTTGTCTCGAGAGTTTCCCATAGCCCTTTAGCTTAGAAACATCAAAATAAACTCCGTCTTCAGTCTCATAAGCATAGCCATTCTCCTGAATCTTTTTTATCTGCATAATTATCTGCTTTATGTGCTCTGTTGCCTTTGGGCTTATTGTGGGCTGCTTTACATTGAGTTTTTTAGCGTCCAACTCATATTGCCTGATAAATCTCTGAGCTAGCTCGCTTACCGAGATTCCAAGCTCTTTTGCCCTGTTAATCATCTTGTCATCTATATCGGTGTAGTTCTGAGCAAACTTTACTTCATAGCCGCGATATTCAAAATATCTGCGAATAATATCAAAACAAACCACATTGCGGGCATTTCCAATGTGAATATAATTATAGACTGTCGGGCCGCAATTATACCAGCCAACCCTGCCGGGATTTATGGGCTTAAATGCCTCTTTTTTTCTTGTTAAAGTGTTGTAGACCTTTATTGCCATTTTTCGTCAAACCATTCCTTCGGCGGTATTTTAATCTTTCTTATATCTTCGCCGGAAACATCCTCCCCAAGCTCCACAATCCTGTTTGCCAGTTCGGCAACAATGATTGAGTTAGGGGGCACATCATTTATGACTAATGCATGAGCGCCAATTTTTGAGTTTTTTCCAACAGTAATCGGTCCCAATACAGAACATCCAACTCCTAAAGTAACATTGTCATCAATTGTTGGGTGCCTTTTTGCGCCTTTTTCATCAGCCCACCATCCATGTCCGCCTAAGGTCACGCCGTGGTACATCATGACGTTGTCGCCTATTTCTGCTGATTCTCCAATCACGACTCCAATGCCGTGGTCGATGAAGAAATTCTTTCCAATCTTCGCGCCTGGATGGATTTCAATTTTTGTGAGAAATCTTGAAAGCTGGCTGATGAGCCTTGGGATGAATGGAATGTGGAGCCGATAAAGAGGATGGGCAATCCTGTGGAGCCATATCGCATGAACACCCGGGTACAGCAGAACTTCAGCTGTCTTAATCCCTCGCAATGCTGGGTCTTTCTTGTATGCTGTCTTAAGGGTGTTGAACATAAATCGGTGTTGCTGTTGGTTGTTATTTAAAGATTGGGCAAGTTCGTGGGATTGAAAATCCCACTTGATGCGGGGGTCTATCGGGTGCAACCCTTAGGAAGGGAGGAATGGGACTCGAACCCATGAATAATCGCTCTGCAGGCGATCGCCTTGGCCGCTTGGCTACCCTCCCAACTAGCACAATGACAGAATTAACAGCAACAAAGTGTTATCATTTTTGTAAGTGTTACTTTCTTTTTTATAAGCCTTATTATTTAATTTTCACCGACACATCTAGGCTGCGAAGGTATTTTATTGCGGCATCAACCTTTTCCTTCTTGCCGGAAAGCTCTAGCTCAAGGTAGCCGCGCTGGTTAGTTACATCTGCCTTGAGTATGTTAGGAATAACTCCCTGGTTCATTGTAAGCTTGTAAAGAATCGGCTCCTTGATGAGCTTCTTCGGAAAAATGCAATCCATAATCACCTTTGCCATGCAATCACCCCTTAAGGCAGTACTGTCAAATGTTTATAAACCTTGTGTTATTCTCTGGAGGCACTGTTTGATGACAAATGTATACTAGTATTTGCTTTGATATTTTAGTTTGTAAAAACCAAACGGAAAACTTATAAATAGGTGAATCGACAGTAAGATATGGTTGTTAGGGAGCAAGTGGGGGTAAAGCTTCCCTCTTCTTTTTCTTGCGACCATTTGCTGTTTGAAGTGCAGCAGTGCATAGTGAACATAAACGACTTAAGAGAAAAGAAATTAAGCATTAAGGATGAAGTTGCAAGGTTAGACAGCTTTGTGAGAAAACTTAAAGATGCCTATTAATTCATTTCTGTAACTCCTCGCAAGAACATAAATTCCCACAATAAGCATTGCCAAAGACAAATACTGCCCAGTGCTTAACCCTAAAAACCTTGGGTCTTCCCTGAGAAAGTCTGAGAAAAATCTGCCGATTCCCAAGAGGGTAAGAAAGACAAAGGAGATGAAGCCAGCTTTTCTTTCCTTTCTTGCAAGTAAAACCAGAATAAAGCCAGCAAATGCGCGGCCAATTGCCCCATAAAGCACAACCGGATGCCTGCAGCCCTCTGCGCCCTTAAACTGAACGCACCATGAAACATTTGTTACAGTTCCCCATAGCTCTCCATTTATGAAATTTGCAACTCTTCCGACAGCAAGGGCAAAAACAGCAGGTATCACAACCATGTCTGTTATCTGAAGGAACTTAATTTTGTATTTTCTTGAAAACCAGTAAACAGCTACAACAACCCCTATAAGACCGCCGTGGAAAGACATCCCCCCTTGCCAGATTTTAAAAATGTTTATTGGGTCCAAGAGGTAGTATTTCGGCTCCCAGAAAATCATGCCCAACCGCGAGCCGAGAATAACTCCCAGCATTATGTAAAGCAACAAGTTTTCCACATCCTCTTTTTTTAGCTCAAGAAAACCCTTTTTCTGGTACCACATCAGAATATAATACCCTGCAATAAATGCGAGAACGTAAACAAGCCCATAATACCTTATTTCAAGCGGCCCTATGTTAAACATTACCGGGTCAATGTTGTGAACGTACATAGTCACAAGCCATCATAGACGTCCTTTATTAACCTTGCGTCTCCCTCTATGTTCGGAGATTCGGAAATAACTACGCCTTTTACCCCAAATTCTTTCCATGCTTTGATTAAATCTTTGTAATTCAATTGGGATTCCTGCAAATTAAGGTGGTTCTTTTCTCCCCTCTCGCCATAATTTATCCCAGAAAGATGGATGTGCATGTTGTTCAGGCCTTTCTTGCCCAAGGCATCTTCAACTTTTTGGAGAATTTGCCTGAAATCCTGCTCTGAGTTTATCTTTCCATTGCTTCTTGCGTGAAGATGCGAGAAATCAATGCACGGCATGACATTTTCTATTTCCTGGCTTAATCTTAGTATTTCGTCAACTGTTCCAAACTGAGCAAGCTTTCCTGTTGTTTCAGGCCTTATCCAGATGTTGTTTCCTTCGTCTTTCAAGGTTGATGAAACTTCCATTAGGTTTTTCTCGATTATGTCGTAAACTTTTTCCTTACTGTTATCATGATAGAAACCGGCATGGAAAACTACCGACCATGCAACGCACATGTTTGCGATTCTTGCGGCATTTAGGATTCTCTGCTTTGAGGCTGAAATCTTTGCATCTTCCTTAGAAGAGAGATTAATGTAATATTGGGCGTGGCATGTCAGAACGATATTGTTCTTTTCTGCAGATTTCTTTACCAAAGGCGCCTTTTCCTTTGAAATATTAACGCTGTGAACGAATTCAAGCTCCATCGCATCTAGATTAAGCTCCCTAACTCCTGCTATGCCCCGTTCAGTATTGCATCCATAACAGGAAATTGGAATTCCGGCTGTGCCGAAGAGGAGTTTGTCCATAATGTTATTGTGGAAACTTAAGGTATTTAAATTATACTAGGCTTCCTGGTGCCATGGGGCTGGAAGCAAGATTGGACGAGAAGGAGTTTGTCAAGAAAGAGTCTTTAACACTAATCGGGGGGCTTGAAAATATAAGGGATGGGATTGGTAAGGATGGTTACAATCCAAACAGTACAAGCCTTAAACTGGTTGAACTTTATAATGCCTCAGCAAATAGGATATTTGAGTATGCGTTAGATATATACCGGCAAAAGCATGGCGATGAGCCCTTCAATGCCGCGTTGATATTCATCGGTGGCTATGCACGCAATGACCCTTCATTTGCATCTGATGTTGACATGAGGTGGGTTTCTGCGGACAATATGACCCAATTTGAAGCAGATGTTGCAAAATCCTTTAACCACCTTTTTTTGGAAATTTCTGCAAAAATAAACAAGAGCGTCTATAACGGGAAGGTCAAGCAAAGAGCCCCAATTCACAACACGTTCAAGTTCGGAGAGCTGGAAGAGCCTCAGCAGGTAGATTCCTATATCCAATCGCGGTTTATATGTGGAAACTCAACAGTACATTCGGAATTTATAGTAGGGTTTTTTGAGGAGGTCGACAGGATAAAGACTGTAAAGGATATCTTTGATTGGTATGATTCGGTTTCCGTTCAGCATGACAGGAACTTCATAGACCTGAAAGACAGCGTCGGCGGATTAAGGTACGATAACATCTCAAGCTGGCTGTATTTAATGTTTAAAGGCGGAGGGGTCGGGTCTCATTTGAGGTATTTTGCGAACAAGGGCATAATAACTGAAAATGAGAAAGAAGAGTACAAGGAAGCATTGAGCGTGCTTAAGGGTTTAAGGCACCTTTTGCATGCTGGCTACTCAAGAGGTTTGCCTTACCACTCAAACTTGGAATTGCTTACCCCGGAAACAGCAAGATTCGTTTCTAAATTCCAATACCTATGCGTTCTGCAAGATTACGTAAGCAAGTATTCGCTAAAAACAAAAAGCTCTGAAGAAATTGTTATGGCGGCTGCCCGAAAGGCAACAGAGATAGTTTCCAAGTTCTCACGCATATTTGTTAATTACATCCATGAAAAGGAACCAACAAAAATCGGCGAATTTGAGATAAAAAAGAACAGGATTTATCTCGACGACGGCAGACTGAACCCAATTAATGCGATGAAAGCATATGCGCTGGCTGCAAAATATGGTTTGGGAATAAGCACAAGCCTGAAAAGAAGCTTGTCAAAGCAATCCCAGCATTTTGAGATTGAAGATGGCGATTTACTTGAAGTTGCAAAGGCATTTGAATCTATCTTTAGCGGCAAATACATAACCCGGACGCTAGATGCCATGGTCAAATCCGAAACCCTCTTTGGGTACTTACCTTCAACCATAGACGGCTTCAACTTTAAAAACGAGGGCAGAAAAAAACTCCCCCATTCAAAAACCGTAATTCAGCAGTCCCTTGACGGCATTGCGATGCTCGAGATGATTAGGGATTCTGATGATAAATCTGATGACACCATACGAGAATTGAAGGAAATCTACTTGTCCCTTGGAAAAAGTGCAGAGAGCATTTTCTTAGCTCTCCTTTTCCGGGATACTGGGGTCTCAAAAGACAACCCGTGGAAAGGGCATTTGCAGGTTGGAGCAGACAAATTTAGGGAGCTTGCCTATAGGAACAGGTTTCAGCAGGCAGGAATAAATGTTGAGGAATCAGCAAGGCTCATGGAGATACACAATCGCCTTTATGACCGCGCGACACTGGATATAGCCTTTGATTTTGCCTCGCTAAAGGAACTTGCAGATGAAATCGGGACCGTCGAGCAACTTAAGAGGTTATACCTGTATACAGTTGCAGACACGATGGCTAAGTTTGACAAACCAAGATCTGTTCTGGATGCCAATCAGATAACTAATCTGTATCACAATCTCAGGTACATCTTGGAGGGTAATGCGGGAAGCTTAGAGAAATTCCTAGCTTTAAAAATTGATGATGTTGTTAAAAGTCTGGGAAGGGATTCAGATTTTGAGGATTTCCTTGAAAAATCGCCATTCGATTTTCTCCTCAGCTTGGGTCCCGGCCAATACAAACTTTTCCACAAGGCATACAGGCTTTTGACATCCACGAAAGAAAAGGAAAGGGTTAATGTCGAACTCTTACCTAGGGATGGGTATACTGAAATATGCATTACATCCGATGACAGAGTGGGGCTTTTAGCAGATATTACTGAAATGCTGTTTGCGGCTGGCTACAACATACTCACCACAGACATACATACCCTGCAATTCGGGAGTCGAGCAAGAGTTTACGACCGAATCTTGGTTGCGGGTGAAGTGGATGCTACGCTGAAACCTAGGCTTACAGATGTTTTGCTTGGAAATAGGTCAAGTGATTTTTTCCTTTCGGATTATCACAGGGAATACCTCAAAGGAATCCGGTTTAAAGGAAAGGTATCACACTCCTCTCAGGAATCTTATGAGGCATTGCTTTTCAGAGTTAAGCGTGATGAGCCGGGGCAATTGACTGCGATTGCGAGGTTTATTTCGGATATGAACTTGAGTATCTCTTCATTAAAATCGAATGTGTGGAGTGGCGGCAACAAGAATATGCTTCATGTGACAAGGGGAAAAGAAGACATGCCTGAGGAAGAGGTTTCAAAATTGGAGGAAAAGCTTACAAAGAGGTTTATCATTAAGGAAGAAGCCGAATAGCATAGAAAGTAATATAAAATAGATTTCTTTGGGGAATGGAGTGGAAAAAATAGAGGTAATCAGGGCATCTAAAAAGGGGCTGAAAGGAACTCCGAATATGGCGGATTATGGTAGGTTCTATTCTTCTTTCTCAATCTCAAAGGCAGAAAAGGAGCTGGAATGGTTCAAGGGCAATAAAATAAATGCAGCATACAATGCAGTTGACAGGCATGTCTTAGATGGTTTTGGAAAAAAGAAGGCTTTAATCTGGATTGGGGAGAAAGGGGAGAAGACATTTGCGTATGAAGATATAATGAAATTATCCAATAAGTTTGCCAATGTTCTCAAAAGATATAAAGTAAGAAAGGGTGACAGGGTTTTTTTGTTTCTTCCGAGGGTGCCTGAATTATACACTTCTTTCCTTGGAATCCTGAAACACGGCGCAGTTGCAGGAACGCTTTTTTCAGCATTCGCGAGAGAAGGATTAGTTGACAGAATAGGCCACAGCGAGGCAGTTGCGCTTGTAACACATGCTTCTTTGCTTGACCGTGTTATGGAAGTTAAGAATAAGATGCCAAAGTTGAAACATATTTTTGTGGTTGGAGGAAAAGGGGGAATAAGCTATGAAAAGGAGATGAAAAAAGCATCGGATAATTACAGGGCAAAGCCGATGAAGAAGGAAGATTTTGCCTTTATGCTATACACCTCTGGAACCACAGGAAAGCCAAAGGGAGTTGTGCATTGCCATTATGCCATGCTTCAGGCTCACCTTACTTCAAAGTATGTTCTGGACTTGAAAGAAGATGACGTATACTGGTGCACTGCTGACCCAGGCTGGGTTACTGGCGTTGTTTACGGGATTTTGGGGCCATGGTCGAACAAAGTTACGCAGGTTGTTTATGAAGGTCCATTTTCAGTGGAGAAATGGTACGAAATTTTGAGAAAATACAATGTTAGCGTATGGTATACTGCGCCGACAGCCGTAAGGATGATTATGAAGGAAAGAAGGGAATTAAAGGGAGAAAAAGACTTCAAAAGTTTGAGGTATATAGCTTCTGTTGGGGAGCCTTTAAATCCAGAGGCGATAAAATTTGGAATGAAAGAGTATGGAACGCCTATACATGATAATTGGTGGCAGACGGAAACTGGCGGAATTCTAATTGCAAATTACCCATGCATGGACATCAGATTGGGGTCGATGGGGAAGCCATGCCCGGGAATTGTTGCGGAGATTGTTGACGATAATGGAAGGGTTTTGAAAGCTGGGGTAGAGGGCAATTTGGCGATAAAGCCAGGATGGCCTTCAATGATGAAAACCATATGGAAGAATGGGGAGAAATACAAAAGCTATTTTGTTGGCGGATGGTACATTTCCGGAGACAGGGCGTTCAAGGACAAGGATGGCTATTTCTGGTTTATTGGGAGAGCTGATGATGTAATAAAAACCGCAGGCCACAGGGTAGGGCCATTTGAGGTAGAGTCTGCGTTAGTTGCGCACCCTGCAATTGCGGAAGCTGGAGTAATTGGAAAGCCGGATGAATTGTATGGTGAAATAATAAAGGCTTTTGTTGTATTAAATCCGGGCTACAAATACTCGGATGAGCTTTTTGAAGACATAAAGAAATTTGTCAAGAAAAATCTTGCAGGGCATGCTTATCCCAAGGAAATTGAGGTTGTTGAATCATTGCCAAAAACGAGGAGCGGAAAAATTATGAGAAGGGTTTTAAAGGCAAAGGAGCTTGGGTTGCCTCTTGGCGACTTAAGCACACTGGAGAAATATTAAAATGGGAAAGGAGGAAGAATCAAAGAAGCTTTTCAGGGAAGTGGCAAGGTTTTATGACTGGCATCCTTTTACTCCGTGGTTGAGGCATTTGCAGAGAAAAACAATCGAGAGGGTTAAAGGGGAAAAAATCAAGGTGCTTGATATAGGATTCGGCACTGGGTATGCATTGCAGCAGCTTCGAAAGCGCTTTCCAAAGTCAGAATTGCATGGAATAGATTTCTCCCCTGAGATGCTTAAAATTGCGAAAAAGAGGCTAGGAAATAGTGCAAAGCTCAGAAAGGGATTTGCCCAAAACCTGCCTTACAAAGACAACTCATTTGATTATGTAATCTGCACCGAGGCATTTCATCATTTTGAGCAGCAGGAAAAAAGCCTGAGGGAGATGAAAAGGGTTTGCAGGAAGGATGGCCATGTTATTGTTGCTGACCCTGAGTTTTTCTTTTCTTTTATGCATAGGCTTATGGAAAGGATTGAGCCGGGGAATGCAGGAATGCATAACTCAAGTGAGATGAGAAAGCTTTTTGAAAAAGTGGGGCTTAAGGTAACGTACCAGAAACGGATAGGGCTGATTGCTGTTGTATCGGAAGGCAAAAAATAAAGAGGTAAACTTTAAATATCCCCCCTTTTCCCTTCCCTCAGAATGGTTAGCTATGATGAATTAGGACCTGAAAAGGTTCTACAGGTTTATGACCCCAAAACTGGCATGAGGGGCATTACAGTAATTGACAATACTGCCTTGGGACCCGGCAAGGGGGGCATCAGGATGACTTCTGACGTAAATGTTGAAGAGGTTGCTTCTTTGGCAAGGGCAATGACATTCAAGAATGCGCTTGCAGATTTGCCTTTTGGTGGTGCAAAATCCGGCATAATCGCAGATTCAAAGCAT
>DATDYF010000060.1:0-25620 GCA_035289105.1 Candidatus Nanoarchaeia archaeon
GTAAAGGGTTCTGTTGTCAGGCTCTTTCTGCTTTGAGGCCTGGATTGCAATGGTGATTTCAGATATAAAGGAGGCCTCGCCCTTGACGCTGGAGTCCGGAGAGTCTTTGCCGCCGTATTTCATGCAGATATCCTTTTCATAATCTGGAATCTGGTACCATGCTTCAATTCTCGGGTTAAAGTTTTCCGTGCCGAACAATGCAATAACGTCAAATGCAAGCACCAATGCTATTGCTATCACAAGCAAAGTTTTTTTCATCATATTCCTTCAATCCCCTAGCATGTGTCAGGCCCCAAATCCTTTTCAGGACTGCCTATGACAAAGCCATTTTCAATAACATTATAATAGCTCCATATCCCCTGTGCTGCCTGTATGACGTAGCAGCCTGTGTTTGTCCACGCTACCGGCGAACATACCGTTCCTACTACATCCTCCGTACATGTTAACATTGCTGAGTATCCTTTAATGCTGCAAACAAATCCTATTACTCCCAGCACTTCATCGACTATGTTCTTTTGCAGCGCATCTGCCAAATCTCCGAAGAAATCACTCTGGTCTCCGAACACTTTCCAGGGAGCACCTGTAACATACATGCAGCGCCTTGCCTTTGCAGACTCCTCGCACAGCGTGATTGGCAATCCTGCTTTTGAAACTTCCTCGATGCATTTTATCTGGGCGCATTTAATCCTTTTTTCCTTTTCATACGCAAATATTATTCCGCTGTTGCAGTAGCAATTCTCAGCATTATGGATGCTTTTATATGGGTCCCGCCACCATGTTGGAGGAATGTCTTCCGGGTCTAAATCTAACTCATTATCCATCCTCGGCTGGTACCAAGGAAACATAAAGTCAGTCGTTCTTCCATATACTCCACGTATGTCCCTAACTTGGCCTGTGTAAGTTTTTAATTTTTCCATTGTGGTTGCACCTATTGGTCCTTCCAACCCCTCTTTTGTCCAAATCACACCGTTGTATATGTAAGTTCCTTCAGCAACGCCATTAGTTCCCCCTGGAATGTTAAACTCATCGCCTTCTTTTGGGAATACTACATCAACCCTTGGAGCAACCTGTGCTGGATTTAACTCTTTTATCAAAACCTCAATCGGGTCAAAAACTTCATTCCAAAGTCGCAATAAATCATTAGGTGGTATCTCTTCTATATCGAGTGTGCCGCTTTGGATATCTTCATAGTAGCTGAGAAGTCGCTTCTCTTCGTCGTTCAAAGTTTCTTTTTTTTCCAAAGCTTCAATTTTTTTGTTGAGGTAACCTTCATTTTCTTTTTCTTTTAAGAAATCCCTCTGGGTGTTGAGCCATAAGTCATTGAACTTTGTTTGAAACTCTTGTTGGGCTTTTGTAAATGCCTCTCCTGTCTTTTTGGCATTATCGGATGCTCTAGCTTTGTTCGTAATTGCTTCTTTTGTTGCTTCTTCTGCTACTACCTTTTTTTCTGCTGCTGCTGCTGCTTTTTGTTCTGCATCTTTTTTATTTTGGTCGCTAGGATCCTCTTCAGCAGATTTTTTTGCGTTCTCCGCTTCTTTTTCTGCTTCTTCATATTCCTTTACTGCCTTGTCCGCCTTCTCGTTTTCATCTTTTTCCACTTCTGATGATGCTGCTGCTGTTCTATATGCTTCTTTTTTTGCATCATCTGCCGCTTTTCCCGCCTTTTCTACCTCTTCTATTTTCCCACTTTGAAACCATCCCCGTATGGCCTCATAAGCCCCCAATTCCTCCAAACCTCTGTTAGTAAAAGACCTGACTGTGTCGAATAAGAAGTAAGGGTCGCAGTATCTGCATTCGTGGATGTTGCATGCCCATTTGTTAAGCTGTCCAAGAACCGTCGCCCCACAATACGGCTGGAGGGATGGGACTGGGGCAGGGTCCCACACAAAGCATTTCACAAATTTGTTTGTTTCACGGACAACCGGGCATGTAAAACCCCAAGCTGCTGTTCCGCAACCATTACAAAATGGAAGGGGGTCTATTCCACAGTAAATTCCCTGGAGCAGAACGCCAAGCGCCTGCAATAGATTATTAAGCTGATTTATGGGTTTTACTATTGAGCACATTGTTTCAAGGGCATCGTCTGCTGTCTTTCTTGTGCCCATCCTGTCATCAAGGTTTCTCACTTCCTGCTTCAGTTTGTCAATCTTTTCCTGAATGCCTTCATCAATGTATCCCAGAGGATAATTGTAAAGGCCAAAGCTGCACTCGACATCCTCTTCCTGCGGCTTTTCATACACCTTGCCGTTGCCCTTTACATAAAGAATGAGCTTGCATTTTATCTTTGCAGAGCTTTGCGTTATTTGGCCAAAAGTTTCAGGATTTGTGTCTGCAACTATAATTGGCTCCAAGGTGTCTTCATTTAGTAGGGAACCCTGGCTTACAAGCAGGTTCTGGCTTTCAGAGCAGTCAACACCCATTTGCAGAACTTCTGCATCCGGGACTTTTGGCCGTAGTATGGGGTAAATGAACAGCGCGGTTTCTACCTGCGAGCTGACTAAACGGTCAACGCTTTTTGGAAAAACCAACGGATTTTGAGATGCGCTAAAAACATCCGGCTCAACCTCGCCATCGTACTCGAATATTTCCATTTCAACTTCCTGCTTAATTGTGTTGTTGGCTTCGTCGAATATTGTTAGCTTTATGTTTTCTTTCGCGTTGATGTTCTTCAGGTTGCCTATCTGGAGAGAGCACTGCCATAATCCTGCTGCTGCATTTTCCTGCGCGCATTCCATCTCTTCCGGGAAAATCTCGTCTGAGATTTCAGATGCGTCGACTGTAACCCTGGGCATTGTTGTTAATTCCGTGATATTTATGACAAGCTGAACCCCTTCCTTTATGGTTGGGAATTTGGGAGTGTATGAATATCCGAGGAATTCAGGGTCGTCTGTGTCAACTGTAACCCTCGTTTCTGCAGAATTCGATGCAAGGTTTCCAAAAGAGTCAACTGAATCCAGGCTTGTGCGTATAATGCCGCGAGCACCGGAAGCAAGGGCAACGGATACTTTAAAATAGCAGATTCCATTGCTGCAGGAATCCGCAGAAACAACGCCTCCGCCTATGTCGGAAAGGTCGAGCTTGATGTCTTTAGGGTTAAACTCAGATTCCTCCGAGACGGGAACTGAAATTATTGCTTCCTTGCCAAGAACAAGAACGCCTTCAGCTGTCTTTGGACCTTCTATGGTTGAGAATGAAGGCCCCGAGGCATCTATCTCAACCGGAATTGATGCAGTAAACTCTGCACTGTTTTTGTTGACATCTGTTGCAGTAAAGGTGATGCTTATCTCGGTTGCGCCGGAGCTTTCAAAAAATGTCTGGACTTCCCAGGAGCATTTTCCTGAAGAGCAGTTTCCTTTGGATTTAGAGGTTCCCGGAATTCCAAAATCGCTTAAGTCTGCAACAACCTCTTCAATATCATTCCCCTTTACCCCAACCTCAAGATTAACAAAGCCCTGCCCCTTAATCCTTGTCACAGGCCTTCCGACTGCGTCAAGCAATCTTGCGCTTCCCTCAACAAACTCAGGAGGTGTTTTGTCGACGGTGAACCTGACTCTTTTCTCTGTGCTCTGCTGGCCGAACTTGTCAAACGCAACAAAGGTAAGGGTTTGGGGGCCGTCTGAAAACTGATTTGCAAATTCTATCACGCCCTCGAATTTGCATCCCTTCGGTGAGACCGCCTTTGAGGGAGCAGCTTCCATTGCAGTGATAATGGCAATCCCTGCACAAGTTTCTGTATCTGTGCGAAGATAGCTGTAATCCTTCACTATTATGTCAAATGTTATCTTCCCGGCTGTCTGCTCCTTTAGCATTACAGAGGTTATCTCAGGGCCAAGAATGTCTGAATAAACGCTCCCCTGCTTCTGGTCGTCAAACATTTTAACGGTATAACCAAACACCGGGGGAAATTCTGTAACTCCTGCCTGCGGATACAAAAGCTGGCATTCCGTTCCAGAACAGACATCAAAGGGAATGTCATTCATGAATACGCCTTCTGCTTCCACCTCGGCATCCGTTGTTACCGTGAACTTGATGAAATCAGTCTGCCTGACAATATCGGGTATGCTGTCTGTGCCGCCGTATGCCTTTACATCAGTAATCATTGCAAAGGCAACGGGCATAGTTACAACTAAGAAAATCAGAAAGATGGCACTACATCTAACTAAACCACCCTTTTTGTGCATTTAGGCGATAATCTCTCTTAGGGGTTTTTAAATATTGCTTCAGAAGACCGGAAGATTTCCGGAAATTCTAGGAGAATGCTTATTAAGGAGAACTCGTTGTAGAATAACCACTTGGAAAGATTTAAAAATACTAAGGATAACCCTTAGTATTATGACTCAACATAAAGAAAGGGCAGTCTTGGAGCTGTTCCTCAACGAGCCGACAAAGCAGTGGCATTTCAAGTATATTGCAAAAGGGGCGAATATCAGCGAAGACCGAGCAAATTACTGGTTGAGGCAGTTCATGAAACAAAACCTGATTCAGCATATCAAACCAGAAGGAAAGATGCCTTATTTCACTGCCAACCACGACCATCCGGATTACCAGAACAAGAAGCGAATTTACGCCCTAAACCGAATGCTCGAAACCGGGCTTTTGAGCAGGCTTCAATCCCTAAAAAAGGCTAAGGCAGTTGTGATTTTCGGAAGCTTTGCTAATGGCGAGTGGAATACAGAAAGCGATATCGACGTTTTTATTTACGGCGACCCCGAGGATTTGAAGTTCGGCACAGTCTGGAAAGGTCTTGGAAGGGAGCTGGAGGTTCATGCGTTTAGGACTATGGAAGAAATAAAAAAAATCCGTTCCGGCCTAATAAAAAATGTAGTCGGGGGTTATTTTGTGAAAGGCAGCGTGCACGACATTGCGGAGGTTTCACCATGATTGAGGATTTGAACTCGGCATATGACAGTTGTGTGGCTGTAGGATTTATTCAGTTCCGGAAAGATATTGACATAGAACTGGCAAAATCTCTGCATAAAAGTGCGCTTGACAGCATTGAAATACTGCGGGATATAGAAGGCATGCTTGAAAAAAAGAAATTCAATTTTTCTTTCCTCTACACATCAAGGTATGACATACTAAGAAAATTGCTTGATGCCTTGCTGATTTTTGACAAGGTAAAAAGCTCCAACCACCAATGCATTAATGCATACATATGCGTCAAGCACCAAGAATGGGAGCTTGACTGGAATACATTGGAAACTATGCGCTTGCTTAGAAACGGGATTTGTTATGAAGGGAAACACATTAGTTTAGATGTTTGGAAATCGCAAAAGCTTAAGTTTGAAATTTACATTAAAACCCTTCTAAGAATAATTGAAGACAAGATTTCTGCATTCAGAACCTAAATCTTTTTATAACGTTTGCAATAAATCATGCCCATGATTACACTAGAGTTTCCTGATGGGAAGAAAAAGGAATTCAAGAAGGGCATTACCGCGCTTGAGGTAGCAAGGTCAATAGGTGAAAGGCTGGCAAGGGATGCCATTTGCGCTGAGATTGATGGAAAGTTACTTGATTTAGGCGAACAGCTGAAGTCTTCCGGGAAATTTAGAATCCTTACATTCAAAGACGAGAAAGGCATAGAAGTTTTCAGGCATTCAACTGCGCATGTCATGGCTCAGGCAATCATGGAGTTATACCCGGATGCCTTGCTGACAATCGGCCCAGTAGTTGAGGAGGGATTTTACTACGATATCGACATTGACACAGCTTTCCATCCTGATGATTTGGAGAAGATAGAGAAAAAGATGGAGGAAATCGTTAGAAAAGATTTGAAGATAGAAAGGAAAGCATTGTCAAAAAAAGAGGCCATGGAGATTTTCAAGCACAATCCTTACAAGGTTGAATTGCTCGGAGAGTTTGAAGGTGAGATTTCTGCGTACAGTCAAGGTGATTTTATAGACTTGTGCAGAGGCCCTCATGTGCCTTCCACGGGCTATATTAAGGCGTTTAAGTTAACAAAAATAGCCGGGGCGTATTGGCACGGGGATGCAAAAAACAAGCAGCTTCAGAGAATATACGGCATTAGCTTTCCAGAAAAGAAACTGCTCGACGAACACCTGAGAATTATCGAGGAAGCCAGAAAAAGGGACCACCGAGTTATAGGACAGAAATTGGATTTGTTCAGCTTCGACGAAATCTCTCCAGGCGCTCCATTCTTTCACCCAAAAGGAGCAATAATCTTCAATGAATTGCTGAAGTTTCTGCGCGAAGAATACAAAAAGCGCGGATATAAGGAAGTCATAACGCCGTTAATTTACGGAAAACAGCTGTGGGAGACTTCAGGGCATTGGCAGCATTTTAAGGAAAATATGTTTATAATCTCTGTTGACGGCAGGGAAGCTGCATTAAAGCCAATGAACTGCCCCAGCCATTGCCTAATTTACAAGAAAGGCTTCAAGAGCTACAGGGAGCTTCCGTTAAGGATTGCGGATTTTGCTTCTTTGCACAGGAATGAAATAAAGGGGGTTCTTGGCGGGATGACAAGGGTAAGGAAGTTCTCGCAGGACGATGCGCACATCTTTGTAACGCCCGAACAGCTTGAGGATGAGATGCTGCAGCTGATGGATTTCACAAAATACATCTACAAGGAGGTTTTTGACTTTGATTATGACGTAGAATTATCGACAAAGCCCGAGAAGGCGCTTGGAAGCGAGGAATTGTGGCAGAAGGCAGAAAAGGGTCTTGCGGATGCCTTAAAGAAAAAGAAATTGGGATATAAGATAAAGCCGGGAGAGGGGGCTTTTTACGGCCCTAAGATTGATTTTCACATTAAGGACGCTTTGGGCAGGTCATGGCAGCTTGCAACAATCCAGCTTGATTTTAACCTTCCTGAGAGATTCGGGCTTGAATACGAAGACAAGGATGGTGGCAGAAAAACGCCAATCATGATTCACCGCGCACTGCTCGGGAGCATTGAGCGCTTCATGGCAATCCTAATCGAGCATTATGCAGGAAGGCTGCCATTATGGCTGAGCCCCGTCCATGTCAGGCTGCTTACGGTTGCAAACAGGTTTGACGATTATGCTGAAGAGCTGAAGAAAGAGCTTGAGAATTTTGATATTCGCGCAGAGCTTGACAACCGCCCAGAGTCGATACCAAAAAAAGTGAGGGAAGCCCAGCTTATGCAGGTTCCGGTGATAGTAACTATCGGAGAAAAAGAGGTCTCGAAAAATACAGTTGCAATTAGAACCCTCGACGGAAAAGTCAAGTTTGATTACCCAAAAGCGAAATTTGTGGAGGCAATGATGGTTGCAATAGAGAAAAGACGCAATTTAGAATTATAGCAATGCCTGCGCTGTCATTTCCTTTGGCTTATCAACGCCCATTAGCCTGAGTATTGTTGGGGCGATGCTGCTTAGCCCTAGGCCTTTTTTGAGCTTGGAGTTTTTTAAAGTTTCATCATTGGTGATAAGAATGAAAGGAACAGGATTTGTCCCGTGCGATGGATTTATTTCACCGTTTGGGTAAAGCATTTCTTCCGCATTTCCATGGTCTCCTGTGATAATTGTTATGTAATTTTTTTCCAGTCCATTTTCCACAATCCTGCCAATGCATTCGTCAACCACCTTGCATGCCTTTACGACTGCATCAAACTTTCCTGAATGCCCGACCAAATCGCCGTTTGCAAAATTCACAACGATAAAGTCATATTTTTCTTTCCCTATTTCCGGGATTAGCTTTTCTGTTATTTCATAAGCGCTCATTTCTGGCTTTAGGTCATAAGAAGGGACTTTGGGTGAATGCACCATAATCCTGTCCTCATTTTTACTGGGCTTCTCGACCTGGCTGTTAAAGAAGAAAGTTACATGCGCGTATTTCTCTGTTTCTGCAATTCTCAACTGCTTCAGGCCGGCTTTGGAAATCACCTGCCCCAGATTATTTTTGATTTTTTGCTGATAGAATGCGACAGGAAGCATAAATTTCGGGTCATATTCTGACATGCAGATAAAATGGATTTTAGGAATTTTAGTTCTTTGGAATTTATTAAAATTTCTCTGGGTTAGCGCCTCTGTCAGCTGCCTCGTCCTGTCGCTTCTGAAGTTCCAGAAGATTACTGAATCGTTATTGTCTATAGTTGCACTGGCGAGTGATATTGGCTTTACGTAATAATCAGTCTTACCTCCCCGGGAATATGCATTTTTTAAGGCAGTAATCGGACTGCTTTCCCTAAATCCCTTCCCCAGCGTCAGGAGATCATATGCTTCTTTGGTCCTGTCCCAGTTATGGTCGCGGTCCATTGCATAATATCGTCCAACAAGGGATGATATCTTCCCCACACCGATTTTTCTGATTTGTTTCTGGCATTCTTTAAGGTATTTTTCTGCGCTTCTCTCAGGAACATCCCTCCCGTCGAGAAAACAATGAATAAAAACATCCTTCAGTTTCTGCTGCTTTGCCATTCTAAGCAAAGCGTAAAGATGATATGTAGTGCCGTGAATGCCCTGGTCCGAGAACAATCCCATAAGGTGAAGCTTTGATTTTTTCTTCCTGCAATTCCTCATCGCATCAAGGAGAACCTTGTTTTTGAAGAACTCCCCGCTTTTTATTTTCCGGTTTATATCCTCAAGCGGCTGCCATACAACCCTGCCTGCGCCAATTGTAAGATGCCCGGGCTCTGAGCCGCCCTGGGTGCCTTCTGGAATTCCGACTGCATTGCCCGAACACTTTAAGATGGTATATGGATAATTCTTCAGGCAGAAATTATCGTGCTCAAGGTTTGCAGCATAAACGGCATTCCCCTTCTTTTTGGGAGAATAGCCCCAGCCATCCCTTATGATTAGAATGACCCTCTTTTCCGGCTTCATCTTATCCTTGCATAAGGAAATCTGTATTCATCCTCGATGCGGAGAAGCTGGTTGTATTTTGCAAGGCGCTCGCTTCTTGCCGGCGCTCCAGTCTTAATCTGCGAAGAGCCAACTCCGACAACAAAATCCGCAATAAAGCTGTCCTCGGTTTCCCCGCTGCGGTGCGAAATGACTGTTGACCATTTGTTTTTGTGCGCTAGCGTTACTGCATTTATAGTTTCAGTAACTGTGCCTATCTGGTTGGGCTTTATCAAGGCAGAGTTTGCCGCCTTTTTTCTGATTGCATCTTCTATTCTCTTTGTGTTGGTGACCAAAAGGTCGTCGCCAACTATCTGGATTTTCTTTCCCAGCTTCCTTGTCATTTCAGCCCAGCCATCCCAGTCATCCTCTGCCATGCCATCCTCTATCGAGATGATGTTGAACACGCTGCACAGGTCTTCATAATAATCTGCCAGCTCCCCGGGCGAGAATTTTGATTCCCGGATATGATAAAACTCGCCATCAAAGAATTCTGAAGCCGCGCAGTCAAGTGCAAGTGAAACCTTCTTGGCATAGCCGCATTGCTCTATGGCTCTTGTGATTATCTCAAGGCGCTCCTTCAGCCCCTTTATGTCCGGGGCAAAGCCGCCCTCGTCTGCGATGTTAGTTGCAGATGCTCCAAATCTCTTTTTCAGAGTATTTTTCAAAGATTGGTAAATTTCAACTGACATCATCATTGCTTCAGAAAAACTTTTTGCGCCAACCGGCACTATCATGTGCTCCTGAATATCGTTCTCTATTCCGGCATGCTTCCCGCCGTTTATTACATTGAGCAATGGCACAGGGATGAATTTTTTTTTAACTCCTGCCAAAGTTCCAATGTAATCATGAAGTGGTTTTCCGGAATGATAGGCGCCTGCCCTGCAAACGGCCATGCTTACAGAAAGGATGGCATTTGCACCAAGGCGGGATTTATTCGGGGTTCCGTCGAGGCTAATCATAAGCTGGTCAATCTCATTTTGGTTTAATGCCTTGCCCGTAATCTTCCTTGAGATTATGTTGTTCACGTTAGAAACCGCCTTCAGAACCCCTTTTCCCCTGTAATGAACGCCTCCATCACGAAGCTCAAGAGCTTCATGAGAGCCCGTAGATGCTCCCGAAGGCACCATGGCACGGAAAATTCCCTTGTCTGTTTTGAGATTGCACTCTATAGTCGGAAATCCCCTTGAATCGAAAACCTGCCTTGCCTTAACACCCCTTATCAAGCAATCACCCGATGTAGCTTGTTTCTTTCCCCAATCTCTTAAGCTTCTTAAGCGCGGTGCTCCTCGTGACGTTTGAAAGCTCTTCTGTTTTCTTCATTATCTCAGTTTCGATTTGCTTAATTTCAGACTCCAGCCTTTTAATGTTAAGATGAAGCGAAAGGTTTTGGTCCAGAACCTTAAGTATCTCCCTTGCCCCCTTTATGCCGAGGTACATCGGATGGCCGTATGTTTCTGCAAGGAAAGTAATGGCTTTAATCCTTCTTTTTGCAGACATGCCCAAAAGCAACCCGGAAACTCCGACAATGGGCCCAACAATCCCGTAAAGGTTGTCCTCAACGCTCTTTGTTTTGTACTTCTTTATCATCTCCTTGGAATTGCCGGTGCAGTAAACCCTTGGCAATTTTGGAACCTCGCTTAAGCCTATTCCGCCCAGGGTGATAATTTCGCCGCAGTTGTAGCCTTCCGCCAAATCCAGCATCTTTTCACAGAATTCATAAGAGCTTACCTCGTCTATCGGCTGGACATCCCCTGCAAGAAGCAACAAATCACTTTTGTTGCCGTTGAATTTTTTGTAGAATAGTTCAATAGTCGGCAGCTCAACAAGGTTATCCTCGTTGACAAAAACCGAATGCGGAAAGGTGTAGGAAGAAATTTCCATCATCTTCTTTGCCTTAAGCTCGTCAATCAGAAAATCAACTGCAACTTTGCCGACATTGCCTATCCCGGGAAGCCCCTCTATCAGAATCGGCCTTCTCAAGTGCGGCTTTTTCCCCGTCTGCTCAAACTTCCATGTGCTCATGTTTAGCTGCTCTCCTGTACCTGCCATACTTGTCTTCAGGAGAGTATTTTGGCGGCTTTGGGTATTCTGTCTGAACACGGCATTCCGAGCAGGTTGCTTTCATTGTGTAAAGCTTGCAGCTTGGGCACTTCATTATATGCTTCATGCTTTTGCTTCCCGCTTGAAATCCCCAATCCCTTTTTTGTCGTGGATGTATTCCAGGGCATCTTCGGTTGATTTTTCAAGAAGCTTTTCAGCTTCCTTGTAATCCGGAGCGGTAACAGTTACCTGATAGCGCCCTGAGCCAAGGTACGATACGCTTATTTTATCGCTTACCTCCTTAACCTTCTTAAGGCTTTCTTTTATTATGTTTATGCCATCCGGCGCATAGCTTGAAAGAAAAAGCTCGCCGCCTATTGTAACTTCTGCTTCTTTTATCCTAACCTTTATCGCTTCGGTCAGGGCTTTTGCAGCTTTTTCCTCTATGCCTAAATCCTTGAGTTTTACCTTGTCTGTTGCAACTTCCTCGAAGCATGAGTATAAGGTGTCGTACTTTTTCAATGCGTTATCCGAGACCTCGGCAAACAATGCCTTTAGGTCCTTTTTCATGGCCCTTGCAACCATTTCGATTATCTTTTCGCATTTCTGATGCTGCTTGACTTCGTTTACTTTTGCGCGCTTTTGGCCCTCATTTACGCGCCTCAGGGAAAGGTCTATGTGGCCCTTTTCCGTGTCAACCTTGAGAACCTTGCAGATTACCTTTTTTCCCTCTTCAACATAGTCGCGGATGTTCCTTATCCTGCCGGGAGCAATTTCTGAAATATGAATTAATCCGGTCTTTTGGTATTCATCTATGCCTACAAAAACAGAATGGTATTGTATGTTTGTGACAGTGCACATCAACAATTCCCCTTCTTCCGGAAAGCCCTTCTTGACTAAAAGCATTTTTAACCCAGAATCTCAAGAACCCTTGCCTTTACCTTTGATTTTCCGCCTGTTGGCTCTGCCAGAACCTTCCCGCAGATGAGGCACTTTACAACAATCGATGCTTTTCCGAATGTAACCTGCTCATTCTTGCACTTCGGGCATCTTATCTTTATGAATTTGCTTGAAGGCTCGTTTGTTTTCATTTTAGCACCCTACTTGAACTCCAGTTTTTTTACCCTCATCCCTTCCGGCTGCACAGTGGTTTTGCTGCAAACGCTGCATGTATACCTTAAATCGGTTTTTTTGCTTGACTTCTTGCCGGTCATCTTGAACTTTGAGATTGCCGGCTTTGAGTACCTGCCCAAGTTTCCCTGGCCGCGGGCACGCCCCCTCCTTCTTGCCCGAACTTTTGAGCCGTACGTCAGGCTGCTTGCAGCCTTTTTCTTCGTAACGCTGACTTTCTGCTCCGTATGCTTCTTGCAGAACTTGCAGTACCTCATCAGCTTTTTTGGCAATTTCATATCTTCTGAGAAAAAAGGTTACTTTATAAAGATTATCATTAAGTTCCTTTTATTTCCTCTGCATGGCCTTTATTTAGCAAGAGAATGGCGATTTCTGTTGGCAGATTTGCCATGTCGTCTTCCTGGAAAGGGCCATAAACCTCAAGCTCCTTGCCAACAAACTTTGGCACAGGGTGAACAAACCTTACCATGGTGGTTTCGCTTGGAGCCTTCTTTTCCTGCGGGTTAAAGGAAGCATCCATCAGGGATTCCCTAAAGGCAGAGAGCATTTTCGACAGGCTTTCAAAAAATTCCAGCTCTTCCTGAAGCATAGCTGATGTGTCAATAACTGCAGAAGGCGACCTGCTCTTGTCAACCGCCATCTGGATTATCTTCTTTTCCCTTCTTTCATACAGCTCCCTCATAATCTTTTTGACGTTCACGAGCTGAAGCTCGGTGCTTTTTTCCTCTGCGGCTGAAAACAGGGAGGGGCTTTTTGCGGACCTCTCAACAAACTCTTTTTTTTCGCTGACATAGCCGGCGCAGTCCTCAAGGAAGTTCCTGTCCAGCTTCTGCAGCTCGGGCCTTATTTTTTCCAGCCTCAGCAGCTCATAAAGAGTCTCATAAGTGATTATTACGTTCTTTTGTTCCCCCATGAAAGCTGAGTAGTGTGAGAGATATAAAAACCTATCGAGGAAAAAACACAATATTTTTAAAAAGGGAAGATATTGGTTGTGTAAAATGAGGTATCTGTCAATATTTCTGCTGGGACTGGCTTTAGTTCTTTTGGGTTGCAAGGTTTTAGAGGAGGTTCCTGAGATGCCAGTGAACGAAACAATTGAAGAAAAGCCGGCCCCGGAGCCAATAGAGGCAGAGCCGGCAAGTGAGGCTTTAGGGACTCCTGAAGAGGTTAAAGGGCTTGAGGTAATTGTAAGCGACACCGCCATCACACCGAAGAATAACACCTTAAAGGCTGGAGGCACTGTGAACTTCAGGGCGGAAGGCTCAAAAAGGCACAAGATTGCCTGCTATTCAGGCTCAAATAGGATTTCGCTGTCTGAAGATTTGAGGAGCGGGGATGTTTTCCCAATGCCTTTCAACGAATCGGGGCAGTACACATGCCTCGACATAATATATGGTTTCAGGAGCTCATTTGTTGTGGCTGAAGAATTCTTATCGCCCATTCTTGGAAGCGTTATTGGAGCAGGCTTAAACAGGGAAAGGCTTATTATACTTGGCCCTGCTGCAATAATAGCAGTTTTGGCTCTTTACGCGTTCCTATCCAGAAAAAGGGCATAAATTTTTTAATGAAAGGGCGTTCCATAGCTGAATGGCAGTCTTAAGATTTGAAGATCTTGCGTTTTCCCTAGTTGGCGGTGCAGTCAAAGTTACTTTCCTAAAAATCTTTACATTTGACTTAGAAAAAGAAAGCCTTGGGAGAATAAGCCCGTTTTCAGTTGCCAGCAACTCCATCACGTTCAGGGGCGTGTCTGAGAAGCATGCCCAAAACAAGCTTAACCAGCTTTTGCATGCCGGTTTTCAAAATCTCAGGAACAAGATTAACTCCAAACCTGCTGTGTATATACACCAGCATTCAGGCATTCCGCTTATCGGGCATATCGCATTTGGCATAGTTGACAGGGACACCTCAATCATTGAAGTGAGGCCAATAACTTCATGCAACATAGAATGCATCTACTGCTCTGTTGACGAGGACAAAAGGCCTGTAGATTTTGTTGTTGAAAAGGATTACCTTGTAAAGGAGCTTGGCAAATTAGCCGCCTTGAAGAATTGCGAGCTTGAGGTGAATATCGGCACCCAGGGAGAGCCATTTTTGTATGCCCCGATTGTTGAGCTTATTATGGATATTGCGAAAATACCAAATGTGAAAACCATCTCAATTAACACAAATGGCACATTTCTAACCGAAAGGCTTGTTGACGAGCTTGCCAAGGCAGGGTTGACAAGGATAAACCTTTCTGTTAATGCCATGGATGCAGAAACCGCAAAGAAAATTGCAGGCACAAAAAGCTACGACATAAACAGGATTAAACGAATTATACCTTATATTCAGGAAAAGATGGATATTATAATTGCGCCTGTATGGATACCTGGCATTAACGATGCTGAGATTCCAAAAATCATCGAGTTTTGCAAGTTATTAGACAGGCAGCCAAGGCTTATGATACAGAATTTCCTTAATTATCGCTTTGGAAGGAATCCAGTAAAGGCGGTATCGTGGGGGGCATTTGAAGAAAAGTTAAGGCAGTGGGAAGACAAGCATGAGATAAAGCTCAGGTATGATATGCACGGGGAATTTGGGATAAAGAAATCAAATTTAGTGAAGGACCCTTTCCGCAGGGGAGAGATTGTAAAAGCAGACATTATTTGCCCCGGGCGCCTTGTTGGGGAGTCTATCGGAGTGGCGAGGGAAAGGGCAATTTCTGTCAAGGGAAGGCTTCCAAAAGGCCCAACAAAGCTAAAGGTAACAAAAATGAAAGACCATTTGGTTTATGCCGAGCCTATTTGACTGATGTAAGCGAAGGAGGCAACGTTACATCTGCATCATTCACGCTGTTAATCTGGACATCCTTGAATTCTATTGTTGATTGCTTGTCGTCTTCCAGCATTGAGAGTTCATAGGGAAATCCATAGAAATTGTCCAGCCAAGACTCATAATTTACATTCCCTATCTTGTATTTGAACAAGGAGGCTTTTGCCTGCTGGTTCGCACGCTTGAATGTCCTGGTTTTGGAGCTATCAATCTCTGCATACTTAATTTCCTTAATATACTCAATAGGCAGCTTCCCGAGATCAAATTCAGAGTAACCAACCTCGCGGTATTGCTTTCTCATGTCATAAGTGCAAAGGTCTACATCAACGCACACTCCATACGCCGTTTTTGCCTTGAGGTCGAGATATATCGTATCGTATTTCTCCGGACCAGTGCGGCCCCTGTTTTGGTAGAGATCTATTCTTGCCCTATCGCCCTTCAGATATACAGCCCCATTGATGTTCGAGAATGAATAGGAGGTAATTTTTGAGATGCCTGCAAGGATGGCTTTGGCATCAGCTGTCATTTCCTTTGCCGAAATTTCCTCTTCAGCTGGCGGTTGCTCTTCTGTAACACCCTCTACGCCCTCTTCGCCAACTTGCTGTGGAGGCTGTCCAACAGGCTGCTGCTTCGCGCATCCAACAAGAATGAATATTAGTATCGTTGCAACAATCAGATTTCTGAGCTTCATCTAATCACCTCAAACATGCAAAAATAAGATTCAGTTTAAATTAATTTCGGAAAAACAGAGAAAAAGAAAATAAAAAGAAAAAAAGAAACTCCATTTATGGAGTTATTGGTGCAGGCGCCATAGCCTCAACAGCTTTGACTGTGGAGGTTGCGGTTGTTACCTCAACCTTCTTGCCGGTCAGCTCGCCTTCGTAGTCGCCGTAGTTTGCAAGCACTGCAGCTGATGCCCTTGTGTCTGCAGCCGTCATACCAGCTACTACAATTGCTACATTGCCGTTGGCGTGTTCCCATAGCTGTACCATTCCCTTTCCAGCTTCAAAGCCTTCAGCACAGTCTGCCGGGTTGCCCATTGCCTCTGCAGCAAGCGCGTTTGCGCATGGACCACCTACAATCAGGGTGTTCTGTCCAGCAAGGTCGCTTACTTCGGATGCAAGCTTTGTGGCACCAACCTCAATCTTCTGGATGGTTACCGACTCAACAGCCTCGCCAGTGCCAACACTTGTGGTTGTTACGCCAGCTGTTACATACACCTGCGGTGTCTTCTGGGCCTTGACAGGATAATCTATTGTTATAGTGTCAGGGTCGCTTGTCGGGTTCTCCCACTTAATCTTTGCACCCAATGCTGTATAGGCGTAGTTGACATTGGTTTCACCCTCCGGAGTCTGGTAGTTTAATGGACCAACCTCGGCCATTCCTACCTCACCAGATGCTGCGGTTATGTTAAAATGGATTCCCGAAGGCGCCAATGTCTCGTAATCATCGGTGTCAACAGTCTCTATCTTAATCTGAACCGCATCTCCAATGCTGATGTTCTGCAAGTCGATTTCAGCTCCACCCTTTGAGGTGATCTTAACCCTGCCATCTTCAACAATGGTGCCATCAGCATCAAGGTCAACCTGGATGTTGAAGTCATTACCTTCGTCGCCAGTTACGTTTAGAATGTTGTAAGTGGCTCCGCCAAGCTGCAATGACGCACCGCCGGAGGCTGCGCTAATGTACTTCCAGGGCCTTTCAATCCTCTCGCCAGTTCCAAGGTTGTCAAACTTAACCTGCGGGCTTGATTCTGTCCTCTTGTCAGAACCCTTGTACCTTAGAGCGTATGTCAACCTGTCTCCTACGTTCTGAGACTCATCAGTCACAACGAAATAATCGTCTTTCTTTATAGTCTGATTTTGGTTTATGATAAGCTCATCGTCGTTGTCACCAAATGCTAACGCGGTCCCTGACGGGGTGTATGCAATTGGTATCTTGGCAGTGTTGCCATCACCATCAACGAACTCCAGGTTGTACTTATCAGACCCAGATGGTGCTATTTTTAGAGTCTCCACTTTTACGGACGGGTCCAGGCCTTTGTATTCTATGTCCCAAGAGTCGAGCAATGCTCCTTCCTCGTCCATTAGCTCAGACAACATGCCGCCAACAGGGACGTAAAAGTCATCCTCTGCGGTGACGTTAATGATGATGTTGTCTATCTTGACGGTTGAGTTGTCGTTGCTTCCCTTTATGACAACATATGCGTCATCAATCTTTTCGGAACCGATTTCAAGGGAATTTGAGGATTCCTCATCATCCTGAATCTCAGTGTCCTTCAAGAAGACTTTTTGGGCTCCAATGTAAAACTCAACTAAGTCCAGCGTTACATCGCCTGCCTCGTTTGGAATAATGTCGCTTACTCCAATCTCGGTGCCGTCTGACAGCTTGTCGGTTGAGCCGTCTGAAAGGGACTTTGTCGATTCCCCATTGATGGAGAACTTTGCCACAATCGGCGCGGAATCGGTTATTGCCGTTACGGTAACTTCGTAATCCTTACCGCTGATGGTGTATGTTTTTGTCTCTCCCTCCTGAAGCACGTCCTTGACAGCTCCACCCATAAGGGTAAGCTCTACGCTGTCGTCGCTTGAGATGCTTGTCCTTCTTGCTTTCACCATGGAGTATTCCCTGCCAAGCAAGGTTATGGTTTCATCCTCAAGGTCTCCAAGGAACAAGCCAGTTGTGTCAGAGTTTCCTGAGCTGTCCTCAACATCGCTGTCAAGCGAGGAAGTAAACTCCATGTCATACTTTGCGATGGTTGTTCCAGATTTTATATAAACGAAATCTGCAAGCACATCATCGTCATTTTCTGTAAAAATGACATATTCAGAGTTTAGCGCACTGAATCGCAGGTATTGGTTGTACTTCGCAGTTCCCTTGTTTGTGACAACCTCACCACTGCTAAGTGCTTTTAGCTCGGTGTCATCAATGAACTTCGTGATGTTCTGAAAGGTCTCATAGCTGATTCCTGCATCAAGCCTTTCTCCTATCTCCAGTTTCTTGGAGCTTGTGCCTACCTTCCAGGAATCGCCTTCTACAGAAACACCTGCAGTTACAGTACCGCCAACCTTCTTGGTTGCAGAGAACTGTAAGCTTCCCAATATATCGGTAACTCCGATAATATCTTCAGCTGCTGCCTTGTCTCCAACAACAAGAACGCCTGAAAACTTTCCGTCTTTAATAAACGGGCTTGGATAATCAGCCAGGTCAGCTGCTGCCATTGCTCCCAGGAATGTTGCACCCACCATGGTTGCTCCTGTTCCTAAGGCAACGATTCTCTTTATCGCCTTGTTTAATCTCATATAAACACCTCCGTGTTTGAGCGTTATCTTTTTATACAGAGACTCTAGCCTAGGGTCTCTTTCTACCCTCTCGCGAATTCATCATATTTAAATTTTACGGTTAAGGTATATTTTAGAAAATATATTCTATAATATATACCATTGGATATATCTAATCTAGCATCTAATCTAGCCATTTTGATTAAGTATTTCATTGCAATTTTCCCTTATCTCAGCAATGCTTATCTGCCTGCATATCTCTGGATTATTGGAAAGCCTCGCTATTTTCTGATAGCAGTTTCCAAATCTGGAGGCTAGGTTATTTATGTTATTGCAAACTGTAACATTCAATATATTTGTTGCGATAGCCAGATAACATTTGTCTCTCGAAGAGTACGAAATATTTTCGCACATTTTGGGATTGGATTGGTTTGTAGCAATAAAGCTGAAACATTCATCTGCTGATGACGGATTTCCGATTAGCCCGCAGTGGGTTGCATTAAGCGTGCTTTTTGAAAACTCCAAACGGCAAAAATCCGACCAGTAAGCATCTGCTATCTGCTCACAGCCTTCGGGATTTTGCATATTCACAGCTACATTTGCAAGGCAGTAGTTTGTTGAGTCTCCAGCTTGGCTGCAAAGCGAAGCGGCATTTTTTGAGATGGCAACATCTGCAATACAGCTGTTCCTGATATTTTCATTAGCAATGCTGCTGCAAAGCGAGGCATCTTTTTTCTCAATTGCCAATCCTGCAATACATTCGGCAACAAAGACATCGTGGCCTTTTTCGAGGCATTCAGCCAGCGGTTGCTTGCATGCAATTATGAGAAATGCTGCCAGTATTGCAAGAAAGATTAAGTATTTCATATAAACCCCCTATTCCAGCGTTGTGGTTACTGCAAGAATCCCTTCCCCGTTGTCATCCATCTTGTTTTTCAATGCCAAGCGGACAGTCTTGGGAAGTTTCTTGAATATTATGTTGGAGACTGCGCTTGACCTTATGTATTCGTTGCCTGTAAGCACATCATTTGTGCCTATTACCTTTTGGGGATACTGCGATGCAACCCTGCTGTTCCATTCATCATACACACGAACCTCTATAAGCGGGACTATGTCGTGCTCCCCCTCATTAGTAAGCGTGTAATTAATCCATTTAATCCTGTACAGCTCCTGCTCTTGGTCCTCAACAATGAATGTGATGCCGTCAATTGCAAGGGTGAAGCCGTCTGTGTAGCCATAATCCGGAGTTGTGATGTTTGGCATTACCCTGCAGTATTCAGTGTCATTTACAAGAACCCCGCTGGCACACTGATAGTATATAATAGTCTCTGCAGACCCGGGTTCCGCAGGCTCGGGTTTAGCGCATTCCTTCTCAATTATCTCCGGCTCAACGGAAGGGCAGCTGCATTTTGGGCAATTCTCAAGCGCCTCGCTTAGGGTCACCAAGCCGGTTGGCATTTCGTTATCGCCTTTAATTAAATAGCCCGCATATAAGGAAATACCAATGATTAGGATTAAAATCAATATATTCAGCCTAAGCCTTCCAAGCAAAGCGGATTTAATTCCCGCAAGCACCTTTTTTGTTCGGTAAGCAACGCCCCTTCTTAAAATATCTATGTCCATGCAAAAACCGATACAGTGGAAATATTTAAGCTTTGTTGTAATGTTGTTTAGTTTGCTTTTATGGCCCACACTATGTTACCCCGAAACTGCTACACACCACAAGGTATATAAATATTATAATACTGAATAAACGCCATGAAACGCCTTTTAGTCGTTTTTTTCCTTTTAGTTCCCATCGCATACGCAGATGTGGATTTTGCAGGCCCGCTGAATGAGCATTATAATCTAGGAGATAAAATTCAGGTTGAGGCCTTGCTTCAAAATCCCGAGCCCGGGCTGCTGAAGGCGTCAATAGACTGCAGTTCAAGATCCGTGCTTTACTTTGTAACCCCAATTGATGAAAATTCGCCATCACAGATTTCAATTCCAGAGTATACAGCTTCCCAGCCGCTCATAGGCGATTGCCATTTGGCGCTTGCGATTGACAGCCTTGATGGCAACGGGAAATCAGAAAGAAGCTCTTCTGAGTTCAAAATAACAAATGAGATTATAGTAGATGCAGTATCCGACAAGCTTGAGTACAAGCCATCAGAGACAATAAAAATTTCAGGCACAGCCAGAAAGAAGTCAGGCCTTGATTTAAGGAACGCCACAATTTATATTTCCCTGGATGATGAAACAAAGTCATTGGAGGGGGAGGGGAGCTTTGAATATAACCTGCCAATAAAATCAACCTCAAAATCCGGAAAAAAGGAGCTAAGCATCACTGCAAGAGACAGCGATGCCAATGAAGGCTCCATAATAATACCAATAAATCTTTTGCCAAAGGCCTCAAGCATGGAGATAATACTCAATGGCAAGGAATTCATGCCAAAAAACCAGGTTGAGTTCAGAATTGCCGTTTACGACCAGGCAAGGGAGGTCATGGAGATTCCGGTCAAGACCGAAATCAGGGATTCTTCGGGAAGCACCGTGCAGTCTCTTGAGATTATGTCCGGAATTATCTCGGCGTTTACACTCGACAGCTTCGCAATGCCGGGGACTTACACCATTAAGGCATCGGTTGGCGGACTTAGCGGCGAGGGCAGATTCTATGTGAAGAGGGTTGAAATGCTGGAATCAAAATATGAGGGCCAGATAGTAACCATTACTAACATAGGCAATGTCCTTTATGAGAATGAAACCACAATCATTCTTGAAGGGGACGGCAAAAAGATAATCCTTTCGAGGGAGTTGAGCCTGGAGCCGGGCGCTTCCGAGACGATTGACTTATCAAGGGAAGTTCCGGGCGGGGTCTATACCATAACAATGCCTGAAAATACCGCAGGCAACGAAGAAGTTATAAGGGATGTTGCAGTTGAAGACAACAGGCCAATAACCAGGAAAGTAAGCCAGGCACTGATTGGTGTTACAGGGCATTCGACTGCCTTCAAAAGCTCTGGGTTAAAGATTGCGCCGTATATCCTGATTGCAGTTCTCATCGGCCTTATTGCTTACTTCTCGCCAAAGAACATGATTAAAATGCCCAAAATGCCAAAGCTAAATTTCACAGACAGGCAGAAATACATAAACAGGATTCTGAAAGTCAGGAAGTGAGCATCGAAAAGAAGGCGTCGAAGATTGGAGTGTCTGTTGTTATCTGGTAAAAGTCCAGTCCAAGGGAAAGGCATTCCTTTTCTATTTCCTTAGAATGGGCTTCCAGGGCCTGAAGATAATGGGACTTTAAGCGCGGGGTTACGAATGAGCGGAGCTTAACGCTGGTTTCGGAGTCCTTCATGTCAAAGTCTCCTGCAAGGCTGAAGTTCTTTTCAACCGGGTCCAAAACCTGGACGACCTTTGCTTCAGTCTTGGCAAGATGCCAAAGGCAGCTTTTGATTTCTTTCATGTCTATAAGGAAGTCGGATATTAATACCACGTAAGACCTTGAGGTAAGATAGCACCTGTATTTGTTAAGGGCGTCATTCAGGTTGGAATATCCCTGGGGCTTGATGCTGTTAAGATACTGCACCATTGCAAGCGTCTGCGAAATTCCCCTGCGGGGCTGGAAGATTTCGGTGTCGTCTGAGAATGTGGCGAACTGGACTTTCGAGTTGTCCTTTGTTCCCAGATAGGCAAATCCTACCCCAATCATTGAGGCGTAATCGAACTTCGAGACCGGCCTGCCAAAGTTCATGGATGCTGATTTGTCAACAACCACGTGCACGGTCGCAGTCCGCTCCTCCTCATAGTTTTTTATGTACAGATGGTCTGTCCTTGCAAATACCTTCCAGTCAATGCTCCTAAAGTCATCTCCCGGGGCATAAATCCTGTGGTCCTTGAAAATCATGCCTCGGCCTATTGAATACGACTTCTTCTCTCCCCTGTAATTCGAGGTAATCCTCTTGTTGATTATGAGGCTGAACCTTCCAAGGGAGTTAAGGAAATCCGTGTCAATCATTTTACTTTCTTCAAAAGCTCCTTAATCGCGTCGTCAACCAAAAGCCCTTTTCGCTCTGCCTCAAAGTTCATTACCACCCTGTGCCTTAATATCGGAAATGCAAGCGTTTCTATGTCCTCGTTGCTTACATAATTCCTTCCTTTTATCAAGGCGCGCGCCTTTGAAGCCAATATCAGGCCTATTGATGCCCTTGGGGAAGCTCCATAATGGAAAAAATCCTTCTTTGCCCTTGTTGCCTCAATCAGCTTAAGCGCCCTTATTTTAATGTCCTTTGCAATTGGCACCTGCCTGGAAACAGACTGCAAATGGCTAAGATGCTGCCTGTTCAGAAGCACCCGCATTTTTGGAATCTGCGCTCCCGAGGTGTAAAGGTCCACTATTTTCTGCTCCTCTTCGAATGAGGGATAAACGACTTTTATTTTCAAGAGGAACCTGTCTGCCTGCGCTTCTGGAAGAGGATAAGTTCCCTCCTGCTCAATGGGATTTTGGGTTGCCAATACAAAAAACGGCTCTTCAAGCTTGTAGGTTGTATTCCCGACGGTAACCTGCCTCTCCTGCATCGCCTCAAGCAGGGCAGACTGAGTCTTTGGTGTTGCCCTGTTGATTTCATCTGCAAGGACTATATTTGCAAATACCGGCCCTTTCTGGAATTTGAAGTTTCTTTTTCCCCCGGATTCCTCTATTATATAAGTCCCCGTAATGTCGGACGGCATAAGATCCGGAGTGTTTTGGATCCTGCTGAACTTCAGGTCCATAAGGTCCGCAAGAGTCTTTATCGACAGAGTTTTTGCCAGCCCGGGGTATCCTTCAAGCAGCGCATTGCCATCTGCAACCATGGCAATCAGCACCTGCTCAATTATGGCTTCCTGTCCTATGACGACCCTTCCAATCTCCTTCTGAAGGGTGTCAAAGATGTGTTTGTAATTTTTCATCCTTCCACCTCACTTAGCTATGTTCAAAAAATAATTTTTCACCAGCTCAGCATGCTCAACTGGAGTCTTTTCCTCGCTGTACTGCTCGTTTCCGCATCCCCCCGGGTCGTCTGCGCAGATTATGTCGGGGAATGTTTCCTCAAACTCAACCTCAGGCGGCTCCCTGAAGCTGGCGCCCGACAAAACCTCGAAGTTCATCGCCGCAAGGTTAATTTCAATCTCCTCCGCGCCAAGCTCCGCGAGTTTCTCCTTCCCGTAAATATCGCTGCTTTCGCCAGCACCAGCAGCCGGGGTGTCGCCAGATTCCGGGCTTAATCCAGCGCCAGCAGTAAGAAACTCAGGAAGCTCGCTGACCAGCAAATTTACATCTATAAACCTAATGCCGAATGCTGCAGCAAGCAGGATAACAAAACAAAGCGCGACAATTGCGGAGGTCTTGTATGCTGTCTTTTTCCTGTCGATGAATGAGGAGACTCTGACATTCCTTAAGTCATCTGTCACTTCCTCTTCCAAATCATCGACAACCTCATTTTCAACGTAGGCATTGTCAAATGCTGTACGAAGCTTTTCGTTGAGATTGGGGTATTTTTGCTCCACCAAAAGCGCCTTGCTCTGGTCAAAACCCAGATAAGTCGTGATTATAAAGAACATTGCGGCAGGTATCGCTGAATAGAATGGATAAAGCCCGATTAAAACGGAAACGAGGTAGAGCGCAAGAAAGAAAATAAGGGAGTTAAGCAGCATGTCAAACACTATTATGGAATCTATTACAAGGTTGACTTCCCTTATCACGCGCAAAAATCCTTTCATGCTTTACCCTTGGCAGGCTGCCAAATCGTCCTTGCATATGTCATAATCTTCCTCGCAATCGTTAAGGTCTGTCTGCAGGGAGGCTATTTGGGCTGCTTTTGCCGCTATCTCGAGAACCTTGGCCGCCACATCGCTCTCAAGCTGGACCACCTTTGCAATCTTATCTGCCAAATCCCTTCTTGCAATGTTAAGCTCCGACTCGAGCCTATTCCTTTCCCCTTCAATCTTTTCCTTTTCATCCCTCAGCTTATCGTACTTGCCCTGCAAATCGGAGGCGCGCTCTTCCCTGACCTCAAGCTCGACGCTTGTCTCGTTGAGGATGCTCCTGCTGAGCTGAAGCTCTGTTGAGACCTTCTCAAGCTGGGCAAGCTTGGTGCGGTAGTCCTCGGTCAGGTTGTAAAACTTCATCTGGTAAAAGGTGCTGAAGCCCACAAACATCATGAGGGTTACTATGATAAGGATAAGAAACATAAAATTAAGATCCCGTTTCATCACGCTCATCTTCTAGACCTCCACGCCCTCAATTCGCGTATTTTCCTGACATAAATTTCAAAAAGAAGGAAAACTATAATTGCAATGAGCAGCGGCCATTTGTATTCAACCGTATGGACAGTTACCCTTCGGGAGTTTTTCCTTACCGTCTCAATTATCCTGTCTATGTCATTCGGGTCAAATACCGAGCCGCCCACTGTAGAAACCAGGTCGGGAAACTCCTCATTCATGCCTACATTGCCATATTCAGGATTATAATTTACCCCAACAACTGCATCAAGTATTTTATGGAAGCCAGTCGTATTTGAGGAAAACTGGGCAATATAGACTCCGCTTTCCGCTTTTGAAAACTGAAGCCCTGAAGGCTCCCTGCCGATAACAGTAACTGTTGTGGGCTCTCCCACCGTTGTGTCCTTGGCGTCTATGTCTGCTTTCATTGTCCTGGAAGGGTCTCCAATTGCAAAATTTATCATTCTTATCAGCAATTTAAAGTTATCCTTTGCCAGCATGGAACCGGACCATATCGAGCCATCGTCTGTGGTATAGGCGATGACATTGCCAAGGCCGTACCGCCATGTCGTGATTATGGGATCGCCTGTATTTGTCGAGACAAGCACCCTGGAAATCTGCTTCGGAACCACATAATTATATCCGGAGATTACCGACGAGACGCTAAGGGATTTTGTGATAAACTCGTTTGGGTTTGTTATGACGAGGCTTAACTTTCCCTCCTCGGGCAGTTCTTCCTCGACTTCGCCGAAAAGGAGCTTGAGGTTCTGCTTCTCGGTAGGCCTGTAGTATATTCCTTCCCCGGCGGCGGCCAATGCTTTCATGAACTCCTCATTGGTCCTATCGCCTACGCCAACAGTGTATATTTTCATGCCGTTCTTTGCCGCATCCCTTGCCTCGCTGAACGCATTTTCCGGATGCTGGGTGATGCCGTCTGATATAACGACAATATTTTTTGCTCCCTGCGCAGCCTGCAGTGCGTATATCGCCTTTTTCAGGCCGGCATAAACTAATGTGCCGCCGGTATCCTGGAGGGATGCTATCTTAAGCACCGCTTCCGGATGGTCTGCCTTAAGGCCGAGCGGGCTTACCTGGTATGCCCTGTGGTTGAATGCAACTACGCCTATTTGATGCTCATGGCTAATGTCCTTCCAGATGTCTATTGCAAGCGACTTTTCCACGTCTATGGCTGCACTCGCGCCGAAAGAAAGCCCCGTGCTTTCTGAAATGTCAATTACAATCATGACGTTGATTTTGCTTTCCCTCGTCTTTTCCCCTTCACC
>DATDYF010000061.1:0-18873 GCA_035289105.1 Candidatus Nanoarchaeia archaeon
TGACGAAGCTGCTAAGGCGGTGCCTGAGATTAAGAAAAGGATTAAGGATATTCCGCTGATAGGGGATTTTCATTATAACGGGCATATACTTCTTGAGAAATATCCTGAATGCGCTCAGGCGCTTGACAAGTACAGGATTAATCCTGGAAATTCAGGCAGTGATTCAAATTTTCTCAAATTTATTGATATTGCCATAAAGTACGATAAGCCAGTGCGCATTGGTGTAAATTGGGGTTCTTTGGACCAAAAAATGCTCGCAAAGACGATGGATGAAAGTAAGGGTGCTGGCAACAGGGAAATTTTAATTGACACGATGGTTAAAAGCGCATTGCAGTCTGTCAAGTGGGCTGAGGAAAGAGGGTTAAAGAATATTGTTATTAGTGTCAAGACCTCGCATGTCAATGATACAATAGAATGCTATGAAAGGCTTTCTAAACTTACCGATTATCCATTGCATTTGGGGCTTACTGAAGCAGGGCTTGGGATAAAGGGGATTGTTTCCAGCTCAATAGCGCTAGGGGTATTGCTTCAGAAAAAAATTGGGGATACCATAAGGGTGTCTTTAACTCCCGAAGGAAATGACCGCACTGCAGAAGTCAAGGTTGCAAAGGAGATTCTCCAAAGCCTTGGCATAAGGTACTTCAGGCCGTCAATAACATCGTGCCCCGGCTGCGGAAGAACATCTTCCGACAGATTCCAGAGAATGGCAAAGGAGATGAATGAGCATATTGAAAACAAATTGCCGGAGTGGAAAAAGAGATATAGTAATTTTGAAAATGTACAAATTGCTGTAATGGGCTGCATTGTCAATGGTCCGGGAGAAAGCAGGAATGCAAATATAGGCATTAGTCTGCCGGGAGACAATGAAGACCCCGTATGCCCTGTTTTTGTGGATGGAAAATTATTCAGGAAGCTACAAGGAATTAATATCATGGAAGAGTTTGAGGGGATTGTGGAAGAATACCTGAAATCTAGGCCTTTAGCTTAACAGCTTCCTTTATCGCTTCTATCCCGATGGATGTTCCGCTTTCGAGGAGTTCTAAGGTTGCCCCGCCTGCGTTTGAAATTACTGAAAATGCATCTTCATTGTGCCATCTCGCAACTTCGGCTGCGGTATCTCCGCCTGCTGCAATTGTAATCCAGCCGCTTGCCTTTGCCTTTCTCATTATGTTGCCCAATCTTTTATTTGCCTGTGAAACCTGCTCAACCCTTGAATCCTCTATCTGCAAAGGGCCGGCCTGCAATGATATGCCATCCCTATTCTGGTAAAGCGCCTCAATCAACCCAATGGTTTTAGGACCTGGCGCAACCCCAAACCAGCCATCAGGAATTCCAGTTGGATTGTCAAAAACTTTTATTTCGGATTCCTTTGGCAAAATGCCTGCGCTCATCTTCACATTTGCGATTATATGGTCTAAAGCAGTTATCACCTGAACATCCTTTTCCTTTGACTTTGCAAGAACTTGGTAAGCATAAAATGCCTGCTCTGCCTCCTGGCCTTTCCGCCTGAAGGATGAGCCGATTAAGCTGGAGATGTCGTTCTGGTCCATTCCAATGAAAGACATTATCTTCTGGTTTAGTTCATTTCTAATTTCATTTTCCTTCTTAGTTGCGCTTTCGCTGTCCATGCCTTTGGTCTCATTTGATATTCTCTCATTTGCCTCCTTAAGCAATTCACCAATCTCCACCTGATTTATGTCAATGACATCGTAATATTCCTGGGCAAGAAGGAAAGTATAAGTAACAGCCCCCGCAACAACTATGCAGTCTCCTGCCTTCATGCTGTCAAGAAGCGCATGGGCAACTGAAATTTTTGATGTTATGCCAGGCTGAACCTCTATCTTTTTGCCGGCAAGGAAAAAAACAAAATTTCCGCGCTGATTTTCCCTTAATTTAGTTCCAATGCTCCCAATTTTATCCATAACATCAAAGTATTTTAATCCAAAAACAGCATCTCCCCCATTTTTAACAATAAGCGAAGGAACAAGCTTTACAGTTGCTTCAGGGCGGTGATTTTGGGGCTCCGCCTCGTTTACGTACAAGGCATTTTTTCCTGCCAATGATGCCATGAACTCTCCAAATCCTGCATCGCACTTGTTTGCCTCCTTGTCGTATCTTACATTTTCGAAGACAAGGATGGTTGAGGAGTCAAGTTTTTCCAATTCGCTTCTCACTTCATCTTTATTCCTGTAAACACTTCTCGGCTTGCTTCCATCAAGGCAGTTTGGCGCTAAGGTTACATTAATTTTGTAACCCTCGGCATTTAACAGCTCTTTCAATATTAATGCAGCTGGAGCCATTGTCATTTCAGCGTCCTCTCCATCCGGCCTTCCCTGCCAGCCTGCCGCAATGAGAAGCTTTGATGGCTTTTGGCCAAGGATGTATTTTATGGTTGGAATGGTGTCTCTGATTCTTGAATCGTCAGAAATCCTTTTCGGGTCTAGAATTCCCTTTGATGTGTCGAGAGGCAAATCATAGGCGACACGGAGAAAGACAGCCCTTCCTGCAATGGCAACATCCCTTACCGTTCTTTTGAAGTTCTCCATTTTCTGGCAGGAATTTTCTCTCTTTTTATAATTTTTGCTTCTATATAAGCATGATTTTTTCTTCCTTCAGGAGCTCGTTTATTTCCTGCCTGATGGAAGAGCCTTTTGGAACTCCAAGCTCATCATCCAGCCTCCTGATTGAAGCCTCGCAATCTCTTAAGCTTGCCCTTAAATCCTCCGTTTCTTTTTGCAATTTTTGCGCCTTATTGAAGTATTCGTGCTTTCCTATGCTTGTTTTTAAGAGTTCGATTTTGTTCTCTATTGCGGAGAGTTCATCCAGAAAGCTTTTAAGGTAGTCAAAAGACAGAAAACTAATCTCCTGAAGCGTCTTGCCTTTTTTCCTGTCCTTAAGGTCGAGATCTTCGACTTCCCTGTTCAAGCGGGAGAGAATTTCAATTATAAATAGTTCTTTATCTGACTTCAGCGCATTTACGGGATCTTCGATGTAATAGCTGATTGGCTTCTGGTCTCCGGATTTTGATAATTTTCTTAATCCCCTTTCGAGCACTGAAAAATGCTGCACGAGCTCTGATTCCCTGCCCATTTTTTTATGCTCCATAACTTCAAGATTTCTCTGCGTTTCCAGAAACTCGCGGTAGGAATCGCTTTCTTTTTCCGCAGAGAGCTGCCTTTCGGCCTGCGATAACGACTGCAATAAAGATGCCCTTATTGATTCTGATTCGCTGAGTTCATTCTTTATACGCATATTTTGGCCATAATGTTTTTCCAGATCATTGATTTTCTCCGCAAGCTTTTGAATTCTTTCAAGCTTGCCTTCACTGCGCACAGCCCTTAGAGCGGCCATGCATGCATCTATCTTCCTTATATGCCGGGATACATTTGCAGATTCATGCGCAAAAAACTCCTGAAGCACGCTATATGGCCTAATTGTGGATTTTCCAAACTGCACCAATTCTTCGCCAAAACGGTGCTCTATAGATTCATAATCACCCCCTTCCAGAAACTTAAGAAAAAGCTCGACTTTCTTTATGTATGCTGACCTGTTTCCTTCCATGATGCTTACTGCCTTTGGAGGGATGTTCTTGTTCTGCAATTCCGCTTCCTTTAATTCCCTTATCGCGTTTCTTATTTCGATGCACTCCCCGTGAATATTCCCAAATGCATTCCGGATTTCCCGGCTAATGAAATTTTTTTGGCTTTCTTCCCTTTCCCTTGCAAATGCCTTTAACTCATTTAAGCTTAATTTTCTTGCCTCTTCATTCCGAAAAAGCTTTTTGAGATAGCGAAGCATAGGCAGGGTAAAAGGAGAGGATTTAAAAACGTTTATCACTCTTGATGAGCAATGAAGCGGAAATATTCAAAAAAACCAAGCGAATTCAGGGAAATAGCACTGGAAAGGATTAAGGTTCTGTTCGAACAGGCGCAATTGCGGTTCAAGGAGCATCCTGAGCTTTCAAACAGGTATGCAAAGCTTGCGCGCACCATTGCCATGAAGTACAAGGTTAGAATTCCCAGCGAGCTTAAGAGGAGGTATTGCAGCCATTGCTATCATTTCCTTATGCCGGGGGTTAATTCCCGAGTAAGGATTCAGAAGGGAAGGGCTATAATTTATTGCGGCAAGTGCAGGAGATTTACCCGCATTCCGATAAGGTAGTACCATTCTAGAGTAGTTAAAATAGAAAGATTTTTATACTCCCTTTTTACATCCTATTCCATAGCAATTACTAACAAGGGTGGTAAAATGGCATTGATGGATGATGACCTTGAGCACGCAAAGATGCTTAAGGAGCACAGCAAGATTAAAAAAGACAGGGATTTCAGCAAGATGATTAACAAAAAGGCGCTCGGCTCATACGAAATGGATGAGCTGTTTGTAGAAGGTTCAGGCAGCGGAAACCTGGAGGATGAGGAGTGATGTTGGAGTTGCACTATTCGGAGGCTTCGAAGAAATCAGACCTAAAGCACAGAGTAGTGGTGTCAGCACCGGTTTTGCCCGGGATTGAAGATTACTGCCTTAATGAGCTGAAGGGGGCTTACCGAAAGAACGAGATTCCGTTTGGAACATTTACAATAGGAATAGGCGAAATTCGCGGCTCAAGCCTTGAAATCATGGTTGGGGGAAGCGATGATGCCAATCAGATTGTTGGTGCCGCATATGTAATTAGTGAATTATATAATTTTTCAAGGAGAAACCTCGACGTTGAACAGGTAAGGAGCCAGCTTGAAAAGTTTAAAGAGGAGATTGGACCCGGATTGCCAAATCCATTTGACGAGATGGTTGAATACGAAAAGCTGCGCGTACAAAAGAAGGGAATACAGGATAAAAAGGCCGATGGGAGGTACAAAAAAGTTCCTTTTTCCATTTTTTATGGCACGTTAGAATTAAATGACGGGTCGTCAGTCAACGATTTTGCATTCCTTGAGTTTAAGACTCCAGAAGGCAAATTCCTGCTTACCGGGCCTTATCAGCTGAGTGGCCATGGTGAGATGAAAACAGAAAGTGTTGCTCATGCACCATTATTTTTTGCAAGAGAAAATTCGCATGCTTCCAGGTAAGCAAATGAGAAAATAACTTTTAGAGATGGAGAAATGATGGATGTAACATTTTTATACAAACAAGTTGGACCGAGGTTCAGGCTATTGTTAAGTATACCTTCCGATATCTCAGATACTTTTGGAAGGGAACTTACCGGAATATACAGCAGAGAAGGAGAGAGCAGGGTTAATGGTGGGGATTTTACGGTAAGCATGCCTATCAGGAATGGCTCACGAGTTGATTTTGCTTTTTGCGGCAGCGGTATTCATGAAAGGGTTGCTGGCGCGGCATATGTTGTAGGCCTTATTGATGATTATTATGATGGACGGATAAATACCCAACCTGCAAAAGAAAGGATTGCAGAATTCAAAAGAGTAATAGACCCTGAAGGCAGGTTTCCGGACCCATTCACGCAGACAGGAATGTATGAAAAAAGGGAACGCCTTCCCAGAGGAGGGAAAGATGAACCACAAAGTTGAGATGAGGCATGAACCTGTCATAGACGAGTATCTTTCAGGAAGTCCGGTCACTAATGTTCGCAGTGGGATTTTTTCTGTAGACGGAAATCCCCATAAAGGGATGGTGTTTGACATAGGCGGTTTTTCGGTTGTCGGCCCATACCAGCCATCTTATCGCAATGATGAAGGGTGTATGAATGTCGATTTTAGCTCCATATTTTTCGGCACTATCTATAATTTGAAGTCTATCGAAGACCTGAAAAAATATGAAATACGACCTAGAACTAAACCGAGCAATTGAAGAAATAAAGAAAGCAAAGGCAAAAAGGGTCTGCATACAGCTGCCTGACGGATTGAAGCCAAAGGCGAAAGAGATTGCAGACGAGATTTCTTCAAAGACTGATGCTGAAGTTTTTATCTGGATGGATTCCTGCTTCGGAGCATGCGATGTTCCTGATTTAAGCAAATACGGGGTTGACCTTCTGATACAGTGGGGCCATTCAGAATGGATACCGCCAAAAGAAAGGTTTAAATAAGTAACAGCTGAGTTCTTGATTAATGGCGAAGGGCGTAATATTGCTTGGTGCGGACCATGCGGGTTTCAGGCTAAAGGAAAAGTTAAAAGGATTTCTTTTGAAGAGGGGATACAATATCCAGGATGAAGGGACATTTTCTCCAGAACCAATCGACTATCCCGATATTGCATTCAGGGTTGCAAGGAAAATAAAAAAAGGAAAAAGGGGGATTTTGGTGTGCGGCTCTGGTGTTGGAATTTCGATTGCCGCAAACAGGATTAAAGGTGTTAGGGCAGCGCTTGTTGAGAGGGTTCATACAGCAAGGCTTTCAAGGGAGCATAATGATGCAAATGTTTTATGCCTGTCTGGAAGGGAGCTTCCTCTCGGCATGGCAAAGAAAATTGTTGATGTATTTCTGACTACCCCATTCAGCAAAGCGGCAAGGCACCGGAGAAGGGTAAGGCAGCTAGGATGATAGACTTAAGCTACGCATCGGCCCTTTTTATTTCTTACGCCGGAATTCTGGTCGGCATCACTCTTTCAATCGTTTCGCCGGAAGAGAGAAAGCCATTGAGAAAATATTTCCTGATGATGAAACTGATTGTCCCCTGGCTTTTAATAATTGCGTCAATATACTTTTCAGTCGGGAACTGGATTAGCTTTGTTTTTCTTGGCTTATTTGCACTATACCTTTTGAGCGGGAAATCTTCAGGCAAAATTACTTATATTTTCCTTGGAGCACTTTTTTTCATCGCCTCGGAAAGCCCGGACTTTCTCGTGACTGCATCAACAATAATTTTTCTGTTCGGGATTCCAGCCGGGGCTTTATACTCTTCGAAGAGAAAAGGGTTAATGAATCTGAAGATATTGGCCGGAAACTCGGGTTTTATTGCTGCTGGATTAATCCTACCACTTGTTTTTCTTTATCTTTAGCAAATAGCCTATTCTGTTTAGGCTTATATGAAGAAAAAAGCTGAGCACAAATGCGGATAGGATAATTTTCAAGGATGGCACAAAGATAAACGAGAGAAAAACAAATGCGCCAGCAACAAAATCTAACTGGTCGAAAGGCACGAATATTTTTCCAGGAGGAATTCCAAGGCGCCTTTTGAAGAAGCTCTTTGCCAAGTCGCCGAACAACGCGCCAAAGCCGAGCAAAAAGCCAATTATTAGGTAATTGCTGTAATCCAACAGAGTAATTGACTGAAAAAAGCCGTTCTTGTAAAAGACGTATTGGACAAACGCGATTATAATCCCTATTAAAATCCCGGCCACAAATCCCCTTATGGTTTTATTCCTTCCAAAAAGCTCGTTTTTTCCAAGTTTTACCCCGAAGTCAATTGGAATGTCAAGAAATTTCAATGTACTATTGAAAATGACAGGGGCCATGTTTGCAAAATAGGCCGGAAGCAGGAGGTAAAATGGGGCAAGGAGGTAATCCGCTAAAAACGCCATCTTGCCACCCGGTTTATTTCGCCGAGCATCAGCCCAATGGGCCCCCAGCCAATCTTTCCTTTTGCCTTTGTTTCCCTTTTCTTTAACGCTTTCTTCAAATTGCCTTCAAATTCAGTATATGCACTTCCAATCTCGAACAGAAAATGTCCATCAGAGCCTCCTGTTACAGCAATATTATTTTCCAGGGCAATCCTTGCCGCCTTTCTATTGCCAATTAGCCCATTCCTTGGATTGAAAGCCTCTATGCCGTCAAGGCTTTCCCTTATTGCACGAACTGGAACTTTTATTCTGTGGAAGGGCACAATGGAGTAAGGATGTGCCAATATCAAGATGCCGTCCTGATCCCTAACCTCATCTTCAATTTCAGATAGGATTTTTGATTTTATTTCCTCGCTAATGTTTATGGCAAGCAAATGCCCTATGTTTGAGGAGATTTCCATACACTTAAGCACTGTAAAATTCCTGTCCTTGTTTAGCTTCGCCACTTCCATGCTTCCCTTGATTGACCCGTGGTCCACAACTGCAATTCCGTCCAAACCCTTTTTTTTCGCTGTCTTCAGCAACTCAATTGGCTTGTTGGAGCTGCAGCCCGAATAATGCGTATGAACGTGCAAATCGTACTTCATGAGTTGATTCCGGGAAGGTTGTTTAATAAAAAGGTTTCTGAAAGTGGCTTTGGCTGCTAACTTCCACCACAGTAATTTTCCTCTATGGTTGGATTTTGTCGGACAAGTGGCGTACAAAGTTCATAAAGAGCACATGCCCATGTTGGATACACAAAATAAATGTTAGAAAGATGGAGATACTCTTATCAGCACTACTTATCGTTTCAATTTTGAGCATAGTATTCATAAGCTACTTTTCGAGAGAGTTGTCTTTGCATATACGAAGAATTGCTGATGGATACAGGGCAATAATAAATGAGAATAGCGGCCTTTTTACCTTGTTCTTTATGGGTGTCTTTTTCTTGGAGCAGATTATTCTTGTGTTAGTTGTATCGACTTACTTTAATCCCCCAAAGAGTCTCCAGACAATTATTGGCATATTTGCATTAATTGTTATCACTACTGCAACACTTGAGAAATTTATATGGGAGTACAAATTCCAAAGCTCCAAAAGAGAACTTTATAGAATAAGCATGGAGAATGAGGATTACCTTAACGAATTAAAGGGGATAATCTTGGAAAATAAGGAATTGAAAAATAGGATTTACTCTATGGATAGTGAAATGAATTTGTTAAAAGCGAAACTAGAAAAGAAGCGGTAATCTCTTATTTTTCTCAATAAGCTTATCAATCCTCTCAAGAGTCAACTTAATCTGCTCATCTGTCTCTGTCAAGATTTTTTTCCTTTCCATAATCTATAAAATAACAGCGGGAATATTTAAATAATTATATTCTTTATTATATATATTGTAGAGTGGGGAGATATTGTGCAGATGCCTAGTTAATGTGCAAAGCCAAATTCCCCAAAACATTTATAAATACACCCTGTTTCCACAGCCTAACCCGATATCACTAATCTAACAGTTAGGAGGGATTTATGGATAAAGAACAAATACTGCAATCTTTAAAGGAAGCAAGGGATAATTCTTCTAAAAGGAATTTCAGGCAGGGGGTTGATTTCATAGCCAACCTTAAAGGGATTGATTTGAAGAAGCCCGAACAGAAGGTGGATTTCTATGTGCATTTCAATAATTTGGGGAGCAAAAAGGCAAAGGTATGCGCCCTTGTGGGCGGAGAGCTTTTAGACCAGGCAAAGTCAGCTTGCGATAATACAATCATTGTTGATGATTTTGGAAAGTATGACAAAAAGGCGATAAAAAAGCTTGCCGCGGAATATGATTTTTTTGTTGCGCAGGCAAACATCATGCCGAAAGTGGCGCAGGCATTTGGAAGGGTTTTAGGCCCCAGAGCAAAAATGCCAAACCCAAAAGCCGGCTGTGTCGTGCCCCCAAACGCAAACCTGAAGGCGCTTGCAGACCACTTAAGGACAACCTCCAGGATTATAACAAAGAACGACCTTTTTGTGATGTCTTCAGTCGGAAGCGAGGACATGAAGGATGAAGAGATTGCAGAAAACATACTTGCCATTTACAACGGCTTGATTGCAGTGCTCCCGAGCGAAAAGGAAAACATAAAATCCGCAATTGTCAAGCTTACCATGGGAAAACCAGTTGCAATAGGAAGCAAGCCTGCTGAAAAGGAAGAGAAGAGAACGAAGAAGGGGGCTGCTTAAATGGCTCACGTCTCGCAGGAAAAGAAGGAGCTTGTAAAGAAGATTTCCGGCCTGCTAGCTCAATATCCCATAGTTGGCGCAGTCAACATGGAAAACCTGCCTGCACCTCAGCTTCAGGCGATGAAGGCAAAGCTTCGCGGGAAAATAGAGCTTGTCATGACAAAACGCAGGCTGATGAAGGTTGCCATTGAAAACTCGAAGGACAAGGCAAAGGGGATAGAGCAGATTCTGCCTAATCTTGTCGGGATGCCAGCATTGCTGTTCACGAAAGAAAGCCCATTCTCGCTGTCCAGAATCCTGAGAAAATCAAGGTCCAAAGCGCCTGCAAAGGCCGGCCAGATAGCGCCATTCGACCTTGTAATTAATGCAGGCCCAACTCCATTTGCACCCGGCCCAATAATAGGCGAGCTTGGGGCATTGGGCATAAAGACCGGAGTTGAAAGCGGAAAGGTTGTTGTAAAAGCAGACTCTGTTGTGGCTAGAAAAGGCGAAAAAATAAGCCAGAAGGTTGCTGATGTCCTTGCAAGGCTCGATGTCAAGCCAATGGATGTCGGGCTTTCATTGGTTGCTGCACTCGAAAAAGGGGTTTTATACACATCGGAAGTGCTTGATATTGATGAAGCCGCATTCATGAACAAATTGGGGACTGCGGCAAGGCAGTCGATTAACCTTTCTGTCCAAGCAGGGTATCCAACGAAAGACACAATCAAGCTAATGATTGGAAAGGCCCATAATGACTCAAGGGCATTGGGAGTCAGCCAGAACATAATAGACAAAGGGATTATTGAAGAGCTTCTTGCAAAGGCTCATAGAAGCATGATGAGCGTGAAGCAGGAAGGGAACGTATAATAATCGGAGGTAAAAAATGGAATACATATACGCTGCAATGCTTATCCACAAGGCTGGAGGCAAAGTAGAGGAAGCAACTGTGAAGAAGGTGCTTGAGGCAGCGCACGTCAAGGTGGACGAGGCAAGGGTTAAGGCATTGGTTGCGGCCCTTGAGGGAGTCAACATCGACGAGGCAATTGAAAAGGCTGCTGTGCCTGTTGCTGTAGCTGCTGCGCCTGCTGCGGAAAGCGGAGCAAAAAAGGAAGAAAAGAAAAAGGAAGCGGCTGATGAGAAAAAGACTGAGGAAGCGGCTGCTGCCGGCTTGGGTGCACTCTTCGGCTAAATTTTTCTTTTCCAAATGAAAGGTCAATATGCTAACAGAAGAAGAGAAGAAAGAGCTATTTTCGAAGCTTGATGAAGCAAGAAAAGATATAGCTCAGCTAAAAACGCAGCTAAATGAGGCTGGCAGGGAAAAGGAAGAGTGGTTCAAAAAGCGATCGGATTTAGGCGCGGAAATCAGGAACCTTATTTCTAAGATCAAGGACAGCAGGAAAAAGCGAGATGAATTCACCTCGGCAATCAAGGGCGACAAGGAGTCGAGGGAGAGTCTTAACCAGGAAATAAAGGATAAGATATCCAAGATTAAGGGGCTGAACCTGCAGAAAAGCGGCTTCAGAAAAGAAAGCTCCCAGTTTCTGAAGAAAAGGATTGAGCGGATGGAATTCTCCATGGAAACTTCAGTCATGTCCTTCGAGAAGGAAAAGGAGATGATGAAGAAAATAAAGGAAATGAAAAAGGAGCTCGAGGAGATTAGGAAGGCTGAAGGCGCTTTTTCCGAATCCAGGTCTTTGTCAAGGGATATCGACCATCTAAAGTCTGAAGCTGAGCAAACGCACGAAAAGATACAGTCAACAGCAAAGGAAAGCCAGGAGCATCATAACGCAGTGGTTGAGTCTTCAAGGAAAGTTGACGAGCTGAAGGCAAAGGAGAAAGAATGCATGGAGCATTTTGAGGAATGCAGGGCCAGGTTTTCCGGGCTAAGTTCAAAGCTGAAGGAAAGGCTAAAGTCCCTCAACGAGCTTAACTCATTGCTCAAGGAAAACAACCTGGAATTCCAGGAAGCGAAGAAGAAGAAAGAAGACGACGTTCTTAAGATAATGAGAGAGGCGGTTGAGGAGAAAATAAGGAAGGGCCAGAAGCTTACCAACGAGGATTTACTGGTTATTCAGCGTACTGACTCTATTTAGAAGTCTTTTCCATATACTGGCATGAGCCGCAAACTACCCTGTCTTTGTGCTGTGAAAGGAAGACTCCTGCACCGCACTTGGGGCAAAACCGGTTTTTTCTCTCCACCTTATCTCCGGTAACCTTGTAAAGCTTGTATTTTGTGCTTGTCTTCTTCGGCTTTCTTTTTTTCTTTGCCATGCTTTATTCCTTTTTCTCTTCTTCTTTTGGTTTTGCCGCTTTCTTCTTTTCAGGCGCCTCGTAGTTTTTCATCGAGGCTGCGTCTTCGTAGAGAACAGCATTAACCTTTGCCTTTGAGACTCCAAAAGCATTCTCAACTTTTCTTATGACTATCAATTCTTCAGGGCCTTTTGCAGTCATTGCCACTGCTTTTTTCAGTTCCGCTGCCGGAGGCGTTGCGCCCTGAAATGTGACAACTGCATTAATCTCTGCACGCTTCAGGAGCGGATTTTCCTTTTTGGTTATAATGTCTACTTTCATCTTGCCTTTATCGCGTATTCCCCCTTTACAGTTACCCCGATTTTTTTTGCAATCTCCGACTTATTCGCATCCAGAATGTATAACCTTCCCTGCCAGTTTGTCGAAAACTGGGAAGTCTTGCAAACAGGGCACTCATCGCCCTCAACAAACAACCTGCATTTCTTGCATACCTTTTTTTTCATCTTAAAATGCCTCCTGGCAAATGAAAAAAAGACCGGAAAACCCTATTTTCGCTGCTTTCTTTTTCATTGAAATTCTCCCATTTCAATGAGCCAGAAATCTTTGATTTCTATGCTCATTTTTTCTTTTTCTCCTCTTCTTCGAGCCAGTCAAGCCTACCCAAAGAAGGCTGCCTCATGGTAAGCCCTATTTTCGGGTTCATCACATCCTTGTATGAGACTGCAATGACCCTTGCCCTGCATTTGTCCCCTATTCTAAGGGATTTTTTTGTTTCTTTCCCCGCAAGGGTTTTATCCTTCGAGAAGCTCACAAAATCGTCCATTGTCTGCGAAACGTGTATCATGCCCTCAATAGGCCCTATGGTCATGAAAGCCCCAAAATCAGCAATGTCCTTGATTCTGCCCAAAAGGATTTCCTGAAGCTCCGGCTTAAACGTCAAAAGGTCGAATGCAACATCATAATAGGCTGCACCATCCCCGGGTATGATGACGCCCTCGCCAATCTCCCCTATGCCTGAGACATCTACGACTATGCCGATGTCTTTTGAGATGTAGCCTTCGTACTTCTTTTTGACCATGCTTAGGACTGCATCCTCCACTTCAAGATTAAAAATGTCCGGAGGCACCCTTATGTGGTCTTTAGCATTTACCCTGTAAAACATCGTAGCAGAGGAAGTTTACGAGGCATTTTTAAATCTTTCTCTAATTGCGAGTGAGATTGCTTAGTTTGGGGTTATTTTTATAAAGAATAAAACAACCCCTCCCAACATGGCAACTGGACTTTACATTGATGACATTTTCAAAATGCCTTTCACAAGGGGAAATTATGAGAAGAAATTGCCTGGGCACACACTCATTCTCGCTTCAAGCGGAAAGGAAGGCCTGGAAATGCTGGCCAACCAGCCGGTAGATATGTTATTTCTCGATTGGAAAATGCCTTATATGAGCGGGGAGGATGTTTTGCGCGAAATGGCAAGAAGAGGGCTTGGGGTTCCCGTAGTTGTTTGTTCTTCGGAAGACAGAGAGGAAATAACAAAGGGCGTAGCTGCCTCGGGGTATAAGCGTGTCAAAGCGGTTAATAGTAAATTGTCCCCTCAGGAAATGTGGGTTTATCTTGAAAATATAAGCGCAAACGCTCTCCCTTAAGCTGCTAAAGGCTTTCAGGACAGAGCACCTATTTGTATAAAACAAAATACTTCTTCTGCCTCATTGTGAGAAGGGGTATTTTTTCCGCCTTGAGGCGTGACCTAAGCCCGTAATCCTGCGTGGCAACAATTCCCTTGTGCTTTTTGGCCTCATCAAGGAGGGACTCGTCCGCATCTCCTGACTTGGCTTTCAAGATTTTGATTTTCTTTGCAGTGATTATAGCCATTGCCAATTTTGCAGAATCGCGATCTTTTCCTTTTTGCCTGCCAGCTATTTCCGCTAATTCACCATGCACCCGGTCTATTACAACAAATTCATGCCCGAAATCACAAACCTTCGATATTTCCGAGAATATGTCTATTTTAAACTGGGCTATAGCCATCAGCACGTTCGTGTCAAGGAATATTTTTGTTGCGATGGTTTTTCCAAGAAAAATGCGTTTAAATAGCTTATGGTGAACAGAAAGCCTTTTATAGAATAATCACGGCGGGAACAGCATGGAACTGCTGAAGGAAGTTATTGCGGATATCAGCCCAAGCGCAGAGGACAAGAAAAAAGTTGAGGGTATTGTAAAGGATATTCTGGAAAAAATAAACAGGAATTTCAAGGAGGGCAAAGCGATACTGGGCGGCTCTGGGGCAAAAGGCACAAACCTCAAAACATTTGATGTTGACATATTTGCGAAGTTCAACTACGGGAAGTATGCTGATAAGAGCGATTTTCTTGCAGACATTCTTGAAAAGAGGCTGAAGAAATGCTTTGGGAGGATAGCAAGGCTTCATGGCAGCAGGGATTACTTCCAGATTAGGGCAAAAAAATTCACAGTCGAGATAATTCCGATTCTTGATGTCAGAAATGCAAAGATGGCAAAGAACATAACAGACATGAGCCCTTTGCATGCGGAGTGGGTTCTGAAGCACAAGAAACTTAGGGACGAGATTAGGCTTGCAAAGCAGTTCTGCAAGGCCGCAGGGGCGTATGGTGCTGAATCCTATCTTCAGGGCTTTTCGGGGTATGTATGCGAAATACTTACCATACATTACGGCGGATTCCTGAAGCTAATCAAAGCGGCAGCGAAATGGAAGCCGAAGCAGATTATCGACATAAAGGGATATTACAAGGGCAAAGATGTTTTCAAGGAGATGAACACTTCAAAGCTGACCTCGCCATTAATTGTAATCGACCCAATCCAGAAAGACAGGAATGCTGCTGCGGCGCTTTCAGATGAAAAGTTTAATGCATTTGTTGATGCAGCAAAAAATTTCCTGAAGAAGCCCTCAAAAAGCTATTTTATTGCCAGGAATATACTGGATGAGCCCAGGGAAAATGCGCTTGCCCTGAGAATTTCCCCGGTCGAAGGAAAGCCGGATGTGGTTGGCTCCAAGCTGCTGAAGTGCGTAGAAGAGATTGCCAGAATCATAGAGAAAAACGAGTTTACAATAACAAGGAAAAGGTGGGATTGGGACAGGAAGGGCGATGCAATAGCAGTGTTTCGTCTGAAGGAAAGTTCCCTGCCCAAGACAAAAAAGATTTCAGGGCCTCCTGTAGAGCAGAAGATTCACGTCGAGAGGTTTAAGAAGAAATACAAGAGCACATTCAGGGGAGGGGAAAAGATTTTTGCAAACATAAAGAGAAAAGTAGCGGATAGGAAAGATTTATTCAAAATAATCAAGCAGGATTCATTTATTAGGGAGAGATGCAAAAATATTGAGATAATAAAATGAAAGCCGTGATTCTGGCAGCAGGAAAATCGACAAGAACATACCCCCTAACTGCAAACAAGCCGAAGCCGTTGGTTAAAGTGGACGGGAAGACCATTCTTGAGAGGAATTTAGATCAACTGGCTGGAATTGCTGATGAAGCAATAATTATTGTCGGGTTCAAGAAAGAAATGATAACCAGAAAGCTGGGAAAGAGGTATAAGGGGATGAAGATAGTATACTTACACCAAAAGCAGCAGCATGGAACAGGGCATGCGTTAATGCTGGCCGAGCCCTTCCTTGACGATAGGTTTATAGCGATGATGGGGGATGATTTGTATTCGCGCGGCGATATTAAAAAGTGCCTAAGGCACAGGTATGCAGTGCTTGCAAAGAGGGTAAAAGACCCTTCAAGATTCGGGGTGTACAAATTAAAAAAGGGCTATGTTGCAGGAATCGTGGAGAAACCGAAAAGGTACGTTTCAAACCTTGCAAACTGCGCCCTTTATGTTTGTGACATTGGCATATTCAAGGAGCTAAAAAAGATTAAAGCGAGCAAGCGCGGCGAAATTGAGCTTACGGATGCGATAAATTTATTCTCAAGGAGCCATAAGGTTAAATGCGTTGCCTCAAAGGACTGGAAACCATTTGGCTATCCATGGGATTTGTTTGATATATCTCCTCAGAGGGTTGGGAAGAATTGCTCAATCAAAGGGAAGGTGATAAATTCTATTGTGATGGACAATGCAACAATTGAAAAGGGCTCCGTTGTCAAAGATTCCATAATTGGCGAAAATGTGAGGTTTTCAGGAACAATTAAAAGCGGCCCTTCATTAGTGAAGATAAATGGCAGGAAAATAAGGCTGAGAATGGGCGCGATAATTGGCGACAATGTAATCGCGGAAAATGCAATCATATACCCTGGCGTGCGCATTTGGCCTGGAAAAAGAATTACGGGGGTAGTAAAAAAAGATGTCAATTGATATCCTTATCTTAATCGGGCTTACATTTGTGCCGTTTTTGGAGCTGAGGGCTTCCATACCTTATGGAATTCTCAACACAAGCCTGCATTGGACAAGCGTTTTCCTTATATGCGTGGCTGCAAATGCTGTATTGGGGCCATTGGTTTATTTTTTCCTTGACAAAGCCATACATATTTTCCTCAGGATAAAGCTTGTTGAGAGGCTCTACAATTCTTATGTCCTTCGCGTTCAAAGGAAGATAAAAGAGCCTGTTGAGAAATACGGCGAGTGGGGGTTGGCGGTTTTCATTGGGGTGCCTCTTCCTGGAACAGGAAGCTACTCCGGGGCAATTGCTGGCTATTTGATGGGATTGGGATATAGAAAATTTGCAATCGCGAATCTTATTGGGGTTATAATAGCAGGTGTAATCGTAACTGCCATCATGCTTACTAGCACGACAGCCTTCCAATTATTCGTGAAGATGGTTTGAATGAAAAACAAGGAGATTATAGTTGTTGGGATTGCACTAGTTATAGTGTCTTTCCTTCTTGATAACTTTGTGTTAAGCAGTATAGCGCAAATCCAATACGGGCCGATTGGCTTGCTTTTCCTTATTCTTGGGAATGCTGCAATCATGCTGTCGGTGCTCTTTTTGCTTCCAGTCATCCTCCTGAAAAAAAAGAGAAAATCGTTCATCCTTTTCTTATCGCTTTTCTTTTCCTCGCTGATCGGGTTCGCGCTCAAGCTAATCATTATGAGGCCGAGGCCCTTTTCTGTCATGGTGGTTCCTCTGCTGAACATTGTTGATTATTCGTTTCCAAGCCTCCACGCGTTCATTGCATTTTCCCTTGCGCATACAGCGTCAAAAATTCTCCCGAGATATAGGGTGCTTTGGTATGGCTATGCTGTTTTTATCGCATTCAGCAGGATTTATCTGCAAGTGCATTACTTCAGCGATGTAGTTGCAGGGGCATTTTTTGGCATCATTGTTTCAAAGCTGGTGATGGATGAATGGCTAAGCTAATGCTGTTTGAGTTTAGAAGGCAACTTTTCCATCTCTTTTTTGGATTGCTTCTGATAATACCCATCCAGTGGGGTTTGCTAGGTATTAGAGAATTATGGATATTGTTCATGATTGGGGTTGCCCTTTCCATTGCTTCCATGAAATATAAAATTCCAGTCATTCATACTCTTCTTAACTATTTTGAGAGGCATAAACACCGAAAAACCTTTCCGGGGCAGGGGCCGATTTTCTATGTCCTCGGGGCATTTTTAGTAATGGTACTTTTCGAAGAAAACATAGCGCTTGCCGCAATCATGATACTTGCGTTTGGGGACTCGATTTCGCATCTTGCCGGCCGATTTTACGGAAAGATTCCCCATCCCCTGAACAGCAATAAATTTCTTGAGGGAGCAGTTTTTGGGTTTATTTTTGCCGCGCTGGGGGCATGGATTTTTGTGCCGTTAAAGCATGCGCTTGTTGGAGCATTGATAGGCATGGTTGCAGAGGGCATAGATGTAAAGTTCGGCAGAACACAGATTGACGACAACCTTATTATTCCTCTAGCATCGGCTTCTGCCATTTATCTTGCACGGATTATCGGGCTTTAACACCAAGTTTTTTAAAGCAACCTAGTCCCCCACAATAATCCAGGTTCTTAGGATGAATCACAAGACACTCGATAACATCGCAGAAGAAAGATTGCCAGACTACCAAATCCCTTTCAGGGATGATGGCAAGATTATAGTAGTTGAAAGTATGGGAAAGATAGCTGTTCCTATGCCCTCAAAGCTTGCGGAGGTTTTGGAAGTCCAGGTTCGTGAAGGAATGGGCATTTTAGATTATACGCAGTCATTGAAGAGCCTAAATGACGGCAAGTTTCTTGATGCATTAGTGGAGGAAACGAGGCGACTGATAGCCGGAGAGAAGGAACTTTTTGACCTGTCAAGAGAGGATGTTACTGGAGGAACAAAGGACTTTGAGATTGGAGGAAAGGTTTACCATCTGCATTTTGTTGGGCAAACCTACCAAGGAATCAAATCGCTTACGATTAAGGATGAAACTTTCATCACCCGCCAAAAGAGGGTTGCAGAGGAAAGGCAAAGGGCATTGGAGGAGCTGGCAAGAGTGGGGGAATATGCAGCAGAGCTTACACATGACATCAAGAACCTGCTTACGAGCATGAAGGCTGGATGCAAGGTTCTGAGCCTGGAGATGCGGGAGGGAGAAAAATACCCTTCAGTCCTGGAAAGCTTTGGCGAGCTGATTGGCAGGCTGGAAAAAGTTGTAATGTCGCCGCTGGATTTTCTTAGGAGGGATAAATACGAATTGGTGCCCGTCAATGTGAACCGCTTATTGCTGGAAAGCGCACTTAACATCGAAGCAATTGACAAAAGGTTAAAGGTTAACTACAAGACAGGGAACGATGCTTATGTTGCAATGAACAGGTCGAGGTTCGGCGAAAAGATTTTATTGAATTTAATCAATAACTCAATAGAAGCAGGCAGCACGGAGATTATGCTAAGCTATGAAGTCAAAGAGCCTTACGTTTTCCTGAGAATATCGGATAACGGAAAGGCTGAGATTCCGGATGAGATTTTCGAACGCATGTTCGAGCCGATGG
>DATDYF010000062.1:0-3651 GCA_035289105.1 Candidatus Nanoarchaeia archaeon
AAAGACAAAATTGTTGTTGCTTTTTCCAAGGCGATAAGGAGGATTAGCCCTACGCTTTACATTGCGGGCCCCGATATGTACATGGGTGAGCATGAAATGGAGGTTTTTGTAAAGGCAAACGGCAGCATTAAGTCAGCAACAGGGAAGCCAAGCGATTTGTGCGAAGGCTATTCCTGCGGAATCCCCCATGAGCTCGGAAGCACCGGATATGGCGTTTACCATTCAACTTTGGTGGCATTAAAACATCTGAACATGTCGGTTGCCAATGTTTCGGTTGCGATAGAGGGGTTTGGGAATGTCGGAACCTTTGCAGCGGATTTCCTAAGCAATGCAGGAGCAAAAATAGTGGCTGTGTCAGACTCCAGAGGTGCAGTTTATGATGAAAATGGGCTGGATGTTCAGCAGCTTGTCAAAATCAAGAATAAGGGCGGCTCAGTGGTTGAGCACCATGGCGGGAAAAAGCTGCCCCAGGAGGAAATTTTCGAGCTTAATGTCGATGTCTTAATACCTGCGGCAAAGGCAAACGTCATAAACGAAAAGAATGTTGACAAAATCAAGGCAAAGATTATTGTTGAAGGCGCAAACATACCTGCAGCCCTTGAGATGGAAAAGAGATTGCACCAAAGGGGCGTTATAATTGTCCCTGACATTATTGCAAATGCCGGCGGGGTAATTTCTTCTTATGTTGAGTATATCGGGGGCAAGAGCGAAGAGGTTTTTCCAATGGTTGAGAAGAAGATATGCCCCAACACAAAGCTTGTGCTTGAGCGCTCAAAGCAGAAAAACATTACGCCAAGGGAAGCCGGAATAGAGATTGCAAAGGAAAGGCTTTTTAATGCAAAGAGATTCCATATATAGGTGAATGAAATGGCAAAATACATGTTAAGGCATGACAGACCCAACTGCATAGGATGTGCTGCTTGTACAGCAATAGCTCCGGATTTCTGGGAGATGTGCCCGGATGACAAGTCAAGCATCAAGGAAGGCAAAAAGCTGCTAGACACAACAGAAGAGAGGCTTATAGGAGAGAAGGACTTTGCCATCAACAAGGATGCTGCACAGTCCTGCCCAGTCAACGTCATAAGCATCTGGGATGAGAAGAAGGCGAAGAAGATTGTTTAGGGTTTTGATTTGAAGGGGTTGCTTCTTTTCCAGAATTCTTCGAAATATGCCTGGAATGAGTCTGCGATGTCCTGGTTTATTATCTCTACTGCGATTGCTGTTGGTGATTGAAGTATTATTATGGTTGTATCTTTGAAAGTCATAAAACAGGCAGGGGTTTTTATTCCTTCAGGCATATATCGTGCGTCTGTCCCCAAATACGAATTTCTGTTTTTCAATATTTCTGGGTCAGTATCTCTGTTCATGAGCGCCCTGAATTTTATTCCTGCTTTGATTCTTCTGAGCGCATCTCTTTTCCAGTAAAGATGCTGCTCTTCGGGTTGGTATGCAGGAACTCCAAGATAGCAGTATTCTTCTCCTCTCTTCAATTTCAGATATAGATGTTCATGTGCTGTCCTTATACCTTTAAAGCCGAAGTACATATTAGTCTCGCTTTTTGGGGCCATCTTCTGCTTCAAAAGAAGTTCTGGTAGGAGCTTCTCTATTTTCTTTTTATTATCGTCAAGTTGTTTTTCCCTTTCATCAATATACCCTAATATTCTGTTCGGCTCTGCTGCCTGGAAATATTTTGTCTTTTCTTTGATTATCTGGGAGACAAGGCCTTTCTGCATAAGCTTTTCTAGTATTTGGTATATTATGGAGCGGGCTATGCCTGATTTATTTATCATTGGACCTGTTGTTGATGAGCCGAGCTCCAGAAGGGCAAGGTAAACTTTAATCTCGCCGTCTGTTAGGCCTACTTCTTTGAGGATTGAGATGTCCATTTGGTTATTTTACAGCTTTCTGATATATAAACCTTATTATTGTTGTACTAGTTGTGGTGTGCTAAAGTTTATATAATCATTAAATTAATGACTACTATAAGGTAATAAATAATATAAACGTGGTGGCAATAAAATGTCAATCGCAGAAAAAGTAAGGGCAATATGGAATGAGGGGCTAAGTCCAGCTAGGATTGATAATGTTGAAAATGCACACGAGTATCTCTATCACGATACTGAATTAACGGGATTATATAGTTTTGCTCTTGACCTCTTAGGAAGGGGTTTTTATGGTAGCACACTAGAGATCTTGCTTGTACTGGAAAAAAGACTCAAAGAGAAAACATCTGAAACGCACAATATAGTGGTCCTTAATCTTATGGGCTGTGCATTCGCAAGTAAAAAGGAGTATGGAGTGGCATTGTCCAAATTTGATGAAGCCCTAGCTCATTTACCCAAGAATGCAAGTAATCATGTAACCAGTTTTTTATATGCACAGAAAGGAAGTATGGAAACTGACGTTGGTGATTTGGTAAGTGCTGAATCTTCATTAGATATTGCACTCAAATATGATGCCAAGAATGTTTATGCATGGAGAAGAATGGCAGATCTAAAAGCCAAACAGGGGAAAGATCATGAAGCCATACCTCGTTATAAAAAAGCCATTAAAGTGTATAATCCAGCAAATAGCATATTTGAATATTTTTTTGCAGTTTTAGGGCTTGTGCGTTCATACATGGAAACAGGACAAAAAGAAAAAGCAGAAGATACTCTTGAAAAATTGAATGAGCCCCCTTTGTCTCATTCTCCTTTGTCCAATTTATACCGTATCATAAAACCACAAATAACGAATATGGGAAAATGGGGTTAAGAAGAATGTCAATAAGAAAAAAACTGAACGACACAATGGGTAGAATACCTTATCTAGGCAATGTGCTCACAACAGAGATAAACAAGAAAAGTTTGGTAGTTCTGGCTTTTGGTGGTTATATGACCATTAGCTCAGCTCCTGCACTAGCAGCAAATGTAACAGTTGAGGCTGTTTCTGACAAGGAAACTGTGACTCTTGACACAAAGGTAAGTGGAATTATGCCCTGCAATATCGGCTATTTTTTCAGGAACAGGACTTCTATCGATTACGAAAATAATGATCAAATAGGCTCATTTTCATTGCTCGATATAACATACCCCCTTGGCAAAGGTTTTGATATTGTAGCAGAGGGCCAATTTGCAGATGGATTGCCGTTTGATCCAAGGTTGGGGGTACAATATTTCAAGGGATTTGATAATGGCCTGACATTTTATGCATTAGTAACCCGAAACTTTAATGAAAATCCAAATACAGAAATGACGACTATTTTAGTGTTATAAGGGTTTAAACCCCCGCCCTTTAGGGTGCGTTTTCTCAGAAAGATTTTTGTGCGGCTTCGCCGCAGACTATCCTGCGGCCGAAACTGCGCACACATTCTTGGTCAGAATAGCGTGAGCTCTCGTCCGCGGAGGACGAGACGATGGACGTAAACCTGCAGCACTACAGCCACAAAGTCGGCGTGAACTTCTGGCACATGGAATGGTGCCCTAAGTACCGCTACAACATGATGAGAAAGCTTGAGAATAAAAACCTTGTTGCTGCCGCAATAAGAAAGTCAGCACATGAGCATGGCATTGACATACATTACCTGAAAGTGCTGCCCGAACATGTGCATACCTTGGTAACTTTGCCGCACGGCATGACTGACAGCAAAGCCATGCAATACCTGAAAGGAAG
>DATDYF010000063.1:0-13066 GCA_035289105.1 Candidatus Nanoarchaeia archaeon
AGCCCGCTGTTATGATTATATATTCATCCCCCCTCTTAACGGGCAATACTTGGGCGACGCCCTTAATGCCCGCCAAATGAACATTCTTGATTTTCTCCTTCATTTTATAGAGCTCGTTAAGCGTGATATCCTTAGTCTTGGATTTTAGTGTCAGCTCGTTTTCTTCGCTTTTGACATTGAATGCCTTTACGGATTTCTGCATTGTCTTTAGTATTGATGACTCAGCAAGCTCCACATCCTTCATTTTTTGCCTGTCAACTAAAACCTTTATTGCGTTTTCAGCAATGTCAATTGAAAACTCCGAAGCAACATCCTTAAGCTTGGTCCCCCTTATGGCGAGAGCCAGCTTCCTTATGTTGTCTCCCTTGTTGTGTGGCTTTTTGAAAAATATCTCCATCATGGGCGTAGTGAGGGATTTCCTTCCGTCAAGAATCTCAATTACCCTCGGAAGTCCCATGGTAACGTTCATCTCTGCAACCCCTGCAAAGTGGAACGTGTTTAGGGTCATCTGGGTGCCAGGCTCGCCTATAGACTCCGCAGACACCAGTCCAACAGCTTCGCCGGCTTCCACAAGAGAGCTTTCGTACTCCTTTACGCATTCGTCAAGAATTTTTCTCAGCTTAGATTCCGAAATATTCTCGGGCACATTCTCCTTGACGTCTTCTATTACTTTTTTTGGAAGCTTGTTTGCGTATTCTGAATACATGCTCATAGTTTCACCTTAAACGATGCTGTTGATTATCCTTCTAACATTTACCTTTCCATTCTCTGATTTTGAAACATCTATGCCGTCTTCGCCATAAACAAACTGCACTATCTTCTTTGACGCATCTCTCACAGTACCGTCGTATTCCGCTCTTAAATCTTGCATCGCGTTGGCAAGCCTTCTATACAGGTACCCTGACTTTGGTGTCCTCAATGCAGTGTCCATCAAGGAATCTCGTCCAGTAATCGAGCCGAAAAAGAACTCTGCAGGCGTCAATCCTGTCTTGAAGCCATTTCTTATGAAGCCTCTTGCTTCGGGGCTTAAGTCTCCTTTCCTGAAAGCAGACAGCGTTCTTTGGTAAAACCCGTTCTCAATCCTCTTACCCCTCATGGCCTGTTGGCCGACACATGCAGCCATTTGGGCGAGGTTAAGCAGATTTCCTCTTGCGCCGGATTTAGCCATAACCATTGTATGGGACTGCTGAAGGGCGCGTTCCGCAACAATCTCTCCAGACCTGTTTCTTGCCTTGTTCAGGACTTCAAGTATTTTTAGCTCGAGAGTCTCTCTGAGCGTTTTGCCCGGAAAAGTCTCAAGCTTGTTGTTCTGGTACATCTCAACAAGGTTAGTGACTTCCTTGTATGCCTCGTCAAGCGCTTCTTTTATCTCCCGTTTCCCATTTTCCGGCAAATCCGTGTCGGATATCCCTGTTGAAAAGCCGATCCTGAAGAGAACCTCGATTCCAAGCCTGAATATTTTTCCCAAAAAGTCTATTGTGAAATCTTTTCCATATCTTTTATGTATGGTCCTCAAAAGCAGCCCGGAGCCTTCTCCAAGAAGGTTTCTGTCCATAACGCCTTCCATTAATTTTCCATCTTCTATTGTTGCATATTCGTCCTTAAACGAAAAGTCTTCAGGAACCAAAGCAGAGAAAACCTCCTTTCCGGTAACCGAATCCCTCTTCGGCAATTTTGAAAAGTTTGTAACTCCAACAGCGGTTAGAATGTCAACAGCCTCGTTGCGCTTTAAAGTTAGGCCCTTGGTGAGCAGGTAGTTGCCAGAGATTGCGTCTTGGACGCACCCTATCACGCTTAGGCCGTATCTTGGCGATATGAGCTGGGTTTGCACCTCCATAAGAATTTCAGCTTCTGCCCTTGCCTCTTCAGTTTGGGGTATGTGGAGGTTCATTTCATCCCCGTCAAAATCTGCATTGTAAGGTGTGCATACTGCAGGGTTAAGCCTCAAAGTCCTGCCAGGCAAAACCTTGACGCGGTGGCACATCATTGACATCCTGTGCAAGCTGGGCTGCCTGTTGAATATTGCGACATCCCCGTCCATCAGGTGCCTCTCTACAATGTACCTTGGCTGGAGCTCTTCCAGGGCGCTTTCTTTTGTTTCGTCCGTTATCTTTTTCTTCTTTCCATCTGGCCTAACGATATAATTGGCTCCGGGATAATTTTCAGCCCCATTCTGGATGAACTTTTTTATATGCTCAATATTCCACTCATTTACCCTTTCTGGCACAGTAAGCTTCATTGCGATTTCCTTTGGGACCCCGACTTCGTTAAGCTCAAGCATCGGGTCCGGGCTGATAACTGTTCTTGCCGAGTAGTTTGTCCTTTTTCCTGCAAGATTGTGCCTTATCCTTCCATCCTTGCTCTTAATCCTCTCGCTGATTGTCTTTAAGGGCTGCCCTGACCTGTGCCTTGCAGGGGGAAGCTGGGGCAGGCTGTTGTCAAAAAATGTCGTTATATGGTACTGAAGAAGATCCCAAAGGTCTTCAATGATAATCTCAGGCGCCCCGGCATTTATGTTCTCGAAAAGCCTCTGGTTGATTCTGACAATATCCCCTAGCTTGTGGGTTAAGTCATCTTCGCTTCTCTCGCCGGACTCAAGCGTAATCGAAGGCCTCATTGTAACAGGAGGAATTGGCATTACGGTAAGCACAACCCACTCAGGCCTCATCGCCTGCGGGTTTAACCCAATTGCTGCCAGGTCTTCATCAGGTATCTTTTCAAGGCGCGCCCTGATATCAATAGGGCTCATCCTTCTTTCGTTCTCCAAAAATGTAGTCGGCTTGTCCAAGGATACCTTTTGCTGCCTTGCCTTGCAGTGCGGGCATTTATTCACGCTCATCGCAGAAACAATCGTCTTTACCTTCTTCCTTTTCTCCTCTAATCCGGACTCCTCTTCAACCTTGCTTATTTCTTCAACTATTTTATCACTCTTGCTTTTTGGGACTAAAATCCTGCCGCAGTCCCTGCACGTTGACCTCAGTAGGCTTAGAATAATGGGAACAAAGTTCACGTGGATGATTGGCCTTGCAAGCTCTATATACCCAAAATGGCCAACGCATTCCTTGAGTTTGGAGCCGCAAGTCTTGCACCTTAATCCCGGATCAATGACTCCTAATCTGATATCCATTAAGCCGCCATCTACTGGGTACCCTTCCCTGTCATACAGCTCCGGCGTTACAATTTTTGCAGAAGCCATCTTCTTTATCATCTTGGGCGACAGAACAGAAAATACTATGCTCTTAACCTGCTTGAAGACAAATTCTTCCTGCGGCTCTATCTTTTCCTGCTTCTTCTCTTCTTTCTTTTCTTCTACCGCTTCAGTTGCTTTTTCTTCTTCTGCCATTTTAGTATTTGTTCTCCAGTGCTAATTTCGGGTATATCCCAAGCGATTTAAACTCGTCAAGGATAAGCTTAAATGCATAGCTGACTTCGACTCCGGATATCTCTGAATTGTCTCCGCAGATAGGGCAATAGCTTCTCTTTCTGAACTCATCGCGAATCGCTATTATGCCGCACTCTTCGCAAACAAGCACGATGGTCTTGTCGGAGTCAAAGCGTTCCTTCAGCAATAATGAAGCCCCATGGGCAACAAAGGTGTCTTTTTCCATCTCCCCCAGCCTCAGGCCTCCTTCCTTTGCGCGGCCTTCGGTTGGCTGCCTTGTAAGCAGCTGTATCGGGCCTCGTGCCCTTGAGTGAAGCTTATTTGCGACCATGTGCTTTAGTTTTAGGTAATACATGTTGCCGACAAATATCCGGGCGTGATAAATTTCCCCTGTCTGGCCGTTATACATTGTCTCAAAGCCGTTCTCCCTGAAGCCAAGCTCCAAAAGCTCCCTCCTCAATTTTTCTTCAGGCTCCGCGTCAAAAGTAGTTCCATTAATCTTTCTCCCGGAAAGGCTTCCGACTTTTCCTGCCACCATTTCAATTAGATGCGCAATCGTCATTCTTGATGGAATTCCATGAGGCGAAAAAATCAAATCCGGCACAATGCCAGAGGCGCTAAAGGGCATATCCGCCTGAGGCACTATAAGCCCCACAACTCCTTTTTGCCCGTGCCTGCTGGTAAACTTATCACCAATCTCAGGAACTCTTTCATCCCTAACCCTGACCTGCACAAGCTTGTTGCCCTCTTCCGACTCTGTGATAAGCACAAAGTCAACAATGCCCTGTTCGCCGTGCTTTGCGGCAACCGAACTTTCCCTCCTTGTTGAGGAAGCAAGGTTGTATTCGTCAAGGGAAGACAGGAACCTTGGGGGGGAAGTTTTTCCTATGACCACATCGCCCTCCTTGAACTTTGCTTCCGGGTAAATAATTCCATCTTCCTCTAAGTATCTGTAATCTTTCTCGCTTTTGTAGCCCTTGACGCTCTTGTCAGGGATTGAAATCTCATCGATTAGGCCGCCTGCATACCTTAATTCTTCAGCTATGGAAGGCCTGAAATAGGAAGACCTTCCAAATCCCCTGTCTATGGAACCCTGGTTTAAGATAATTGCATCTTCCATGTTATATCCCTTGTAGCTCATGATGGCGACAATAATGTTTTGGCCTGCAGGATGCTTTTCATAGGCGGAGATATCGTTCATGATAGTTTCCACAATTGGCATCTGCGGGGTATGGAGCAAGTTTACATCCATATCCATTCTAACCGGATAATTTGCAGCATAAAATCCTAAAGCCTGCTTTTGGTTCTTTGAGCCGGCGTTTAGCCTTGTGGACTGGTTGAAGTTTCCATACGGGACAAGCGAGGTTGCCAATCCCAGCATCGCCAAAGGAGAAACCTCCAAATGAGTATGTTCAGGCGTCAAGTCTTTTTCAAAGAAAGCAACATATGTATTTTCCTCTTCTGCAGCATCAAGGTATTCAATTACCCCCTGCTTTACAAGGTCGGACCATGAAATCTCATTCTTCTCAAGCTGCCTGATGTGCCTCTCAAGCAGCAACGGCCTGCCATCCTTCACCACAATTAATGGCCTTCTTGCCCTGCCCCTGCCTGACTCTATCTGCACCTCATCAAGCCTTTCATTGTAAAAAACATTCACGTTGCTGGGAATAGCTCCTTTTCTTCTTTCTTCCCTTACCTGCTGGGCAAATAGCTTAGCGTCGTCAACAGTTCCTGAAAATTTGCTGTTTATGTAAACTTCTACCATCATCTCACCTGGCGCAAGCCAAGATTGTAAAGGCTTTTTGCATATTCCTCTTCCGGCGTGTCATTCGAAATGCTGCATAGCAATGACAAGTTCTTTCTTAGCCCTATGTTAGTTCCTTCTGGAGTTTCAATCGGGCATAATCTCCCAAGGTGTGTTGGATGAAGCTCGCGTGCCTCAAAATTTTCCTGGGAAGCAGATAACGGGCTGACGACTCGCTGCAAGTGGCTAAGCGATTCCAAATAGTTTAGCCTCTGGATGCGCTGGCTTATGCCTTTTCTGCCTCCCACCCAGTTGCCGGTGGCCATCGAAGAATAAATCCTTGATGTCAGGAGCTTGTCCCTTATAATCACCTTTATTGTTGGAAACTTTCCCCTCTTCACAATTCTCTGGAAGTTATACAATAAATCCCCAATAAGCACCTTTAAATTGACCCTTATCAAATCAGCCATCAAATCGCCGCTCATCTTCAGGCGCTTGTTCATGTAATGGTCCTTGTCGTCTACATCGATATCTCCGATGCTGACAAGTATGTACTTCTTGAGCATCTTGCAGAGATTATGGGCTTTTATAATCTTTGCTTCAGGGCTGCTTCCAAGATGCGGCAGCAAGTATTTGTCAAGTATTTCCTTCATTCGTTCCAGCCTTATCTCTTTTGACTGGGTTATGCCGATTCTTTTTGCGACATAGTCCAAAGCGTCTTCCTCTGTCTTTATCTCGGCGAATTCATACAGATTTATGATAAGCTCGTCGAAATGCCTATCTTCTGCAACAAACTTCGTGATATCAGCATCCTTCAGCATCCCGAGCGCCTTCACAATTACGATAAGCGGGATGTTCTGAACCCTTGTAAAAGTAATGTAAAAAATTCCATCTTTTGATTTTTCTATCGTATGGGGTATCCTGAATGAGCCCTTCTCCGAGAACATCTTCCCGACGAACCCAGACCCGGTTGAGGATTTCTCGCACAGCAGCCTGTTTGGCGCAAGGTCCTCTATGTTGATCAGCACTTTTTCAGTTCCGTTGATGATGAAATAGCCCCCGGGATCGTCGGGGTCTTCATTGTGGGCAATCAGCTCTTCCCTTGACATTTTGTGGAGATGGCACGAATTGGATTTCAGCATTATCGGCAGGTTTCCTATCTGCGTCGTGAAGGATTCCCTTTGCACATCATTGATATGCGAGCTTACTTCGATGAAGACCGGTGCAGAGTAAGTTATCTTCCTTAGCCTTGCTTCAGCCGGAAAAATCTTCCTCTTGCTTCCATCTGCTTCGGTTATCTCCGGCTTTGTCACCCATATCTTGTCAAACCTTATCTTGAAATCGTCTACATTTTGGGGTATGATTGTTGGGATGATCTCCCTGTTTTCATCCACAATCTCCTGGAGCTCTTTTTCTATTAGGGTGTTGAACGAGTTGATGTTTGAGTCTACAAAACTAGGCTCTTCAAAATATTTCTGGATAAGCGTTTTTCCAAACTTATACATTGACAACCCCCCTGTAGAAAACAGCCTCATCAGCCGTGTCGCTTTTCCTTATAATTTTTATTACATCCCCGACCTTTGCGTGCAGTTGCTTTATTGCTGGATCCTTAGCTAGAATTTTTGGGAGCTCTTCTAAAGCAATGCTATACTTCTCAAAAAGCTCTTTTTTTTCTTTGTCGCCCAACTTAATGTGCTTTGGAACCAATATGTGCTTCGTTACATCTAAATCCGTCATGATTGTCCTCTTGCAGCGTAAGTGGGCCGGACGAGACTTCCTGAAAAGCATTTTCTGCCTTTTTTCGAACTCGCGACCACTCGATTACCTCTTTGGCTTTAAAAGTCGAGTGCTCTTTTGCCCATGATGTTACGCACCTTGCGTTACTTTTCCAGGCTGAGCTACCGGCCCCTCTTTTTTTTTGACAGGCACTTTTAATGCCCTCAAAAACGCCCTGGTCGGGATTTTCAAAAGCTTTTGCGGATGAAAATACTTTTTGAACCCGAGTCGAAGCCTCGACAGGGCTTCATGATAGGCCAGGCTACACTACCAGGGCAATTAGGCTCCTGCGGAGCTTAATCCATCTTCCTTTAGCTAAAACCACCTCAATAAGATAGCCCTTTGACTAAAGAAAGATTATTGTGCATTACGCTCTCAATTCTCTGTTTATTTATAAAGGTTTCGATTAAAGGCGAGTAAAAACAGTCCCCGCCCGCGGAGTTGAACCACGAACCTTTCGGTATCAGCTGTCTTCTTTTCATCCCTTGCATCTGCATTAGGTCTAGAAGTGCAAAGCTACAGCCGAACGCTCAGCCATTGAGCTAGGCGGGGTATCCAACAAAAAAGAACAGTTTGTTTATAAACTTAATCAATTCGCAAAGGCTTTGAGCTAGTGCTTACCAATCTCTTTCCAACATTAAATTTCGCGCTTGCTCCAGGAAGCTCTATGCCGCCTGTTATCGGCAATCCTGCTGTTATCCTGTATGCAATTACCCTCTCTTCAGCCGGCTCAACATGGTCAACATTCCATTTAAGCAATGTGCCCTTTTGCTCATGGGATAAAACCTTTGAGGGATGAAGCGTTCCTATGTCAGCGCCCTTTTTTACGTGGCCGATGCGCGGAATCTTGTCGCTTACCGTTATGGATTTTACAGGGTGCTTCCCACGATTCTTAAGCGTAAGGACAACCTTCATCTCAGAGATTCCGCCCTCTTTCATCACGATGTTTGATGCGCCCTTTTCCAAAACTAAAGGAGACCTGTATTGGGCATACAGAAGAGCAAGGATGGAAAGCAATAAAATGAAATAAAGCACAAAGCGGTAATTTGTGATTACTGTTGCATTCATCGACTGCCCTGGCTCAAGGTCAAGCTTCCATTCGAGAAGGCTTTTGCTGCCCTCAAATCTAAATGTAGCTTCAGGCTCTGCTGTTATGAAAATGCGGGAAATCCATGGGTACTCTAGCGTTGCAGGTCCGCTGTAACGCACATTTCCCTTATTCTCAAAAATTATTGTCTTAACAGTCTTGAAGAAAAAAGAGCTTTCAGTTTCAGCCTGCGTTATTTCGTTGTATGCTGCAATATTTATCTTTTTCATGACACCGCTTAGTATGGTTTCATTGCCCCTTTTGATTTCAACTGAGAGGGTGTCCTTTTGCGGAGGCGTAGAAGTGTCCAGCTCAAAGGTCAGGGTTTGCATGCTTCTGCCCTTCGGCCCAAGAGAAAAGTCTATTTCCTTGTAAAACAGCCCATTCATTGAACGTGCGATAAGCTTAAGGTTTTCAAGAGAGAGGATGTTTTGGTTCTTTATGTCCAAATCAACCTCGAAAGCCTTGCTTGGGTTTACCTCTTCCGGCATGTTGATGTTGACTGTGACGGTTGGAACATATTTCCCTTCCGATGGGCCTGAACTTAGGGAAACTCTCCTTGGAACGGTAACAACTATGCCCGACTTTTCAGATTCCACTTTTACGTCCAGGATGTAAGTCCCTATGCCAAAGACATGCAGTGGCTGTACAATAATCCCTTTGGTTTGTTCTTCACCCGGCCCTAAGCTGATGATTATCGGATTCTCAATGGGATCAGTCCTTAAGTCCCAGTCGGGGTAGAGCAGAGAAAAAACCCTGAACTGGTCAAAGTAGCTTTCGGTATTTTTAATGGTGACATTAAAGTGCGCTGTGCCGTCTGCCGGGATGCTGACTGCATTTGGCGTTATGTCCACCTTGAAGGCAAATGCTGGGATTATTAAAAGAAGCGCAACAACCCAAAAAACAACCCCTTTTATTTTAGCCACAATATCACCATGGCAAATCCTCCTTTCCTTGTATTTAAATGTTTCGTCGCATCAAAAAAGAAAAATAATATAAACACCTGCCATTAAAAACAGGTATGATTGTATCGCTCTCAGGAAATCCCAAGGTTGCAAGAAATGTTTCAAAGCTTCTTCACTCAAGCTGCATGCAGCTGGAGCAGAAAAAATTTCCCGATGGAGAGCTTTACCTTCGTTTTCCCAAAAAACTTGATAAAAACGTTGTCTTCATCCAGTCTTTTTATGGGGAAATAAACGACAGGCTTGTCGAGGCTTATTTTGCAGCAAAGGAAGCAAGGAAACACTCCAAAAAAATCACTCTTGTTGCAACCTATTTTCCCTACCTCAGGCAGGACAAGCAGTTCAATCCGGGGGAAATTGTCTCAAACAAGATTGCTGCTGAGTTGGCAAGCGATGCGTTTGACGAGGTTGCTGTCTTTGACCCCCATCTTCACAGGGAGGGGAAACTTTCTGATATTTTCACGGTAAAGGCAACAAAGTTGACTGCAAACCCCCTGATAGCGGAGTACATCCGGAAAAAAATAAAAAATCCGTTTATCATTGGCCCCGACTGGGAGAGCTACAAGTGGGCGGAAAGGGTTGCGGAAATAGTGGGTTGCGAATCTGCAATTCTCGAGAAGAAAAGGATAAGTTCTAGAAAAGTGGTTGTAAAACTGACAAAGAAGATTGAAATATCCGACAAAAACGTGGTGATAATAGACGACATAATCTCGACCGGCCACACCCTTCTTGAGGCGATAAAAGACCTCAGAAAGATTGGCGCAAAGAAAATCACTTGCATAGCTGTGCATGGAATCTTTGCGGAAAACGCGCTGGAAAAGCTCCGCAAGGCAAAAGTCAGCGTGATAACCACAAACACAATTCCAAATCCGACATCGAAGATTGATGTTTCGCCAATTATTTCAGATTATCTCAAAAAAACCTAATACCCCTTCCCGAAATAGAAAACGTGTTTTGCCTTTTTTCCGCAGTTGAAGCAGGCGCCGTTGGACTCTTCGACAGTCACCGCCGAAGATGCTCCGCCGGATTTGTCCTTTATTGCATCCTCGCATTTTTCTTCGCCGCAAAAGTCAGCAAGCACGATATTTTTCTCTTCAATTGACTTGGTAAACTCTTCCATGTTCTTTGCACGCGAAACTCTGCTCTCAAATTGCGCCTTGCTTCTTGCGAACAGGCCATTTTGTATGTCTTTTAGAATTTCATCAGCCCTTTTTGGCAGATTCTCAACCGGAATAGCCTCTTTTTTCCCGTTGTCCCTCCTTACGGCAGTAACAGATTTATTCTCGATATCCCTTGGGCCAATCTCAATTCTTAGCGGAACCCCCTTAAGCTCCCATTCATTGAACTTCCACCCGGGAGAATATTCATCGCGGTCGTCGAGGCAGGCGCCAAATGGCTGCAGCTTTTTCGCGATTTTCTTTGCCTCTTTAACCACATCTTTTCTGGTGTCTTCCTTGTAAATTGGAACAATGACTATTTTTGTCGGGGCAATCATCGGCGGCAGTACCAGCCCTTTGTCGTCAGAATGTATTGCAGCCATGACTCCAATCATCCTGGTTGTGATTGCCCATGTGTTTTGCCATACATGCTTTTCCTTCTCGTCCCTGTCAACAAACTTTATGTTGTACGCTTTTGCGAAATTCTGGCCATCAGAATGAGCATCAGGCCCCTGGATAATGCGCCCATTCGGCATTATGAGCTCCATTGCGTATGTTGCAATTGCCCCTGCAAACTTTTCTTTGTCAGATTTTTTTCCAATTACGCCGTAAAGCGCCATATAGTTGAAAACAATGTCCTTCCAAATCCCAAGAATCTGCCCTATTTCCTTATCTGCCTCTTCTTTTGTTGCAAATGCCGTATGCCCTTCATTCCATAAAAACTCCCTTGTTCTCAGAAAAGGCACAGGATGCTTGAACTCCCACCTTACAACAGAATTCCACTGGTTAAGCCTCAGCGGCAAATCCCTCCATGAGCGTATCCACTTCGAGTATGAATCATACATTATCGCCTCTGATGTCGGCCTTACCGCCAGCCTTTCTCCCAGCTTTGTATGGCCCCCTTCTGTAACCCAGGCGACTTCAGGTGTAAATCCCTTGACGTGAGCCTCTTCCTTTGCAAGAAGGCTTTCGGGGATGAACATTGGGAAATAGGCGTTCTCAACCCCAATCTTTTTTATCCGCTCATCCGTAAGCTTCATTACCCTTTCCCAGATTGCATACGCCAAAGGCCTGAAAACTATGCAGCCTGAAACCGCGGAATAATCAGCAAGCCCTGACTTTAAAATCACCTGGGTGTACCACTCGGAAAAATCATCCTCTTTCTTAACAGTTATCCCGACATTTGTTTCTTTTTTCATAATATTGCCAAGTTTTCGCTCCTTGTTATGTTTTTCCCCTTTTTTCCTTTAACCCCTTTTAGCTCTTCCGAGCTGTAATCAGTTATGGCCTTTGCAAAAACCGTGCTATCGGCAATTATATCCACCACATCGCCTTTTGCAAAGTTCCCCTTGACATTCACTACTCCAGCCGGCAATAAATTCTTTCCGCTTTTTAACGCTTCCCTTGCGCCTTTGTCAATAATTATTGAGCCCTTTGAAGGAGACATCCTTATCCAGCTTTTTTTGCTTGAAATCCTCTCTTTTGGCAAAAACAAGGTATCATAGGCTCCTTCAAAGACATTTGCAATCACATTCTTGCCTTTTCCAAATGTGAGCACAACCGGAATTCCCGCCTGCGTTACCATATCTGCATTTTCCACTTTGCTTTTCATTCCGCCCAATCCGAATTCACCGGCTTTTCCAGCCAATGCTTTTATCTCCGGAGTAATCTCATAAACCACCTTTATAGCCTTTCCTTGGCTTTCACATAAACCGCGAGCGCTGCTAAGCATTATCAGCAAGTCAGCATTAATCTTTGACGCAACCAGCGCGCCTAGCCGGTCATTGTCCCCGAAAGCAGTTCCTATCTCGCTTGCCGATACGCAGTCATTTTCATTTACAATTGGGATAATCTTTAGTTGCAGAAGCTTTTCAAAGGTGCTTCTGAGATTAAGGTAAACAGTTCTATTTGTGAAATTGTCGTTTGTTAAAAGAATCTGCGCAACTTTTAATCCATGCCTTCTAAAGGCATCATGATATGCATTCATCAATAATGTCTGGCCGACAGCAGCGCAGGCCTGCCTTAACTTAATGTCCCTTGGAAAAGCCTTTAGGCCTAACTCCTTCATCCCCTTTCCGATTGCCCCTGAGGTGACTAAAATAAACTGCTTATCGTGAAGCTTCGAAATTTGCCTAGCAAGCTCTTCTATATATTCATTGTCTATTGTTCCGTCGCTCCTGGAAATGACAAAAGTGCCTATCTTGACTACAATCCTTTTCGCATTTCTTATCTTATCTTTTATGGTTTCCATTTTTTGTCAATCTCCCTGTGCATAAACCTTCTTGCCCCCTCTCCAATGTAGGTTGCAGCAACATGGCCCTTTCCCTTTAAAATGTATTTGTAAATTGTAAGTCCCTCCAATCCAACAGGGCCTCTTGCATGAATCTTGTTTGTGCTTATTCCAACCTCAGCTCCCAGGCCATAACGATAGCCATCTGAAAACCTTGTGCTGCAGTTATGGAATACTGATGCGGAATCAACCTCATTGATGAATTTGTAGGCATTTTTTGAGTTTTCAGTAACTATTGCATCAGTATGCTTGCTCCCGTATGTATTGATGTGCGCTATTGCGTCATCTATTCCATCAACTACCTTAATGCTAAGGATTAGGTCAAGATACTCTGTTCTCCAGTCTTTTTCTGTTGCTTCCTTTGCGCTTATTATTTTCCTTGTTTTCTCGCATCCCCTAATCTCTACTCCAGCCTTGTCATACAATTTCTTCAGTTTTGGAAGCATGCTTTTCGCAATGTCCTTGTGGATAAGCAAAGTTTCCATTGAATTGCACGCAGCAGGGTATTGAACTTTTGCATCCAGGCAAATCTGCAATGCCTTCTTTTCATCAGCATATTTGTCAACATAAACATGGCATATTCCTTCTGAATGCCCCAATACTGGAATTTTTGTGTTGTCCTGAATGTATTTGACAAATGCATTAGAGCCTCGGGGCAATATTAGGTC
>DATDYF010000064.1:0-13800 GCA_035289105.1 Candidatus Nanoarchaeia archaeon
CCTAATCATTGGAATTTTCTCTTCAACAGGGCCTAAGAAGTGTAGCGGCTTGGATGTAATCCGATATTCCAAAAACTCAATGAAAAAGGTCTTTGCAAATAATTTCCAGCTAATAAACAGCCTCGAAACAATCCATACAACACCATTTAACACAGAGCAGAACTTCATTTTCTGCCACTTCAGGAGAATTTAGTATTTCTTCTGGCCCTTATTTTCGAACCGCATCTTTTATATACAGGACCGCGTTAACTAGCCGGATTATGATTATAGGTGCGCCGAAAGAAAACAGGGATGAGCCCAGAGTTGCGCTTACTCCCCAGAATGCAAAAAAGCTTGCGAGCATGGGAGCCGAAGTCTTAATAGAAAAGGGCCTTGGCGAAAGCTGCAACTTCAATGACGCTGATTACACCCTTTCTGGAGCAAGAATAGAAAGCCGAAGTAACATCCTTTCAAAATCAGATATAATCATACGCCTACGAAAACCTGAAAATGAAGAGGTGGAGCATATCAAGCGAGGTTCAATCCATATCAGCTACCTTGACCCGTTCAACAACCGGCCCCTTTTGGACAGTCTTGCAAAGCAGGGGGTAACTGCAATCTGCATTGAAATGATTCCAAGAATAAGCCGCGCCCAGAAAATGGATGCGTTAAGCTCCCAGGCATCCCTTGCAGGATATGTTGCCGTGCTTCTTGCTGCGGAGCGTTCCTCAAAAGTTTTTCCAATGATGATGACCCCTGCAGGAACAATAACTCCCTCAAAGATATTCGTGATTGGTGCAGGTGTTGCTGGCTTGCAGGCAATTGCAACGGCAAAGCGCCTCGGGGCAAGAGTTGAGGCTTTTGACACCCGCCCTGTTGTCGAGGAGCAAGTAAAATCTCTGGGAGCGCACTTTGTTAAGATTGAACTAGGTGAAACGGGGCAAACAGCGCAGGGTTATGCAAAAGAACTCACTAAAGAACAGATTGAAAAACAGCGGGAGCTCATGGCAGGCCATTGCGCTTCTGCGGATGTTGTTATCACAACCGCCCAGCTTTTTGGAAAGAAGGCGCCAATTATCGTAACCAAGGAAATGGTTCAGGGAATGAAGCCAGGAAGCATTATTGTGGATTTGGCAATAGAAACAGGAGGAAATGTTGAAGGCGCAGTTCTCGGGGAAGAAATAACCCCCAATGGCGTCAGAATAATTGGGTTGCCAAATCTTCCCGGGCATGCCGCAGTTCATGCAAGCCAGATGTATTCAAACAATGTCGTAGCAATAATTGAAGAATTTTGGGATAGGGAAGCGAAGCTGTTCAGGCTTAACCTTGATGATGAGATTTTAAAAAGCTCTGTTATCACACATGACGGGAAAATAGTGCATAGCCAATTCTCAGGTGCTCCATGATAGAGGCAAACGATATACTGGTTAATTTGCTTATCTTCGTGATGGCTTCATTTTTGGGGCTGGAATTAATCCGCAATGTCTCAAGGCTGCTGCACACCCCTTTGATGTCGCTTACTAATGCAATTTCATCAGTTTCTTTGGTAGCGGCGCTTCTGGTGATGGCCCATGCGGAATCTTCGCTTGTTTTGTGGCTCGGCATCATTGCGCTCACATGCGCAACAATTAACGCAATAGGCGGATTTATGATTACTGAAAGAATACTCAAAATGTTCAGAAAGGGGAAGAAAAATGGCAGTAGTTGAACTTCTCTATATCATTTCGGCAGCATTATTCATACTCTCCCTTAAATGGATGTCCCATGTGGAGTCCTCAAGGAGGGGAAATTATGCTGGCTCGCTTGGAATGCTGCTGGCATTTATCGCAACAGTTCTTGCAGTTGCAGAATTACGCTACGATATCGTAGCTTATGCAATCATTGCCGGCGGAATCATTGGCGCAGTAATGGCCATGAAGATGCCGATGACTGCTGTCCCCCAGCGAACTGCAATTTCCCATGCGTTTGGCGCATTTGCAGCAGCGCTTGTCGGCACGGCAGAGTATCTACAAAATAACCTTTCCATTGACAAATTCACCATGGGCGTCATCTCTGCCGAGGTCATATTGGGGTTTCTGACATTTACCGGCAGCATAATTGCATTTGCAAAGCTTCAGGAGATGATTTCCGGAAAGCCGCTTATTTATCCCGGGAGAAGAATTGTTACATTCTCGATTCTTGCCGGAGCAGTGCTATGCGCCGTATTGCTCGTAATAGCCCCCCAAAAACAATTTGTATTCGTTATCATGTCTGTGCTTTCGCTAATCTTTGGCCTCCTGATGGTAATCTCCATCGGCGGTGCTGATATGCCTACCGTGATTGCAATACTCAATTCCTTTGCAGGCCTTTCTGCTTCAGCACTTGGTTTTGTCCTTAATAACAAACTGCTGATTGTTGCAGGCGCATTGGACGGCTCATCAGGATTTATTCTCGCAATTATTATGTCCAAGGCAATGAACAGGTCATTTCTCAATATATTATTCGGTGGATTTGGGGCAGCCTCATCAAAGAACGGACAGAAAGGGTCCGTAAGGCCGATTTCCTCTGATGACACCTATTCTATTCTCGAGGCTGCGCAGTCTGTTGTCATAGTCCCAGGATACGGAATGGCTGTTGCGCAAGCCCAGCATGCAGTTCGGGAGCTTGCATCAATGCTTGAGAAAAATGGAGCTGAGGTGCGCTACGCAATCCATCCGGTTGCCGGAAGAATGCCCGGCCACATGAATGTTCTTCTGGCGGAAGCTAATGTCCCGTACGACCAGCTTGTGGAAATGGACAGCATCAATCCAATCATGGATACCATCGATGTTGCAATCGTTATTGGCGCAAATGATGTTGTCAACCCTTCCGCAAGGACCGATAAGTCATCCCCAATTTACGGCATGCCTGTAATAGATGTTGAAAAAGCAAGGACTGCAATTGTGCTCAAGCGCTCTATGGCATCTGGATTCTCAGGCGTAGAAAACCCCCTTTTCTTCAAGGAAACCACACGCATGCTGTTTGGGGACGCAAAAGACTCGCTGAATCAGCTTGTGGCAAAGTTCAAGGAGAATAAATAATAATAGGGGTTATGTCTAATTTGTGGGTATTCTGCCTTCAATTTTATAACTAAACCTTCTCAACCAGCGATTTCACGTGCTCAACTGATTTCAGGAATGCCTCTTTTTCCTGCTCGCTAAGATTTAGCTCGACAACTTCTTCCACCCCTTTTCTTCCCAGCCGCACCGGAACCCCGATAAACAGCCCGTGGACTCCGTATTCACCTTCAAGAAGGGCAGCGCATGGCAGGACTTTTTTACTGTCATGAAGTATAGCTTCAACCATCTCTACAATAGATACTCCCGGTGCAAAGAATGCAGAGCCGGTCTTGAGCAATGTAACAATCTCCCCCCCTCCGTTTTTTGTCCTTTCAACGATAGCTTCAACTTTTTCTTTCGGCATGCACTCCGTTATTGGTTTCCCTCGCACCGTGCAGTTGTTGATGATTGGAACCATTGAGTCTCCATGTCCTCCAAGAACCATTGCATTCACATCTTTCACGGACACATTCAGCTCCTTTGCAATGAACGTCCTGAACCTTGTGGAATCCAGCACGCCGGCCATGCCTATCACGCGATTTCGCGGAAAGCCTGAAAGTTTATGCGCCAGTGTTACCATTGCGTCCAGCGGATTGCTGACAATTATGAGGATGCAATTGGGTGAAAATTTGACAATCTCCGGGATTATTGACTTCATAATGTTGGCATTAATCTGAATCAGGTCATCTCTCGACATTCCCGGCTTTCTTGCTATGCCCGCTGTCACCACAGCAATATCGGAATTTTTCGTTTCTTCATAGCTATTGCTGCCAATGACGTTAATATCGTTCCCTACAAGAGGCATTGACTCCAAAATGTCCAGCGCCTTTCCCTGCGGCAATCCTTCAACTACATCAACAAGGACAATGTCCCCGAGATTCCTCAATGCTGCATAGAACGCAGTCTGGGCTCCAACATTTCCGGCTCCCACAACAGTTATCTTCGGCCTCATTGAGACCATAGTTCCATTGAGTTTTAAAAATGTTGCTATATTAAAACCCTTTCTTCACAACCCTTTTAAACCATTTTCCATTCCCCTCCTTGATGAGACTGGTTGTTTTTCCAATAATTGCAGTTCTGCTTGTCATGCCTGTATTAGCCCAGCAGGGCCACATGGTACTTCTTGCGGCCCATGAATCAGGAAACGGCTATGAGGGCTCTACGGCAGATTTATATTTAGAGCTCCAGCCCGGTAAAGGCCGAGTTTTTCTTGAAACTTTCCCTTTGACAAAAATAGACACACAGATTGCAACACGCTCTGCAAAAGAGATTGCCTGCAATGTTCTTGACTTTGACTGCGGGTCTTATGATTTCATTTACACAATCAAGGCAAAAACAAGCATTATCGGGGGGCCTTCTGCGGGAGCCGCAACCGCTTTGCTCACAATCTCCATGCTTAAGGGAATTCCTTTCAGGGAAGATGTTGCAATTACGGGCACTATAAACTCATACGGCCTTATAGGTCCGGTAGGCGGCTTAAAGCCAAAGATTGAGGTGGCATCAAAAAAGGGCATAAAGAAAGTCCTCGTGCCGGAGCGCTACATCAAGGAGGAGATTAATGCGACAAACTCTACTGAAATCATTGACCTTGTGGAGTTTGGAAAATCAGTCGGGGTCGAAGTGGAGGAAGTCTCAGACGTCAACACCGCCATATTCCACTTAAGCGGCAATTACCTTGAAGAAAACAACAAATCAATTGAAGTTGACAATTCCTACAAAGATACAATGAAGTTTCTTGCCGACGACCTCTGCAATAGGAGCAAAAAGCTGACAAACGACACAATAGGCACTAAAGACGAGCTTGCAGATGAAGCATTCAATCTCACGTTAAAAGGTTTTACTGCATACAACAGCAAAGATTACTATTCCTCTGCATCCTTCTGCTTTGGTGCAAATGCCAAGCTGCTCTATCTGATGTTTAAGGAAAAGGGAATATCCCGGGAAGAGATTCAAAAGATGACCTCCCATGTAATGACAGGAATCCTAAAGCTCGATTCTGAAATCGAAAAAAAGGAGATTAAGACAATAACAGATTTGGAAGCCTTCATGGCAGTTAAGGAGCGCCTTGAAGACGCAAATAGCTTCCTGAACAAATCAATCAGTGCAGAAAATGACTCCAAGCTTTACGATTTGGCATACGCAAATGAGCGCCTCTATTCAGCTTATTCATGGTTCACCTTCTTTGACCACCGCGGAAAGGAGTTCAACATGAACCAGAACATCTTAAGGGATTCCTGCCAGAGGGTTCTGCTCGAGATAGAGGAGCGCTCGCAATATCTTCAGATATTCTTCCCAACACAGAAAATAGAGCTTCCGGAAGAATTCGATAATGCTTACCGGGATTTGGAAAACCAGCAATATGCATTGTGCCTCTACAAGGCATCAAAGGCAAAGGCGGAAATCAATGTCCCGCTTAACACCCTAGGTGTAACTGAAGAGAAGCTTGGTGAATATGTAAAGAAAAAGCTGGAAATAGCAAAATCCAGCATCGCAAGGCAGTCTTCGAAAGGGATTTTCCCGATACTTGGCTATTCCTACTATGAATATGCGACAAACCTTGCTCCTACAGACGAATACTCTGCTCTTCTTTATTCAGAATATGCATTGGAACTCAGCAACTTGGATTTATACTTTCAGGAGCGCAATAAAGCCATGATTCCAAACGGAAAAAACATTATGGCAATAGCAGTTGTAATTGCAGTGGCAGCCGGAATTTCAATAGGCTACCTTGTGGCAGTCATTAAAAACCCGAGCAGGCGTAAGCGCCTGCTGGGAAAAAAGAGGTGATAGATCGCCCAGTCCCTCGTATTCACTCAGGAATGAGGCATTTCTACCTTCACTAAGAAGTAGGCATACCTATTATAAATTCATTTCTGTAATCTAAAATAACCTAAAGAACATAACCACCCAAGAATCGATGTCGTCTTTAAAATAGGACAATCTTGATTTTCGGTTCTAAAGGCGTTGTTAAGCATCAAACATCAGGTTAATATACCTCCGGATTCTGCAGCAAGCCAATGGAAAACAAACCGCTTCAGCCTAAAGAGCTTCAGGGAGTTTTTACTGCTTTGATTACCCCGATGAGTGCAGGAAATGGGCTGGATAATGGAATAGATTACGAAAAGCTCTACATGCTTGTTAACGACCAGGTTAAAGCAGGAATTGATGGGCTTGTAATTGCAGGAACAACAGGGCAAAGCGCGACACTGGACAAAGAGGAACAGGTGGAACTGATAAGGAGGGTATTTGAATATACAAGGGAAAATCATGGAGAGGGAATAAAGATTATTGCCGGTGCAAGCTCTAACTGCACAAGAGAGGCGATTTACCTTTCACGGCAGATTGAGGATACAATAGGGCCAACAACACTGCTTCACTTAACAGGATACTACAACAATCCAACCCAAAGGGGTCTCTTTGAGCACTTCTCGGCAATTGCCCGTGCGTTAGATGGAAGCAACATAATCCTTTACAATGTTCCGGGCAGAACAAACTCAAATATCGAAGCAACTACCGCCCTCAAGCTGTCCTGCAATCCAAAATTCATTGGAATAAAAGAAGCTTCTGGAAAACTTGAGCAGGTAGCTGCAATTATCTCAGGCACATCTCCTCGAAACTTCAGGGTTGTTTCTGGAGAAGACCATCTTGTTGCAAAAATAATGGAAATGGGTGGCTATGGGGTAATCTCAGCATCTGCAAATATTGCTCCAGCGTATTTTGTAAAAATTGCAAAGGCGTGCCTGGAAAAGAATTACGAAGAAGCTTACCGGCTTCAGGAAGAGGTCATGCCGCTGATAAAAGAAGGGGTTTTCCGTGTCAAGAATCCAATCCCTCTCGCGCACATGTTCAACACGGAATTAAGGCTCCCAATGACAAAAGAGCCGCAGATTGAGGCAGAGCTCGAGAAAGTTCTTGGAAAGTATACCCGAGAGCAGTTGGGGATTGATGTTGGGAGATATCGTTCCTAAAAACACAAAACCACAACATTTAAAAATAAGGGGTTTATCCTTCTAGGCAATGATATTAAACAAGACTTCGTTAATATTGAATGTTTTGCTAGTGTTAGTTCTTGTGCTGCTGTAAGACTTGGTCTTTATGCCAAGCGTCATTGTAACAACCTAATATACTTACAGCCACAAGAGGGAAATCAAAATGAAAATAAAAATATTCGACACGACATTGAGAGACGGCGAGCAGTCTCCGGGAGCCTCGCTTAACATACAGGAAAAGCTGATAATTGCAAAGCAGCTTGCAAAGCTGAATGTAGACATTATAGAGGCAGGATTCCCAATTGCCTCTCAGGGAGATTTTGACGCCGTAAAATTAATCTCTCAAAAGGTAAAAGGCCCCATAATCTGCGCATTGGCAAGGTGCATACCCGCTGATATAGACCGTGCATGGGAAGCGATAAAATACTCAAACAAGCCAAGAATTCATGTTTTCATTGCAACTTCGCAAATCCACATGGAGAAAAAGCTGAGGATTTCGAAGGAAGAAGTTACTAAAATTGCAGTTGATGGCATCAAGAGGGCTAAAAAATACACGAAGGATGTTGAATTCTCGCCGGAAGACGCCTCAAGGACCGACCTGGCTTATATGTGTGATGTTGTAAGGGCGGCAATAAAAGCAGGAGCTACAACAATAAACATTCCGGATACCGTCGGCTATGCCCAGCCTGAAGAATTTGCAAACAGAATCTTATATCTAAGGAAAAAAGTTCCTGAGTCAAACAAAATCACAATCTCTGTGCACTGCCATAATGACTTGGGTAATGCAGTCGCGAATTCATTGTCGGCAGTAAACGTAGGAGCTACACAAATAGAATGTACAATCAATGGCTTGGGAGAGCGCGCAGGAAATGCGTCATTGGAAGAATGCGTTATGAACCTTAAAGTCCGCTCAAATTTCTTCAATGGAGCTTATACAAACATTAACGCAAAGGAGATATTCAAAACCTCAAAGATGGTTGCAGATTTGACGGGAATTGCAGTCCAAAGAAATAAGGCAATTGTTGGAAGAAACGCGTTTGCCCATGAAGCAGGAATCCACCAGCACGGAGTAATAAGCGCCAGAGAAACATATGAGATAATGCGAGCTGAAGATGTAGGCTGGGAAGGGGAAGGATTAGTGATTGGAAAACACTCAGGAAAGCATGCAGTTGAAAATGTTCTTAAAGAGATTGGCTATGATCTTTCAAGGGAGCAGATAGCAGCGATAACTTCAAAAATAAAGGATTTGGCAGACAAGCAGAAGGAGATTGAGCGCGCCGACATAATAGCAATTGCAAGCGATGTTACACAAGCCCTCTCAAAGCAGGAGCAGAAGATAAAGCTCAAGGAATTTGCAATTATGACTGGCTCAAATGTTACCCCCACTGCAACAGTAAAGCTCGAAATCGAGGGAAAAGAAAAAGTTGGCTCTGCAACCGGAGTAGGTCCAGTTGATGCAGCATCAAAAGCAATAAAGCATTTAATAGACCCGTCATTGAAATTAACATCATACAGCCTAAAGGCAATCACTGGAGGCACAGATGCATTGGCTGATGTTGCAATAACGGTAGAAAACAAGCAGGGAGAAAAATTCAAGGCAGGTGCAGTTAACGAAGATATCGTCAAGGCATCCGTCGAAGCCTTAATCAAGGGAGCAAATTACGCTCTAATGCACCAAAAGCCTAAAAAGGTTCTGCCTCAGGATATGCAGGATATAGGAAAATGACATACCCCATAAAGCAGCAGTCAAGAAGGATTTCAGCAGAGGAAAAGAAGATAGGAAAATACATTATGACTGAAACCCTCGTAAAGCTCGGCGTGGATACAGTGTTCGGAATAACCGGCGGAGCAATAATCCCTTTCTACGATGCAATCTTTGATTATAGGGGAAAAATAAGAAATATACTTATGCGCCATGAACAGGGAGCAGCTCATGCGGCAGAGGGCTATGCAAGAGTTTCAGGAAAACCTGGAATTTGCATCTCAACTTCTGGGCCCGGAGCATGCAACTTAGTAACCGGAATTGCTGATGCATACATGGATTCAACTCCCATTATTGGAATCTCGGGCCAAGTTTCAACCTTCCTGTTAGGCAATGATGCATTCCAGGAAACAGACATGATTGGGGTAACCATGCCAATCACCAAGCACAATTTCCAAATCCGAACTCCCGATAAGATTGCAGAGACATTGATGAAGGCATATAAGATTGCCACCGAAGGAAGGCCAGGGCCGGTCTTCATTGACGTTCCAAAAGACTCTCAGACAAAGACATCAAACAAGCCAATTCCTAAAAATGTTGAAATCCGCAAGCCAATTCTTGAGCCGAGCCAGGAATCTTTGTTAAGTGCCGCAAAGCTCATCATGGATGCAGAAAGGCCTTTAATAATCTCAGGCGGCGGAGTTATAATCTCAAATGCCTCTAACGAGGTAAAAATGCTTGCAGAAACCCTTCAATGCCCGATTGCCACCACGCTGATGGGCAAGGGATCATTTCCCGAAACTCACCCGCTAAGCTTAGGGGTTTTGGGGATGCATGGGCAGGAGCACGCAAATTATGCAGTTATAAACTGCGATGTTCTTGTTGCTATTGGCTGCAGGTTTTCAGACAGGATTACTGGAGAAACAAAATCCTTCCAGGAGGGAAAAAAGATTATCCATATAGACATAGACCCTGCTGAAATAGGAAAAAATGTCAGGGCGGATGTTGCAGTTATTGGAGATGCAAAGCGTTGCCTTGCTGGATTGGCAAAGGCGATAATCAAAACTGGAAGAAAGCGCGAGTTCAGGCATTCAGAATGGAACAAAAAAATAAGGGAAACAAAAGAAATCGTTGAGAGCCACCACGAGCGCGATATTAAGTCAGGCGGATTAAGGCAGCCTTTTGCCATCCGCACCATCTCAGAATTAATCAGGCAAAAGGATATTGTTTGCACCGGCGTAGGCCAGCACCAGATGTTTTCCCAGCTTTACATGGAAAGAACCTTGCCCCGCACTTTCATCTCGTCAGGAGGCGCAGGCACAATGGGCTTTGGATTTCCAGCAGCGATAGGCGCAAAGGTTGCAAAGCCTTCTGTTGAAGTGATTGATATAGACGGCGATGGAAGCTTCCAGATGACTGCGCAGGAGCTTGCAGTCTGCAAGGAAGAAAACATCAAAGTTATTCCAGTTATCATGAACAACGGCTATCTGGGGATGGTTAGGCAATGGCTTGAGACCTTTCACAGCAAGCGCTATTCAGCAGTTCATTTTTCGGAAAATCCAAGCTTTGAGAAAATGGCAGAAGCGTTTAGGTTGCCCGGAATTACAGTAACAAGAAAATCAGAGCTTGCCGAGGCTTTCAAGCGGGCTTACAAAAATGATGAAACAACAATAGTTGACGTTTTGGTTGAAAGGGAAGCCTCTGTGTGGCCCATGCTCCCTGCAGGGGGAACTTTGAAGGAAATCATAAAAGGCAATGTCGTTTTCAGGCAGACGTGGGAAGATGTTATGAAATCAAGGGCTCAAAGAGGGTTAAAATGAGGCACACAATCTGCATCCTTGTCAATGATGAGCCCGGAGTAATGACCAGAATTGCGGGGCTCTTTGCAAGGCGGGGCTATAATATAGAAACAATCACTGTCGGAAAAACGCACTCTCCAGGCACCGCAAAGATAGTAATTACCGTTTTCGGGGACGACCAGACAATAGAGCAGATAGAAAAGCAGGTCGGAAAGCTTATCGACACCCAGAAAGTCTATGAGCTGAAGCCTGATGAATCTGTAATAAGGGAATTATGCCTGGTAAAAGTGAATGTATCTGGAAACAAAAAGAAGGATGAAGTAATAAAATACGCAAATGTCTACAAGAACAAGATTGTTGACATTACCCCAAAAACTGTGACATTGGAAATAATCGGCGAGCCCCAAAAGATTGACACGTTCTTAGAGCTGGTCAAGCCCTATGGGATACTGGATATGAGCAGGACTGGCATTACAGGGATTTTGAGAGAATCGCCAAAGCAATAATCACTTGATTTTCGAATAGTAAGCCATCTTGTAGCCATTTCCCAATTTTACCGCCGCAGGTCCAAAAGCTCCAAGCTTGTCCACCCTTGAGCCCCCAAGTAGCCTTACCCCGGAATCTTGCATCCATGAAGAGCCGTCTTTTGATGAGGCCGAATATATCACCGTCTGGTTGCCGAATCTTGAATAATAGAAGAAAATATACTCATCCTCAGCCTTTAGCACGTCCCCACCATAGCCAAGAATACTGGTATCGCGCGAAGTCCCAAACGAAAGGCCGTCCGGAGAGTCAGAGGAGAAAAACTTTCCACTATCGGAGAAAATTATCTTCCATCCTTCAGGTGCCTTGAAAACATCAAAGCCATCTATGCTGGTTCCTGAAATTCTCATTCCCGAATCCCTGTCAAAATAAACCCCGTTTTTTGAGTTTGCGCTGAAAATCCTGTTTTCAAGCTGGTAATATGCCCTGTACATTCCATCTTCAGTTATAACAACGCTTGTATCAGTTGCGCCATCTTCAATTCCGACTTTCTTGTATATCCACCTGTCGTCGTGCTTTATTGCCACGGTAGTCCCTTTGTTTTTTGCGTCGATGAAATAAATTCTAAGCCTGCCTTCCTTGTCAACCAGCGCTTCAGGGTTTGAGGCCTGCTCCGCCACAATCCTGAACTCCTTTGTCCAGACTTTTGGATTTGTCGCTTTTGCCGTAATAATGCGGTGGTTCCATGGCCCGTCGCCAAAACCCTGCTCTGGGCCTATCCCTGGCAAAATGTCGTTGAAAAGAATCTCGCTTATGTCATAGTCGCTTTCAGTTGCCTGTTCCAAACTTATTTCCTCAGGCGGGCTTGGCCTGATGGTTTGCTTTACAAATCTTTCAGAAGGCAGATTTAATGGGACTTCTTCCTTGGCGCAGCCAACTATTAGCAGGAACAGGAAAACAACGCAAAGCAGCCTTCTCATAGCTTTAAATTACTTACTTTTCTTATTAAACTTTTGTATGTTGAAAGCCACAATAATCTTTAAATAAGCCCTCTCAATTCCAGCGTAGCATGAAATACCGCATTGCATTAATGCCTGGAGATGGCATAGGGCCGGAGATAATTGAGCAGGGCGTAAAGGTAATCGACAAAGTTTCCGAGCTTCAAAACTTTGAAATTGAGTGGGTTAAATACGAGAACGGTGCTGATAAATACCTCGAAACTGGCGAGCTTATAACTGAAGACACATTGAAGGAAATCAAGAAGACATGCAAAGCAATTTATCTTGGAGCATTAGGGGATCCAAGAGTTAAACCCGGAATCCTCGAAAAAGGCATTTTGCTTAAAACCCGATTCTACTTCGACCAGTATGTTAACCTTCGCCCTATAAAGCTTCTCGAGGGTGTAGAATGCCCCCTGAAAGATAAAACGCCAAAAGACATAAACTTTGATGTCATAAGGGAAAACACCGAGGATTTCTATGTCGGCATCGGAAACAGGGCAAGGATTGGGAAAAACAGGCAGGAGCTGGAAGTTATTCGTTCACTCTACAAGGTAAAATTCGGGCTTGATATAGATGTGGACGGCTCTGAAATTGCCTATCAAATCGGAGTCATGAGCAAAAAGGGGGCGCAGAGGGTGATAAAATACGGCTTCGAGCTGGCCAAGAAGAAAAAGGCAAGTACTGCGCACTTTGTTGACAAGGCAAACGTCCTTACCGACATTTACGGATTTTGGCGCGAAACTGTTGAGGAAGTTTCAAAGTCCTATCCGGGAATCAAGCCGGAGTTCATGTTTGTTGATGCCATCACAATGTGGTTTGTGAAAAATCCGGAATGGTTTAATGTTGTTGTTGCTCCCAATATGTTCGGCGACATTATCACAGATTTGGGCGCAATGATTCAGGGCGGCTTAGGGTTGGCTCCTGGAGGCAACATTAATCCGGATGGAATCTCAATGTTCGAGCCAATCCACGGAAGCGCTCCAAAGTACAAGGGCTTGGATGTTGCAAACCCAATCGCAACAATCTGGGCGGGCTCATTGATGCTTGCAGAGCTGAAAAAGCAAAAATCCGCTGATTTAGTATTGCAGTCAATCCAGGAAGTCATAAAAGAGGGGAAAATAAAAACAAAAGATTTGGGCGGAAAAAACAAATGTTCAGAAATGGGAAATGCTGTTGCTAAGAAGGCTGAGGAATTGTCATGATTGAAACCACAAAAATGAACATTGAGGGAGTGGAGTGCGAGGCCGTTTCCATAAAGACAGAAAACTCCAATGTGTTTCTGATAAAGACAAAAAAGGGGTTTATAGGCTGCGGATATTTCGATGTTGAAGCTGCAAATAAATTTCATGATGCAGTTGCAATAGTCAGCGGGGTTACGAACTTGGACGAAATGCTCAGCTTTCCAGTAGCTAAAATAAGCGAAAAGGCAAAAATACTGGGAATTAACGATAAAATGAAAGGGAAAGATGCTTTGATGAAATTGGGGTGAAGAAAATGAAAATAATCCAGGGCGGAAACATTGATGCGCTGAAGGGAAAGACAGTTGCAGTTATCGGCTATGGTGCGCAGGGAAGAGCGCAGGCATTGTGCATGCACGATTCCGGCGTCAATGTTATTGTTGGCGTCAGAAAAGACGGCGATTCATGGAAAAAGGTAAAGGACGATGGCCTTAATCCTGCAGTGGTTTCAGATGCCGCTGCAAAGGGCGATATAATCCATATTCTCATCCCTGACGAGGTTCAGGGCGATGTTTATGAAAAGGAAATCAAG
>DATDYF010000065.1:0-20087 GCA_035289105.1 Candidatus Nanoarchaeia archaeon
GCCTCAAAATCATACCCAATCTGTGGCCTTCCCTCTAGGTTCGGGCAGCTTAAATTCAATTCTATCAAGTCAATTTCCTGTATTGCGGAAAAAAACTTCACAATTCTTACGTTGTCATCAAACTTCATTCCAGAAACTGACGCAATTACAGGTTTCTTGAATTTCGCTTTCAGAATTGTAGCGTACTTTCCATATTCTTTATAACCTTTATTTGGCAATCCAGAAGAGTTTATACTGCCAAACTCATCCTCGTAATACCTTGGCTTTGGATTCCCCTCCCTCGGCTCCAGGGTGCAGCTCTTCATCAGTATTGCAGAGCTTTCAGACCTGCCAATTGCTTCCATCTCCTCAAGTGTCTCATCCAGTATTCCGGAAGCGTTGAAAATCGGATGTGCGAGTTCAATCCCCGCAATATTAATGCCCAGATTCATAAAAACTCAGCCTCTTTAGTGATCATAATTCCCTATCTCCGGGGGATTTATATAGCTTATTGTGCTGGTGATTTTTTCCAGGAAAACCAAAAAAATATAAAGTCTCCCATAATCCTGAAGAAAGATGAAATTTCTAGGAAAACAGATTTCCGGGATGTTTACCATACCTTCCGGCATTGTCACAACAAACCCTAAGGTTATCGAGCGTGTTGCCCACGATATCCCGGAGATTGGGGTGTTAACCACAAAAAGCATTGGTTTGCAGCCAAGGGAAGGGTACAGAGAGCCTATTCTTGCCCAATATTCGCCAGGCTGTTTCGTCAATGCTGTTGGGCTTTCAAACCCAGGTGCAGATGAATTTGCCAGGCAGATGAAAGCCATAACAATACCGAATGAGAGATTTCTTTTATCATCCATTTTCGGCAAGGATGCTGATGAATTTGTTGCTGTGGCGAAAAAGGTTGCACCACTATCCGATGGCCTTGAGTTAAACCTCTCCTGCCCCCATGCAAAAGGATATGGGATGGCGATAGGGCAGGACAAGGATTTAGTAAAGAAAATCACCTCTGCGGTAAAAAAAGCAGTAAAAATCCCAGTCATTCCGAAACTGACTCCAAATTTTCCGGATATAGGGGAGATTGCAGAGGCAGCTGCTGATGGTGGGGCAGATGGGATTTCCGCAATCAACACTGTTGGGCCAAGCGGCTATGCTGTTGATGGCCAACCCGTGCTCTCTCATGGAAAAGGCGGGGAATCTGGAAGGGAAATATTCCCTATCGGATTAAAATGCGTGAAGGAAATTGCGCAAAAAGTAAAACTGCCCATCATAGCAATGGGTGGCGTTTCTAAAGCATACCATGTCAAAGAATACCTCAAGGCAGGAGCATCCATTGTTGGTGTCGGTTCCTCATTGGCGGGGATGTCAACAGAAGAAATTAAGAAGTACTTCAGTGCATTGAATCGGGACGTGAAGAACGGAACACACACCGCTGTTCTTAAGCCAGTTGATATGACGTATCACAAGTACCATGTTGTAAAGAATATAAAATTAGCGAGTGATTTATTCATCATCCAGTGCGATAAAAAAATCTCCATTTTGCCAGGCCAATTCATCTTCGCCTGGCTTCCGGGCGTGGGCGAAAAACCATTTTCCGTTCTCGACGATAACCCGCTCACATTGGCAATAAGGAAAGCAGGATGCTTCACAGAGAAAATCATGTTGCTTGAAAAGGGAGACACATTGCATATCCGCGGTCCATATGGTGTTCCTGTTCAGGTGGAGAAGAATGCCCAACCCATTATGGTAAGCGGCGGATGCGGATTAGCAGCGTTGTATCACATAGCAAAACAGCAGAAGAATGCAAAGGTATTCCTTGGAGCCCGCGACAAGCATCACCTGTTTTATGTTGATGAAGCGAAGAAACTTGCCGATGTCCGCATAGCAACAGATGACGGCAGTGCTGGCTTTCACGGTTTCGTTACTCAGCTATTGGAACAGGAATTGAAAGCGCTGGCCAAGAAGAACGTTGTCTTCTATAATTGTGGTCCGGAGCAGATGATTGAAAAAGCCGTTGCAATCGAGAAAAAATATGTCCAGCCAGAAAGGATTTTCACTTCCATCGATTATGCCACCAAATGCGGCATTGGATTATGCGGAAGCTGTGCAACACCTCGAGGAAAGAGGTTATGTGTCGATGGGCCTTTTTTTAATGACTAGAAAAATTCCACCTCTCTTCCGTGCGTCCTGTAAAACCCGCCATCTTTATACCCCACCATTCCATTCACAATTGCCATCTCAACACTTCCGTTTAATATTTTTCCATCCCACGGCGACCAGCCGCACTTTGAAATTATTGCACCGTTTGAGATTTTCGTTTTTTTCTTTAGGTCAATTAAAACCAAATCAGCATCATACCCAGCCTGGATTCTCCCTTTATTTTTTATTTTGAATATATCTGCCGGATTTTCACAGCACAGCCTTTGAATATCTGCCAATTTCAATCTTTTCTTATTGACAGCATCCAGCAGTAAAGGAAGCATAGTCTCAATTCCAGGCACACCAAACGGCGGCTTGTCACTTTTCTTCTCCTCGATTGTGTGGGGCGCATGGTCAGTTGCAATAGTGTTTACGATTCCCTTGCGTATAGCACTCCATAATGCAGCCTGGTCGCTTTTCTTTCCCAATGTCGGCTTCATCAGCCCAAAACCTTTCAATCTTTTCGCATCTTTGTCGGTTAAAAACAAATGGTGCGGCGTAACTTCAACATAAGCATCTTTATTTTTCAGCATTTCAATTTCACTTTTTCTTGAAATATGGCAGAAGTAAATCTTGTTCGAATTGTGCCTGTATTTCCCGTATAGCCTTAGCACAGTCTCCACGTTCTTCCCCTCTGCATGAAAACAGGAGATGCGCGAAATCTTAATCGCCTCTTTAACAACATCTATGTTGTCGATTCTGAGATTCCCTGTGGTTTCATTCAGATAAAGCTTAACTCCTGCAATATTTTTCGCCTTTTTTGTCTCATCCAAGTTATCGAGTGTAGAGCCAAAATGGAATCCATAATTAACATAACTTTTCCTTGCCAACTTTCTTTTCTCTTCCAAAGCTTTTACAGTTATTGTTGGCGGTTTGGTATTTGGCATATCTAGGAATGTTGTAACTCCCCCCTTCAACGCTGCTTTGCTTCCAGAAACAAACCCTTCCTTGTATTCCAGTCCGGGTTCTCTCATATGGACGTGGCAGTCTATCAGCCCGGGAAGAAGTATGTTGCCCTTGCAGTCTATAACCTTATCCACCTTCTCTATTTTTCCAGTCTTAGAAATCTTATCGCCATCAATTAAAACATCTGAAGAAACGAGCTTGCCCAGCCTTAAAATCCTGCAGTTCTTGAGTACTAATGCCATCAAGAGCAACTATAAACTGAGGTATATTATTAAAGTTTTGGTAACATATTAAAATACCACATCTACCAATAAGCTATGAAACGCGCCCACATAATTGTTCATGGTTACGTTCAAGGCGTATTTTTCAGGGCCGGAACAAGGGATTTGGCAAGAAAACTCGGCATTACAGGCTGGGCCAGAAACATCCCTGAAGGAGTGGAAATTGTTGCAGAGGGTGATGAAAAAGCCCTAAAAGAGCTGATTGCATACTGCAACAAAGGCCCAAGAATTGCGAGGGTCGAGAAAGTCACGGTGTCTTACTCACGGCCAACTGGGGAATTCGTTACCTTCGAGGTAAGGTATTGAGCAAAAAGGTTTAAATATACCTGATGTTGAGGGTTAGTCTTATCATTATAGTGATTAAAGGAGGGCGTTAAAATGGCAATCGGCATGAGTACAAGGATAGGCTGGAATATGGAGATAAGGGGAGCTTCCGGGGAGTTAAGAAAGTTCCTTAAGGATATCGGCTCAGGAAAGGCAAATGAAGTGTTGAGAGCGATTGGGGAAGCTGATAAAGGGATTAGTGCTTTAATGGATGTCCAATCAAGAGAAAACCAGGAATCAATATTAGCCTTGGAAGCTCTGGGAACTGCAGTTAAAGGCAAGTACGCCAATTTCTTCAGGGCAAATCCGCAGGCTCATGAGAGGTTAAAGATTTTGGTTTCAAACTTGGAGAGAGGGGCAAGCGACCTCCAGATTAGGCTAAACAAGCTAAAAGTAGCAGTAGAAAGTTTAAGGACTTAAAACTCCGTCAGCTTTTTTGTAACTTCCCTCAATCCAATGAGGGTAGTGTTTCCTTCGCTGCCGCCTTCTGTTTTTGAGACGTTTATGAATTTGCCCTGCTCAAGCTTCTTGATTCTGCGCTGGAATGTTTTATATGCAGATTTTCCCCCTTTCTCCTGATATTCCCTGAATAAATCCCCAATTCTGGCTTCGTCGGACTTTACGAGATTTAGAATCATCCTCTCGTCATCATTCAGGCATGTGTCCTCATGAATTGTGTACTCTGCAAGCTTTGAAATTGCCTCTTTGCTGTCTTCCAACGTTATTCTTCTTCTGGACTCCTCTTCAGCAATGGTTGCAGCCTCCCTCATTAGGTGCAATCCAGTCCTTATGTCTTCCAGTTCATGCGCTTTTTGTGCGATTTCCTTAAACGCATCTTCCTGCCACACACCATCAGCAAATGCATAATTCATCCTTTCCTTTAGAATGCCCTGCACCTCTTCATAGCTGTATGGCTTAAACTCAAGCACCTCTGCAATAAGCCTCGACTTCAACCTGCTGTCCAGATCATCGTACCATGATTTGAAATTTGTAATCATAATGATGCTTTTCCTGTACATGTCCTCAAGCACCATATACAATACATCATAATCTTCAAGCTTGTCAACCTCGTCGAACACAAAAACAACCCCTTTCTTGTTCAGCACGTCCCTTACAATCTTGAAAAGCTCGTCAGTTTTCTTATTGTGCGTCAGCCTGTAGCCGATGTGCTCGCACATCTCAAGGACAGCTTTGTATGAGGAATTCTTCTGCCAGCAGTTAATGTAAATTGTCTCAACCTCATCATAATTCTCAAGCTCCCATAGCACATGCCTTGTTGCGACCGTCTTGCCTAAGCCGGGCTTTCCATGCACTAAGACGTTCTTGCCATTCCTCTCCGCAAACAGCGGCTTTATGCAGCTTGCAATCTGCTTTTGATGGTTCTCTCGGTAAGGCACAAGCTTCGGCTGAAAAGAAAAATCTAATGCAATCTCGTTCTTGAACAGGCTTTCACCCTCTTTTAAAAAACCGTCAAACACACCCATTCCCCTGAGGGTGTTTTTATTGTATTTAAACGTTGTTGTTTGCTCCGGAAAAACTGACGAATCCACCGGAATATCTTTGCCACCCTTTTATATACTGCTTCTTTCTTCTGGCGTTTGATGATAGACCAAGAAACCATTGACAAAATCAATTCACTTCTGGACAATAATCAGGTTGAAATAACGTCCCATGCGGCAATAGATATACTCAAACAAGGCTACAACTGGAGCAAAGACTTTATAATAGAATGTTTAAAGAAAGGCAAGAAATACACTGGAGCAGAACTTTACCCTGATATTATGGAAAGGCATGGAAGTTATTATTGCGTTCACAAACCTTCAGTTTTTTCCTTCGGGCTAATATTAATAAGATTTGTAATTCGTGGGAACATATTGATTATTCACATATCCCCCTTAAACAAGGGCAGCAAGGAAGGGAAGGTTTACTACGGCCTATAAAATCTTGCCTTTGCTAACACTGACAAGCTTAGTATCCAGTTTGAAGAATTCCTTTACCCTCTCAAAGATTGAAGGGTGTAATTCTTTCCTGACCCTTTCATACTCATCTAAACTCACTGTCCCTTCATCACATTCCGTGCACTTATTGATCAACTGATGTGACGTTCTACCTCTATACTTTACTAACTGAACATCTTCCTTCATTAAACCATTGCATTTGTAGCATCTCATCTTAGGTTATGCAATAAGAGATATTATATAAATCTTGTTGTCTTTCTATACATATAGGGCCCCAAACTTATTGAGTTTAACCCTTACCAAACAAATACCCCCTCAAATAACCTTCTTCCCATTCATATACTTCACAAGAACACTTGGAACCTTGATGCTGCCATCCTTCTGCTGGTAATTCTCTATTATAGCCCTTAAAGCCCTGTCTGCAACTGCGGTGCTATTCAACGTGTGAACGTATTCCCTTTTTCCCTCTTTCCAATACTTTGTGTTTAACCCAACTGCCTGATACTCCGTGCAATTGGAGCAGGAAACAACCTCCTTGTAATCCTTCTCTCGCGGCATCCATACTTCTATGTCATACTTCTTCGCAGCAACGATGCCAATGTCTCCAGTGCAGATATTAACGACTCTGTAAGGCAGCTTCAATTTCTGAAATATCTCCTCTGCATTTGCGATAAGCTCCTCATGAATCTTCCAGCTCTCCTCCGGCTTTGAAAAAACAAACTGCTCCACCTTGTTGAACTGGTGCACCCTGAACAATCCTTTCTCGTCAACCCCATGGCTTCCAATCTCTTTCCTGAAGCATGGGCTTACCCCAACAAGCTTTACAGGCAATTCTTCCTCTTTTACGATGTGCCCCATGTACATTGCAGCCATCGGATGCTCTGAAGTTGCAATCAAATACAAATCCTCATTCTCAATCTTGTACATTACATTCTCAAAGTCAGCCAAATCAGTTACTCCTGCATACGGCTCCCTTCTCAGCATTAATGGAACCTGAGTCAGCTTGAATCCCTTCTTCACAAGAGTATCAACAGCAAACCTTGCAAGCGCCATCTCGAGCAGGGCAAAATCCCCGAGCAGGTAATAAAAACCCTTTCCGGAAACCTTTGCCGCGTCATCAAAATTCGCAAGCCCTTTTTTCTCAATAAGCTCCCCATGGTTCAAAATCTCAAACTTAGGATTTGGAATCCTTCCCCACTTTCTGACCACTTTGTTGTCAGCTTCATCTTTGCCGTAAGGCACTGATTCGTGCAATATGTTGGGCAGTCTCGAGACAAACAGCTCATTCTTTATCTTCAGTTCCTTTGTCCTTTCTTCCAGCTGGGCAATCTTATCTGGGATTTTCTTCGCTTCCTGTATCAGCGAATGCGCATCTTTCCCTTCCTTCATCAGCAGATTCACTTTCCTCGAAATTTCGTTTCTCTCTGCCCTTAACCTTTCAACCTTAACATTTAGCTCCCTCCATTCTTTATCGTCTTTTGCAAATTGGTTGAAAGCCTTTAGCCTATCAGCGTCCTGCCTCTTCTCCAGATTTTTACTGACAATTTCCGGATTCTCGCGCACCCATTTAATGTCTAACATAAAGATTGAGTTCCTCCTTTGAATTTATGGCCTCTACAATCCTTTTTCCGTAGGGGCTTGCCTTCTTTATCTTAATCACTCCTGTCTGCCCGGCCTTTGCGGTAAAGAGGAAGTGGCCGTTCAGGTAAATGTCAACATCCTTGCTTTGCTGTTTTATGTCCATCTCAAAAAGAACATAATTCTTCTTTATCCTTAGCTGGTAGCTTTCCGATACCCCCTTTTCCTTTGGAGCAATCTCTTCAAGCTCCTGCACATCTATATGAATGCCCAAATCATGCTCGATTCTTTCGATGTTCTTGCCCTGCTTGCCGATAATTGCGCCAATGTCCTGCGGCTTTACATAAACAATGCATTTGTTGTCTGAAAGAACCTTGACTTCCACGGTATCAGTATATTTTCTCATCTCCCTTTTTATCTGCTCTTCCGCAAGCCTTTTTGCCCCGGTAGCCTTCTCTTCCCGTATTGGTATCACAACGGTCTGCTCGCCGTATGAGTAAATCTCATACTCCATCTTGCCGGTTTCGAAATCGTTGACCACAACAACAGGCCTCGCCAAATCCGCTTCGGTCATTCCAACGGGCACTTTAACGGTCATCTCCAATCCAAGAACCTTTTGAATAAACCCGTTTTTGATAAAGACCACAGTATCAATAACCTGCGGTATAACCCCCATCTCAATCCTGCCAATAAACCTCTGAATTGCATCTATCGGGTTGGTAGCATGCACCACCCCGACCATTCCTACTCCGGCAAGCCTCAAATCTGCAAACAGCTTGAAGTCATCCGTATTCCTCATCTCGTCGAAGATTGTGTAATCTGGCCTTGATAAAAGAAGAATGTCGTGTATCTCCTGCGCATCGCCATGCGAGATTGCATATTGTGTAATTGTATCCGGCAATATCAGGTCGCGGGGGGCTTCAACAGTCTTTACTATCTTCTGATTTCCTGCATAGAAAATGCACAAGGCCTGCGCAAATGTCGATTTTCCCATTCCAGGAGCCCCTGCAACAAGTACTCCTTCTGCCTGCTCACCTATTCTCTTGAACAATTTTTCGCTAAGCTTATAGTCGTCTATCGTAAGCTGCTTTACCGGTCTTACAGCTGTTATTTCCCATCCGTCAGAAAAGGGCGGCTTTGTAATGACAATCCTGAAATGCCCCAACTGCACAATTGTGCTTCCGGGCCTTTCAATCTCTATAAAAGCGTCCCTCCTGAATTTTGCTTCCTCGATTATTTCCTGTGAAATCTCCTGAATCTCTTCCTGCTTCAGCTCCCCCTTGCGCAGCTGCACAAAATCCCATTTCCCAGGAGCCCCTTTTTTCGCAATTGGAGGAACACCCTCCCTTAAGTGCGCAGACATGGTTGTTTCATCGAAGAATTTCTCAAGCTTTAGCTTTCTCTGCCCTTCCTTTGGCTCAATGTACAGCACCTTAATTCCTCGCGCAACTGCGACCTTTGACTGCACCTTGTCTGAGGTAAATAATGTTGCATCCTCTTCCCACGCAAGCTGCCTTATCAAGGAATCAATCTCCCCAAGCGATGCATCCCTAAGCTCAATGGGCTTAGGTCTTACTCCTGAAAATTTAACCTCGAAATTGCCTTCCGCAAGCTCCCTTACGCGCCTTATCTCCTCCAACCCCAGGAAACCAATAGCCTTGTTCAGATTCGCCTGGTGCTCAAGCTCGGAAAGTACAGCTTCATGAAAGATAATAGCATTTACCTCTAGCTCCTTTCTTTTAATCTTCTCGGAAACCAGCCCCTCTATAAGCACAGAAGTATCCGGAACAAGCTTGTCTATCTTTTGAGCCATGCCCTTAACTCCAATAAATACCTTTATATATCTTTTTATGAATGATAGGAAAAAGATGAGAAACGACCCCCTGTATAGCCTTGCGACCGGGCTTCTTGAGAAAGGATACCCAAGAAAAGAGGTAAAAAATTACCTTCTCAGGCATAAATTCAGTTCTGATGACATAGAACGCACTCTCAAGGACCTGGATAAAGGGTACCAGCGCCATATAAAATTAGTTACTTTTGTCAAAAAGCAAAAGAAGAAAGGCCATTCCTATGAAAGCATAAGGCATCACCTGATAAAGCACGGCATTTCGCATGAAGAGACCCACAAGGCGATTGGGCATGTGATTGCCTCCCCAAAAGAGCCGAGGATTTTCCTGCTCCTCGCTGTCCTTTCAGCAATCCTTGGGCTTGTTTTTATTCTTCCGTTTCTTCCGCCATTGGGGCTTGTTATAGCATTGGCCGTCCTTTACCGGTCTTCGGATGAGAAGGCAAAGCTTATCGCAAAGATTGCCATAATCATTTGCATTATTTCGATCGGCGTGATAGCTTTCCTCTACTTTACGCGAGGCACAAGAACGGGTTTGGCAACAGGGATATTGGCGGTCAGCCATGATTCCATTGAGCTGTCAGCGGGGGATTCCAAAAAAGTATTCATATACATAAAGAACGACGAGGAAGCTGAAGAGGCCTTTTCAGTTGAGAGGCTTCAATGCGCCCAAGAATGCCTAGGAGTAGACCTGCAGTATCCTGAACGCGGCACAATAAAGCCAAACAGCGAATACGCCCTCCCGGTAAAAATAACCGCTTCCATATCTGCAGAGGCAGGCAGTTATGCGGTTGAATATGCAATCTTTAAGGGCACAGAAATCGAGAATGGGCAGATTAATCTTCTACTTTCTTCTCCTGAAAACAAATAAGATTACAATCAGGAAAGCTAGGGCAGCAGAAACAGCAACCATTGCGGTTGCCCCATAGGGAGTTTCAAACATCAAATGCCTGAGATTATCTGCAGAGAAAAAGGGAGTAGTATTTTCTATCCCAAAATTCTCTCTTGCAAAATATAAATTACCTTCAAAGTCAAAGTATGTGGCTTCGATTGAAAATTCATTGTCCCCAATGCCGAGGCTTTTGCCGCTTACAATTGCACTCAGTTGCTCATCCTTTTTCAGCTCGTCAAGGCTCCAGGTTCTTCTGAAAACCCCATTAGATACGCTCACACTTACATTGACTGGGTTTGAAAAGGATGTCTTCTTGAGGACAAAAGACAATGCAAACTCGCCAATGACTGCTGAAGAGTTCGGCGAAATTACATTGCTGATTTCCAGATTTGGATTGTCTAAGATTGAAAATGGAACTAGGGTTGAAACAGATACGTCCTTATTCTTTGCGGAAACCAAATGCTCATAATTTCCGGGTTTTTTCTCCTCAATCGGGAAGGCAACGGATTTTTCCTGCGAAATGGCCAAATCCATGCTCTGGCAGTTTGTTTCAACGCATACGGAAAGGTCAGAAAGGATTATATTGCCTGTGTTTTTCAGGTTGCATCTTATCTCATTCCCGGCCTCGCATTTAATGTTGACTTCTTTCGAATAAGCCTTTTTTTCAGAATCCTGCCTCTGCTCCAGAACATCTTTGATGAACTCTTCATCGTAAACAATATTTTTATCTGCCACGCTGAGGAAAGATTTTGCAGTGTTATTGTCTACTGTGCGCACTTCCAAAGGCATCGTATAAATATACCTTGGAGAAAGCTCTCCATTTAGTTTCATTGCAAAATAAACTGATTTCATTTCGTTTGGGCGGAGCAGAACATCCTTTTTTGTGTCGAAGAATATTATCTCGTTAGGCCCCGAGATAAACACCTCCCTGGCGATATAGTAGTCCTGGAGGTTTTTAATTTTAACTTCAATCAAGTTGAAAGAGCCAAATCCGACATCCTGCCTGAGCGGAACCAAATTCAGCTGCAGTGGGTATCCAAGATTTCTGCCCTTGCTTTTAATTGCCGCATCGAATTCAAGCGGATTTACATTGATGTCGGTGTCCCTGCCGCGCCAGTAATAATGTGTTGCAGGCTTCTGGCTGTCGACTGCTTCCTTCAGCTTGATGTGCGTTGGGTCTATATACCCCAGTTCCCCAAACGTGACATCAAAAGGAACCCACCCAAAGCCAGGAAAGTACACTTCAGCCCAGCCATGCGGACCCCAATTCTCGGGAAAAAGATCCGATTCGGTGTAGGAGATGCCGGAAACAAACTTCGCTGGCATCCCAAGCGCCCTCACAAGGGCTATAAACAAATTAGTTATCTCGTCACAAACGCCTTTCCTGTTTTTCATCACCCAGGATGACTTTTGCGTCACATCCGCTGTTAATGTGCTTAGGTCATATTCAACATTGTCCCTTGTCCATGCCGCAAGCTTGTGCACGACCACATATAGGTCATCCTCCCCTTCCGCAAGCCTTGAAGCCAGCCTAATTATCTCCTCATCATTGGAATCAATTGTTTCAGAGGGCATTGTGTAAATTTTCAGCTCAGGGGGAAATTCCTCAACGGGAAACTGAATCTTCTTTTTAACCTGCAGTGGATTGTAAAATGTCTTAACCTCGGAGGAAGCCAGAAAAGAAGTATTATTGGGAATATTCTCTTCCCACCTAAACAGAAGGATGTCATCTTCCAGATTTGCATCTGGCATTGTCTTCATTGACAATACCCTTTGGGTGTCCCAGTTTCGCGGAAAGAAAGAAAGGTTGACATTAAGCTCCTTGAGGATGGGGCTTTCACCCGTTTTTACAATGTCTATCGCGGAAGAAATATTCAGCTCTATTATCAGCGATTCGGCATTGTAAAGCTCCGCAACCCCGATAACTGAGGGTAACAATGCAATAATAGCAAACAAACACAACACAAGCCTCATGTTACAATCATTAGAATTCCGGTTATTAAACCTTTCTTAAAGCTTCAAGCTTACAAGCTGTGATATCCCATGCTCATTCATTGAAACACCATACAGGTTGTCAGCTTCCGAAATGATGGAATCGTTGTGGCTTATCATTATGTATTGCGCCTTTTCCGAGTATTTCCTTATTATCTTTGCAAGCTTGCCGGAATTGTGCTTGTCGAGCGCTGCGTCAACCTCGTCAAGCACGTAAAAGGATGCAGGCTCAAACTCCTGTATGCAGAAAATGAAGGCAAGCGCAGTCATTGTTTTCTCGCCCCCAGACAGGCTTCTGATGTCAAGGTGCTTTGTTCCCGCTATGCGTACCTTAATCAATACCCCGCTCTCAAAAAGATTCTGCTCATCTTCAAGCTCAAGCAAAGCATCGCCCTTGGAGAAAAGCTGGACAAACATCCGCTGGAAGTTGTTGTTTACAGACTGGTATGTGTTAAGGAACAAATCCTTCTTCCTCGAGTCAATCTCCGCCATAAGGTTGACAACATCCTGGCGCTCGCTCACCAGCTTGTCTTTCTTTTCCAGCAGGCTATTGTATTCCTTTTCAACTTCTTCGTAAATATCAAGGGCTCTCATGTTGACGCTCCCAATCTGTGCCCTCATGGACTCAAACTTTGAAATGTCTCTCTTAAGTTCCTCCTCGGTCTTTGAGGTCAATATCTTCACGCCCTCATACTGCTCAAATTCTTTCTCTAGGCCTGCCAGCTGGGCAATAATCTCCGCAGCCTTAAGGGAAAATGTGTTCAGCCTTATTTCCTCTTTCCTGCTCTCGTCAATTTTTGAATTAACAAGCCTTTCATTCCTTGCAATCGCCTCGTCAACCTGAATGCGCTTCTGGAACAGCCCCTTAAACTGCTCCCTGAATTTTTCTGATGCCTTTTCCTTGTCTGCAAGCATCCTTGCAAGCTCCTTTTCCGCCCTGTCGATCTCCTTCAACTCTGAGGCAAAGGATTCCTTTTCCTTTTCCAGCTGCTTGATTATTACGCGCGTTTTCTCCAGCTCTGGGCCGAATATGCTGTTTGCCTGAGTATCTGCAGTTTTAACATCAGCCTCTGTCTGCGCAATTACCTCGTTCAGGCTTCGTATCTTCTCCTCGAATGTTGAAAGCTCCGCAAGCACTTTTGGGTCGCGAAGCTCCATTATTTTTCCCCTAAGCTCCTGCTTCTTTATCTTCAGTGAGGCAAGAACTTTGTTTTTACCGCTGATTTCCGTTATTAATGCATCAAGGTCCTTGTCACATTTCTTCATGCCGGCAACAAGCCCTTCTTTTTTCGCTGAAGAAGCATCAACATCGCTATCTTCGAGATGCAGCAGTTTCTCTGCCCTTATCATCTCACCCTCAAGCGAAGCCTTTCTTTCCCTAAAGCTCTTTATGTTATCTTCGTTTTCCTGCCTTTTGTTTTCAAGCATGGCCAGCGATTCCTCAAATGAGGAAATTTCTGCATCAAGCTTTTTGATGTCTGCAGTAAGCTCCTTTTGCCTGAACCCAATGCCGTCTTTCTTGCGCTCCCTGAAGCCGCCCTGCATCACTCCGCTTTTCTCAGCAATATCGCCCTCAAGAGTCACCATCCTTGCGCTTCCAATGCCGATTCTTCTTGCAACATCAATGGAATCCACAATTATTGTGCTGGAGAAAATATGCTGGAATGCCTTCTTGAACTTATGGTCGTATTCCACCAGGTCAATTGCAAAGCCGTGGCTTCCCTTTGCATCAACCAGCTTCTTGGTTTCTGGAAAAGGCTCTTTTGCCTCAATCTTGTTCAAGGGCAAAAATGTCGCAATCCCCAGCCTGTTTTTCTTCAGGTAGGAGATGCACTCTGAGGCAATTTTGTCATTCTCGACAACGATGCTCTTCAATCTCTGCCCTGCCGCAACCTCCAGCGCAAGGGCGTATTTTGAGCTTACATCCCCCAAATCCGATATGGTTCCGTACACCCCTTTTATGTCCTTTTTCAAGATGCTGTTTACGGCAACATCGCCCTGGAAGGTTTCCTTTATCTGAATCTCCCTCGCCTTCAGCCTTGCAAGCCCCTCGTTCGCTTCATTAATCCTTTTCTTTATGCTTCCGATCTGGGCCGCATACCCCGAATCCATGTCGAGGGATTTGTTCAGCTCCAATGTTGTGCTTTTGAAATCATCGCGCTTTTTCTTCAAGTCCTCAAGCTGCTTCTTGCTTTCCAGCGCAATCTTCGCAACCTTGCTGATGCTTTCATCGATTAGGCTTAAGTCGTGCTGTATCCTGTCCTTTTCCCTTATTGCGGAATGCTGCTTTTCCCTAAGGTCGTTTATTTCCTTCTGCAGCTCCTCCACCTTTTTGTCAATCTCCTCAATCTCCCTGTCAATGCTCCCGGAAGTGTCAAGCAGGTTTTTTTCTCTTATTTGCGCTACCCTCTTTGAAAATTCATTTCTCTCCCTTTTCCTGCCGTCAAGCTCTTTTTCAAGCCTTTTCTTTTCTGAGTTCAGGCCGTTAATCTGCGCTTCAGTCTCTTCAATGCTCTTTTGCAGGTCTTCCATCCTCTTCTTTACTTTCTCGACTTCGGTTTTGCAAGTCTCTGCCCGCGACCTTTTCCTTGCCTGCTCTATTTTCAATGCCTCTATCTCCCTGTTGAGCTTCACCTGCTCTATCTCACCCTTCTCCTCAATGTCTTTCGTTATCCTCTCTATCTCTGCCTTCTTTTCCGCATTCTGGCTGCGGAGACTGTCAACCTGCTGCTGGAGTTTTGAAAGCTCGTTTTTGGATTCCCCAAGCTTTGCCTCAAGCTCCCCTTTCTCCTTTTGCTTTTTGTCAATTTGCAGCTTAAGGTAAGAAGCTTGATTCTCCTTGATTTTGTCGCTCATCTCCCTGTACTTTAATGCCTGGTCGCGATCTTTCTTGAGCTCCCTGAGGTAAGTATTTCTTTCCGTCAGCACAATCTCCGCTTCCTTGAGCTTCTCGTCCACCTTTAACAACTCATTTTCAGCCTTCCTTTTCTTTTCCTCATAAACAGAAATGCCTGCAACCTCCTCAATCAGCTGCCTTCTCTCAATGGGGTGCATCTCAACGAATCTTGTAATGTCGCCCTGAAGTATTATGTTGTAGCCGTTTGGGTTTATTTTTCCGGCAGAAAGAAGGTCGATTATCTGCTGCCTTGTGGATACTTTATCACTTATCTTGTAGATTGACTGGCCGGATTCCCTTACTATCCTTGATATTTTGACTGGGTCCTGCTCTACAGGAAACACCTTTTTTGAGTTGTCAAAGAATATGCTTACCTCGCCCTGCTTTGAAGGCTTTTTGCTCTTCCCGCCATTGTAAATCAGGTTTGCGGATTTCTCCGCCCTTAAGGATTTTGACGATGATTTGCCAAGGACAAAAGCCAATGAATCGCAAACGTTACTTTTTCCAGAGCCGTTTGGCCCCAAAATGCAGTTAAAGCGCTCTCCGAAAAGAATTTCCGTATGCTTTCCGAACGATTTAAAACCGTTCATAACCATCTTTTTTATTATGGTCATCTAGCAACTACCTCTCGCAAAAACAAGCCCTTTTGAGCGAAGCTCAACTCTTCTTTGCTCACTTTCTTCGAAAGAAAGTGTTTTAAAACCGTTCATAACCATTTTTTTTATTAGTGTCATATTCCAAAAGGTGCTAGTTCAATGGTATTTTTAAGATTTATGCTGTCCAGATGCCATTTCCCGCAATAATAAGAAGGTTTCCATTGGCAATGGAGATTTTAATGCCAAAATTCCTTCTGGCAATGGAAATTAACCCCCATCATATTAACCACTAGCTGGTAACACTAAACCAAAAGCTTTAAATACCCTTTTCTGCAACCTTATCGTAGGTGATATTCAAATGGTGCTTAAGCTCGAAACTATCGTAGGGACTTTATCAGACGCTGTTAGAAAACTCAGGAAAGGAACATTCCAGACTTCAGCGGAAATCACAACTGAAAGAAGGACAAACGAAGATTTACGTGACTGCTGGTTCTGGACAGCAAATATTGGTGTTTACGAGCATAACGAGGATGGCTCACTTTCTTATTATATCGGCGATAGAACAGCGTTTAACACGCTTGCAGCTAAAAACATCGATGAGTTCTGCACGCAGTTAAGTTCTAATGGAAATTACAATCTCGCAGATAACCAGCGCAAGTCATTGAAAAAGCTTGCAGAACAGGGCCATGCAGTAAAAGTTAACCCTGATGAATTAAGGTTGCAGTGGGAAGAAAAAGAGTGGCAATATTTTGAGATTGATACTAGGGATTACAGCTCACTGACAAAATCTCAAAGAGCTCTCGCTGAAATGGTTTATGGCGCAGGTCAGAAGTTTGATAAAAACATGGAAGGACTTGCAAAGGGTGGAATTTCCACTACTCGAATTTATGTTCTTAATCCGGAGTATGTAAGAAGTAATGTTGAGAATGGTTCGGCTGTTGCGCGGGCTGGCAGGCTGGACGGCTTCAGCGACAGTTCCGATTTCAGCGCCGGCGAGCGGTATGCCAGCAACCAGAGAGCCCTGCGTGGGGTACCGGTAAAGTCGCCGAAGGCGACGCGCGGAGAAAATGCCATACCTGATTACAAAGGGATGTATCAGGCAATGATAGCGAATCCAGCAGAGGCAGCAAGACACTTAACGAGAAAAACTGCAACAGGCGTTTTAAGCGTATTAAATGCCTTTTACAATCCAAGAAAATCGTAATCTTTATCAACTTTGCTTTTAATTTTCTGACTGCCTCAGCATAGCTCCAAGCGGAGTAGTGCTGGACTACATGCCCTTTTGCTATGGTCCTTAATTTTGGGATTATGAAATACAGCTGTGACACATAATCTACGGATTATAAGGCTGAAACGGCAGTGCAAGATGCAGCAAAAGAGCTATCTGTTGCGCGGGCTGGCAGGCTGAACGGCTTCAGCAACAGTTCCAATTTCAACGCCAACGAGCGTAATGCCAACAACCAGAAAGCCCTGCGTGGAATAGCCCAAGCTTGTGCTGAGGCATTCTTTATGGAAAGCAAGCGCAGGGATTTATGGAATGAACTTTGTAGGTATGATAACCTTTATCTTGCCTACAAAAAAGCAAGAAAGCATAAAACAACAAGGGGTTATGTCATTGAATTCGAGAAGAACTTGGAGAATAACCTGCTTTTGCTTCGTTCGGAGCTGCTTTTGCATTCCTATGCGCCAAAACCCTTAGTCAACTTCGTTATAAGAGACCCAAAGACGAGGAAGATTTCTAAGTCTGATTTCAGGGATAGGATAATCCATCATTCTTTGTGCAATATAATAGAGCCGATATTCGAGAAGTCTTTCATCTATGATTCTTATGCAAACCGAATTGGCAAAGGGACATTAAAAGCAATTCAAAGGTTTGATTATTTTAAGAGAAAAGTGAGTAGAAATAACACTAAAAAATGCTATATCCTTAAAGCTGATGTTAAGAAATACTTTGAGAATATCAGGCACGATATATTGTTAAATGTCATCAGGAAGAAAATTGCAGACGAGAAGGTGCTGTGGCTCATCAAAAGAATACTCGCCAACCAATGTGGGGGGGGGCGATGCAAAGAAAGGAATGCCCCTTGGAAACCTGACTTCCCAATTTTTCGCGAATGTCTATCTCAATGAACTGGATTGGTTCGTCAAAAGAGAGCTAAAAGCCAAATGCTATATTCGCTATGTTGACGATTTTGTGATATTGCATAATAAAAAGGGCGTTTTGCAGGAATACCTGGGAAGGATAAACACTTTTTTGTATCAGAATTTATTCCTTGAACTGCATTTGGGCAAATCAAAAATTTACAAATTGGGGAGCTCGCTTAACTTTCTCGGCTTTAGGGCTTTTTATCATCACAAGCTACTGGAGAAATCAAATCTTAGGAAGTTGAGAGTTAAGATCGATACGTTGAAACATGAATATAAGGCAAAGAAAATTGGTTATGATATTATTTATGATTTTCTCGAGGGCTGGATTGCTTATGCAAAATATGCCAACACCCACAAATTCAGAAATAAAACTACAAGAAAATTTGAATGTATGTTTCCCAATGAAATCTCAACAAAAGAAATCAACAGATATCTCAGCACCTAAAACTCCCCAAGTTTGCTCTGCCCTGCCTTGAGCTTCTTGAACGGCGCCCAGCTCTTGCGTATTATTGGCCCATATTTTGGGTTTCTGAAGTTTTTCTCAAGGAACTGCACGGTTCTCGGGTCAGCAGGATAGCCGGAGCCAAAGTCAATATTGTACTCTTTCTTTATCTTCTCTATCTCCATGTCCCTTGTCACCTTTGCAATTATTGAGGCCGCGCTCACAACCGGAAACAAAACATCAGCTTTATGCTCGGCTCTTATGCCTACATCCACCTTCTTGCCAAGATAGTCCGAAAAAGATTTGATATTATTGGAAGGGCAATCTATTATCGCAATGTCTGGCTTTAGTTCTTGTATCAGCTCTATGGCAGCATCGGCCTCAAGCCAGTTCAGCGCATTTTCAGCAACGTACTCGTCAACCTTTTTTGGGGAAATAACGATTGCCTTATACCCCTTGGCAATCTTTACAATTTTTCCATACAAAACTGTGCGGGCAAATGGGCTTAGAAGCTTCGAATCCTTTACACCCATATCCTTTAGCTTTTCTTCATCATCGCGGTCTATTAAAACGCCTGCAATTATTAGGGGACCAATTACAGGACCGCGGCCCGCATCATCTATGCCTAAAACAGTCTCCATAATTACGTTATTTTCAAGGTCTAATTTAAAGATTGTGAAAATAGCGGGGAATGGATTTGAACCATCGACCTATGGGTGCCTCAGAAATAACCTATGAGCCCATCGGGCACTCCTGGCTGCCCTACCCCGCTATGTTATTCAAGGACAGAGACTCAATTTATAAACCTATCTTTTTTAAGGGAAAGTATAAATATTACCATAACAACATCCTAACCATGAAGTTTTCAGCCTATGTTGGAGCTTTGCAGATTGTGATATCGGTTGTTGCCCTCATAGCTTCAATTTTCCTCTACGCAGAAGGCCCTTTTGACAAAGTCCTGCTTTTGTATATTTTATTTTTCTTTTTCTCTGCATTCAGCGGGATTGATAATCTGAGAAAATGTTAAAGTAATTAGATTCTATCCAGTGAGCAGCCCTTTGTGAAAGGTTTTAGTGGCAGTGTCGTAGTATTCCGATTCTTTTTTGAGGGAGTTTAAGATATAGACTACTCCATTAGGATGCTTTACATCAAGCATTTGCCATATTTCCAAATTAAGGACGTTTCCAATAATCAGTTTATTTATTGACTCATGCCCAAAGATTGCGATGTTGGCTTTGAGGTTAATTTTTTTCAAAGATTTCTTAATCCTCGCATTAGCCTGTGCGTAACTTTCTCCCTCAGGGATTACGTAATTGAATTTGTCTTTAGCTCTCTCATCGAAAATTTTGCTTGCCCTGAATTCGCTTTTTGGCTTTCCTTCAAAGATTCCAAACGATAGCTCATTTATTTCGCTGATGCTCGTCGGTTTTATCCCAATCCTTTTTGAAAGCTCCTCTGCCGTCTGAATCGACCTTCTAAGTGCGCTGCAATATATGGCTGAAATTCCCTTATCCTGGAGAAAATCTGAGATTCTCTTTGCCTGCTCTTTGCCAGTTTCCGAGAGCCCCCTATCAACACGCCCCTGTATCAGGCCCTTTTTGTTCCAGTCAGTTTCACCGTGTCTTGCCAGGAAAATCATTTACAGGCCCCATATTTAATAGAATAAAAAGATTAGCTTTAGTACTTGTCGCATACTTTTCTAGTGGTGAAAAAAGCAATACTATCCCATACAATCTTCCTAAGAGCATCCGGCGTAACCTGCTGCCTTGGGTCGCTCATCGCTTGGCTGGGGTTTAAATGCGTTTCTACCATTAGTCCGTGGGCGCCTAAAGCAATTGCGCCCCTGCTCAAATCCCTGACGTATTCGCGTTTTCCAGATGAGTGAGATGGGTCAAATATTATGGGGAGGTGGGTCTTTTCCCTTAGTTCTACTATTGAGTCTAAGTCAGCAGTATTTCTCCTGTCGCTTCCGACCAGCTCATAAGTGCTTATGCCCCGGGGGCACAGGATTATCGGTAAATAAAAATCGCTGCTTAATGCA
>DATDYF010000066.1:0-28088 GCA_035289105.1 Candidatus Nanoarchaeia archaeon
ATAATCCGTTCCCGTGCCAGAGCGCAATAACATTGCAGTTCCTGCCACCACCACCAGAAGTTTGCGGTGATGGAAAGGATAACGACAGAGACCACGCAATTGATGACGGCACAGTTCATGTACTCTCTTGGGAGTTTGTGACTGGAGCAGGAAGCAAGCCAAGCGTAAAAAAGAATCCGCTTCCAAACGTGTTCGTATTCTTCGCAAGAGATGATGAGCTCAGGAGCGTTGGAGTCACCCCGAAGATTAACTCTGACTTTACCATGACCGATTTGGTAAACCTCGGGAACGGAATGGAAAGCGGAGCACTGCAGATAAAGTTCTTCTGTGTGACCCAGCCAGGAGTGAATCCGGGAGGGCAGCCGATTGCTGAGTGCACAGCTGATGTTGACGGCGGATACCAATATACTGCAATTGCATTAAAGAGATTCCCAGAAGACCCTGCATTCACAATAAATGACATTGTTGCAAGGTCTGTATCTGCAGTAAACTGCGGGCAGTACAAGGAAGTCCACCAGGTTGCGTTCGGCAAGGATGCAAGTGGAAACAGCAAGCCCATGAAAGGCACGCAGCTGACGGGAACTGAACTATGGATTTACGAGCCAATCCTTGTGGAATGGGATACCGGTACAGAGTTGTATCCGTTTGTGTTTGAAGCAGTTGGTGATTGGGGCATTGAAGTTGCCGTTGCGCCTCCAGAAGGCTTTGTGACTGACTCCACTCTGCTAACAGATACCGTCGTAGACGAACTAAGCGCACTGCAGTTTACAATAACAGATGTCGGCAGCAAATGGGAAGATACCTCTGTTGGCTATACCATCAAGCACAAGGGAAAAACCAACAAAATCAGCTCCAAGGTTGGGGTAAAGGTTGCTCCAAAATACGCAAAGAGGAAGGGCCTTGAGATAGACAAGCACGGGCGCGTATTGGGCAAAGGAAGGGCGACCGGGGCAGTGGTAGGGTTCGGAGCGGAAAACAACACGGCTGTCGCAGGCATCATAGCAATTGTAGGAATACTGGTGATAACAATTGTTGTGGTGATGCAGAAAAGGAAGTAAAACTTCTTTTTTCTTTATTTTTTTATTGTAACTATTGTGGGCTTGGATAGAAGGTACTTTTTTGCCACTCTTGCTATGTCTGCTTTGGAGACCTTTTTTATTCTTTTTATGTAAGAGTCAATCAGCCCTGCATTCCCGAGAGACTCCCAGAAGCACAAGTCCTCTGCGCGCTTTTCGGTGCCTTCATGCTCAAGAATGGTGCTTCCTGAAATAAACCCGATTGCCTCCTTAAGCTCGGCGCTTGATATGTTTTTTAGCCTTGAGAGCTCCTTGAAAATTATGCTCCTGCAAAGCCCGAGGTTTTTCTTTTCGGTGTTAAGGAAAACTGAAAAAATGCCGTATGCCCTGCCGGAATCATGATTTACGCCAATCTCATAAACCAGGCCGCGCTTGTTCCTAATCTCGTCAAAAAGTATCCCGGACTGGCCGCGTCCCAGAATTGCCTTTGCCACGTCAAGTGCACATGAGTCAGGATGCAAGCTGCTTACAGTCTGGTGGCCAAGCACAAAGTACGAATTAATGGCGTTGCCTTTCACAACCCTTTCGGCCGGCTGTGATCTGGGGGGCATAATTGACATTTGGGTGTAGCTTTTTGGCCTGAAGGAAAATTTTTTTTCTATAAGCCTTTTTGGGTTAGGAATGTCCCCAACCACGCTTATTATCATGTTATTCGGTACGTAATGCTTTTTGTAGAATTGCATGACTTGAGCGTGTGTCAGGGAGTTTACGCTTTCAGCGGTGCCGAATATTGGCTTTCCAGCAGGGTGGCCCGGAAATATGGTTTTGTAGAATTCAAGGAACTGCCTTACCCTTGGCTCGTCCAGGGCCATATTAATCTCTTTTAGGATAACCCGCTTCTCTTTTTTGAGCTTGTTTTCTGTTATTTTGGCATTCTGGATTATATCTGAAAGGATGTCTACTGCAAGCGTAAAATATTGTTTTGGGACCTTTACGAAGAAGCATGTCCTTTCGTGGTTTGTGAATGCGTTTATGACGCCTCCAGCACCCTCCACCTCTGCAGCTATCTCTTTTGCATTTTTTCTTTTTCCTGTGCCTTCAAAGAGCATGTGCTCGAGCAAATGGCAAATGCCTTCATTTCCTTTTTCATAAACAGAGCCTACAAGAACGCAGGCCATGACTGCAACTGTCTCCGATTTTCTCCTGTCCACAACGAGGCGGAGGCCGTTGCGCAGCTTATACCGTTCCATGCCAAGGAAAACACTTAAAAAGTATATATATGTTGTCATAAGCATGAAGATAAAAGAGCTTCAAAAATACATGAAGAGCAACAAGATAGATGTTGCAGTTCTTCTGAGCTTGCATTCAATGTCTTATGATTCGAATGTTTACTATTTTACAAATTATGAAGGCCAAGGAGTTCTGATAATTCCAAAATCGTCAAGACCGATATTAATGGTACCGGAGATGGAGCTTGAGAGGGCAAGAAAGGTTTCCAGGATAAAGAATGTTTTTGCGTTTGACAGAAAAGCAAAAATGTTTTTGCATTTAAGGGAAATTCTGAAGAAGAGGAAGATAAAATCCGGTGCTGTCGGAATTGACTATTCCTCAGCCACGGTTGAGCAGTACAGGGCATTGAGGAAGGGTCTGAAGGCATCAAAGACAAGAGATATAGGAAATGCCCTGAAATGCATAAGGGGAGTTAAAACAACTGCTGAAATCAAAATATTGGGGAAAGGATTCGGGATTGCAGACGCCATAGTCAGGTCTGCCATCCGGAATTTTAGAAAATTCAAAACAGAGGAAGAGGCTGCAAATTACATGAAATGCGAGGCGATAAAGCGAAACTGCGGATTGTCGTTTCCGCCGATTATCGCTTCAGGGAAAAATGCCTCAATGCCGCACTACAAGCCACGAAGTGTGCCTATTCAGAAAGGATTCTGCATAATTGATTTTGGAGTGTGCTACAAGGGTTATTGCACTGACATTACAAGAATGGTTTATGTCGGCAAGCCAACCGAAAAAGAAGTTGGGCTGTACAACTTTTTACTTAGGGCTCAGGAGAATGCAATAAGGAATGTAAAAAGCGGGATTAAGGGAGCTAAGCTTTACAAAAATGCTGTAAAAGATTTGAGGCATTATGCAAAGTTCTTTACCCACGGCCTGGGGCATGGAGTCGGAATAGACATACACGAGTTTCCAAGCCTGTCGCCAAAATCAAAAGACAAAATAGAGAAGAACATGGTGTTTACGATAGAGCCGGGGCTGTATCTTACTGGAAAGTTTGGGATGAGAATAGAGGATACGATACTCTTTAACGGCAAAAAAGCAGAGATACTGACGAAGGTGCCGAAGAGGCTGGTGGTTGTTAAGTAATTGGCTTTTTCAAAACCCCAGAACCTCATTGACAAGAATTAATGTTACTCTTCCCGGCTGGAATTCTCTGTTGAAAATGAGGAGCTTGTTGACTGCGCTTCCGGGAACACCGTATGCTTTTCTTGCCCTTTCGCTTTCAAGAGGCAGTGAATGCTCGTAAATGCGTTTAATCCCTTCATCAACATTCTTTACTATCTTATGCGTTCCTGCAACCCAGATGACATGTGAAGCACCATAGGCATAAGCTGGCAGCTGGCTTCCGGAGGCAGATGCAATTAAAACATGGCCGTCTTCCGTTACAGCATGAACGCTGCCAATGACCCATTCAGGAGCCGCGCCTAATTTCTGCATTTCGCTTCCCTGAGTTTTCCTGTCCATTGACATCAGCTTTGCCTTTATTGAAGTGTATTTTCCTGACTCCTTGATTTCTTTCGAAATGCTTGCAGCTTCTAACGTCATTGAAGTCATGTCCATAACATCCGCGCCCTTTGGCAGGATCCCAATTACTTTCTTCTTTGCCTCATCAGCCGTTTTTGCGAAAAATGCTTCTATGCCATTTTCCTTTAATGCGGATATGGTTTCCTCTACCGACTTTTTGTCTGCCAGTTTTTGCCACTTCGGGTTTTCCATTTTGCTATAACACTAAATAACATCCCCAACGCCTGTATTTAAATGTTTTCATGCAACCATTTTCATCATCCCTTCAACCTCCCTGCCCGTCATGTCCATATGGTGCGTCTTCTTTGCGTGCGTCATAACAATCGCCTTTAGCTCCTTCTCGTCATGGCTTGTTATGCTGAACCCGCACACTGGGTCGCAACTGACGTTCTTCAGTTCCTGCTTCATTTTTTCACCTCCCCCAGAATTGTCTTTGTGAGCATTAAACTTTTGCATAAATCTTAGAAAGAGACCAAACGCTAACATATTACTATGTTTACTAGGTATTTATACTTTTCTGTTTCACGAGTTGACAAAGATTTATATACTACTTTATGGTAGCTAACAATATGGGCGGGGAATACATAAGGCTAGGCGGGGATAATATAGGAATATTTGCTTCGGGGCTTGATGATATAGTGGTGTACACCCCCAAAGGCAAGGCTATTCCGGCTGATGTGAGCAAAGCAGAGCTATATAACCTGACAAAAAAGTTAAGCTGGGTTTCTATTCCCTCAAAACGAGTTCGGCTGATTATGCTTGAAGGAAATCCTGTATGGGCGAATGGCAAATATCATCCCGAGTTAAAACATCTCCAAGGAAACACAGTTGCGGGAGTGGGCGATTATACTCTTGAATACCTTTTGGAGGAAGACGAAAGCATAGACACAGCTTTAGAAGGAATCAGAAGCAAGGGTGTAACTCTTAGGAGGATAAGCCCGGTATAATAAGCTAAACCAAATCTTTATTAATGAAACTTTTTTGTTTGTTTTTATGAAGTACAATATTAAAAAATTCAATTCTGCAATAAGTGATTATAAGAAATTGCTTGGCAATATACGGGGGAAAACTGTGTTTGTTGTTTATGATATTGGCAATAAGGATGCTTACTATTCATTTGCTCCGCTTTCTGTTGCCGTGCACGAGCTTGGCGGGGATATGCATGTGATGGGATTCAAGGGAAAGTCTTCAATGCTGGAAAGCCTGGAGCGAACTTGGTATCTGCACGAAAAAAGGGATAAACTGCTTAAGAAATTCATTTCAATTGTTGACAAAAAGGCAAAAGGGGAGTTTGAAAGGTTGTTCAAGAGACCAGAGATAGTGCTAAGTGCTGGAAAAAAGGGGTTTGAGGGGAAAATAAGCCTGCCATACCGTGCCGGGTGGTTCAGGAAATACAAATGGGAGAAACTTCTGAAAACCAGCATGGTTATCTGGAAAGATGTTTATGCGCTAAAGAAGGAATTTGTCGGGGTGGGGTTTGTGCTGATACCCAATCGGAAAAACCTGGAGCTTCCGCTTGAGGACTATATGGACTCTTATGCAATTGCAGATGCGATGATGGAGGCTGCAAGGAAGATTTCGAAAGAGGTTTCCATTGGGGCTTCATCCACAAGAATGTCGCAGACAGACTTTCCAGAAAGGATTTCTGACTTGAAAGCGACCCTTACAGGATGCGAGCTGGATAAGAGTGTTAATGAGGAGCCGTTTATAGCTTTCCGGAAGCTTTCTACAGCGCTCAAAACAGGCAAAATAAAAATCAACAGCGCGAATTTTTTTGTTTCTGGAAAGGGATATGGAGGAAGGCATGTCTTTGGGCAGGCTATTGGCTATCCAACTTTAAACAGAAAATCAAGATGGCCGAGCCCGGCTGGCATAATCTACAAGTTTGATTTTTACCCGCAGACTGCAATTGAGGAGCGCAATCCGCTGTCGAGAGTCGGATTTACAGAAACTTTGCCGATTGACGTGTTTATCGAAACAAGCCTGATTGACTGGAATGCTTTGCAAAGAAGGGACGATAAAATAGTAAGAATTATCGAGAAATGCGACAAGATAATTGTTGAAGGGGAAAAGCAAAAAAGCGGCTATCAAACTAAAATTGAGGTTGGGCTTGTAATGCCGAATGGCAGGCACAGGTGGGCAAGAAGGTCAGATACGGAGCTGAGGAACATAATCCAGAAAACGTATTTTGAAAGAACAGGCATAAAGGCAGGAACGATGGGAAATATCCCCGGCGGGGAGATGTTTGTCACACCAGAGTATGTTGAAGGGACTGTCGTTGGAGATGTTGTTATTGCGATAGACCAGAGCTACAGGCTGAGCGAGAAGGAGCCTTTTGTGATCAGGTGCAAAAAAAGCGGCTACAATGTAGTAAGCGCCCAAAAGAAAATACTTGAAAAGTTCAACAAGAGAAAGTCGGATGCCTGGAAATTGATAAAAATCCAGGAGAAGAACAAATCACTGCCAAAAGAAATCATTGAGATGAAAAAGAAAAACTTCAACAAAATAGGGGAATTTGCAATAAACACAAATCCTAAGGCAAAAATTTGCAATTATCTCATTGTCAATGAGAAAATTGCCGGAATGATGCATGTTGCAATGGGCTCGGGGTATGAGGCTGACAGGGCAACGGATTATCACATGGATGTTGTTGTGAACTCGATAAAGCAGAAGCATGATATTTATGGCATCGATGGCGAAGGGAAAAAATATTGGATAAAGAAAAGTGGAAAATTTGTAATTTAACCTTAATCTAAAGGTTTAAAAGTCTTTCTAAAAGAAAAATATTTTTATTTTCTGCAACACAAATCTTTTTAAACAACAAGCAATTATATTTCCCAATGAACGCAAACAACAAAAACATTCTCGACAGCGTCATCTACAGCTACTCAACCACAACAAACCAGTATGAGGAGGAAAACAGGGTCCTGAAGGAAACCTGCGACAAGATGAAGATTGAGCTTGACAAGTTCAAGCAGCCTCCGCTGATGGTTGCAGAGGTTTACGAATCCTATGGCGAGTCTGCGCTGATTAAAATTCCAAATGGAAACCAGTTTTCAGTAAATGTTTCCGGAGAGTGCGGAAAGCTTAAACCCGGAGACATGGTTCTCGCGGAGCAGAAAAATCTTACGGTAATCAAGAAAATCACAAGCGTAAAGGTTTTCAATGTAGACAAGTTTGTTATTATAGAGAAGCCTACCGTAACATGGAAGGATATTGGGGGATTGGAGCACCAGACTAGGGAGCTCAAGGAAGTAATAGAACTCCCCATGATGAAGCCTGAGCTTTTCCAAAAGGTCGGAATAGAGCCTCCAAAGGGCGTGTTGCTTTACGGGCCTCCGGGAACAGGAAAAACTTTATTGGCGAAAGCAGTGGCTTCTTCAACAAACTCGACTTTCATCGGGGTTGTTGCATCAGAGCTTGTCCAGAAATTTATTGGTGAAGGGGCAAAGCTTGTCAAGGAAATATTTGAGCTGGCAAGGGAAAAGGCGCCTTCCATTGTTTTTATTGACGAAATAGATGCGCTTGCAGCAACAAGGATGGAGATTGGAACTTCAGGCGAGCGAGAAGTAAACAGGACTTTCATGCAGCTGCTTTCAGAGCTTGACGGATTTAAGCCGTTAGACAATGTCAAGATTATTGGCGCAACAAACAGAAAAGACATTTTGGACCCCGCAATCACAAGGCCGGGCAGGCTTGACAGGCTGATTCAGGTGCCAATTCCGGACAAGGAGGGAAGATACCCGATTTTCAATATTCATTCCTCAAGGATGAAGCTGGATTCCGGCATAAATGTGATTGACCTTGTTGATTTGATGGAAAACTTCTCCGGCGCGGAAATAAGGGCCGTGTGCACAGAAGCAGGATATTTTGCAATCCGCGAAAACAGGGTTAAGATTCTGAGGAAGGACATTGAGCGCGCGATTGAGAAGGTAAAGGAATCCGAAAGCAAGGAAGGAAAGGATTACCTAAGGATGTTTGGTTAGCTCTTCAAACAGCAATCCCTTGTTCTTTGCAAGCTCTTTTGATATGACGTAAGATTTCTCGCTTTTTTCCAGATCTTCCAAAGAAAGAAAATACCAATCCATGCGGTCGAATTTTATTGCAAGCCAGGGCTCTCCGCCGAAGAATGCAATGAAGTCCTTAAGCTGCTGGATATCCTCTTCAGGGATGTATTTCTTTTCGTCTCCGCAGGTTTTGCATTCAATCGCAAGCCTTCTTAATTTGTTGCTTGCAAGAATATCTGGAGAGGGGTATTTCATGCTTCCTGAGCCAGCGACCCTCAGCGCGCACCAGTTTCCTGTGCCCCAGAATTTGTGGATTATTTCGCGCTCTGCGTTTATGCCTTTTGATTTTCTCGACATGTCAGAAACATGCAATTAGTGCCAATATATAAATGTTGTTTAGCATGTTTCTGAGCACGCTCAAAAACCAAGGGTTTTTGACGTTATAATCTAACCCTCTTGAAATCATAGGCAGCTTCCGTGTTGCTGAATATGTCTTTTGCGTCTTCCTCAAGTATTCCGGGCGTGGTGTAGCGAGCGCTGAAGTGTGTCAGGAAGAGCTTCTTGACATTTGCAACATTCGCAATCTGGGCAGCCTGCTTTGCAGTCATATGTGCGTGCTTTTCCGCCTTGTCCGCCATGTCGGAAGCGTAGGTAGATTCGCAGATTAATATGTCTGCATCCTGGGCAAGTATCGTTGCATTTGCAGTCGGGATTGTATCTGCAATGAGCGTTATTTTCTTACCCTTCACAATTTCAGTAACTTCGTCCGGTTTTATTTTCTTACCCCTGAATTCTATTTCCATGCCGTCCTGAAGCTTTCCAAGCAAAGGGCCTTCAGGAATGCCTAATTTCTTTGCAGCTTTTAGGTTTATTTTTCTCCTGTCCTTCTCGATGAAGTTGTATCCCTGGCAGGGAACATTGTGCTCCAATGGCAGGGTTTCAATGTAATATTTTTTAGTTTCCATTACAATGCCCCTTTCAACTTCTTTCACCGTCAATTCTATTTTTCTGTCAAACACAAAAACATTTTCCATCAGCTCCATGCGCTTTGCAGTGTCTTTCGGGCCGTAAATTTCCAGCGGCTTGGCGTATTCGGTTGCGCTCAGCGTGGAGATTAATCCGGGAAGCCCCAAAACATGGTCGCCGTGCCAGTGGCTGATGAGGATTCTGGAAACTACGCTTGGCTTTATCCCTGCGATTTTCAGCTGCCTCTGCGTTCCCTCGCCGCAGTCGACAAGCGTGCCATCTCCGTCGAATATGATAATAATCGAGCTGTGATTCCTCTCCTTTGTCGGAACCATTGAGGAGGTTCCCAAAAATACGATTTCCATATCTTAGAAGGAGTTTGGGCGTTTTATAAAGGTTGTTGTGGAAGTTGGGTGCTCTTTAATTTAGATTCTACGTTTTTTATTTCTTCATCCAGTTCTTGCTTTCCAATCCCCAAGTCAATTCTGTAAAGGGTGATGATTGCATTTGGGCCTGTAAGCGCGGCTTCAATGTTGTCGAGCTTTATGAGAAAATTGTCAGGCCTGAAGCCTATTAGGAACGGTCTTCCTGCATTTCCACTTTTTCTATCTTCGTACCTGTAGGCTCCAATCAAAGGATAGCCGCAGTGAATGAAAGAAAGCATGGCATCGTTAAGGGTTCCGTAAGTCGGTCTGGAAATGGATTCATACAATGATTCGGTAGGGATTGGCAAAGCAAACTTACCAGCTACTTTTGGCTCGGTATGAAGCCAGAAGTTTCCGGTGCCATTGACAGTTTTGATGTTTTCAAGTATGGTGTCCGGGCTTATCCTGAGGGAGAGCATGCTTAAGGTATCCTCAAGGCACCCCACGTACATTTCAGCGTCTTCACGATTTTTTTTCCTACAACTGCCAAGAAAAGAGGCAATTATTTTTTCGCGGTTGGGGATATACCGTTTCATGGGGAGGGGGAGCAAGCAGGCTTATTTAACATTTTAGTTAACAAGCTTTTTATACGGGGTTTTATTACCCCTATATGATGACTACACTAACCGAGATTGCAAGAACAGAAATGAGTAGATTGGTTGAGGGATTAAATGAGCCTGAGCTAAGGAGATTCTTTGAGAGAAACCTTTCGGACCTTGTGGACGAAAAGGAACTGCGAAATTATTTGACAGGCGTTATGGCGGATGTTGTTTTGCACGACAAAACATCGATATTCTTTGACGAGAGGCCAACTCCAGTTATGCTTGATGACATGTGGAAACAGGAGAGGGCACAAGCATTTGACTCATTCAAGACAACAGGGGATGTGATAATGTGGCTGTGCGGATATTTTCCTGAAGCAATGGCTAAAAGCAGGAGAGCAAGGTTGGGTCTAAGGGAGTATATCAAAACAGGAAAAACGGCTTATGACTGTGCTATATACCTAGGCAATGTGACCAAGAGACCGGACGTACCGACTATTTCGCGCGTGTCCGACCATTTAGCGCAGCTTTCTGGCGCAATTTTTGATTTCAGGAATAGAATGAACTATGCGTATTTGGCAAATCTAAACCAGGAAACAGAGGAAGAAATCAGGCAGGTGTTTTACAAAGGAGGAGAAATTCCGCTTTATCATGAACGGGCCAGGCTGAAGATTATCTCATTTCCGCGCAGAAAGGGAACAAATTAATAGTCTGTTTTCTATTTATCGGACATGAAACTAAAATACCTCATCCACAAGCACAAGGCGACTCATTTGCATTGGGATTTGCGCCTTGAATACAAAGGCGTTGCTAAATCGTGGGCTGTGCCTAAAGAGCCGACGATTGAGGAAGGGATAAAAAGATTGGCTGTGCAGGTGGAAGACCATGCTGTTGATTACATGGACTTTAAGGGCGTGATTCCTGAATGGCAGTATGGCGCAGGAACAGTTGAAATTTGGGACAAAGGCTATTGGGAGCCTGAGATTGTAGAGGAGAAGAAAATTGTTGGAATAATTTACGGTGAAAAACTGAAAGGAAAATTCACATTGATTAACTTCAAGGATAAAAATTGGCTGTTTTTCAGGGTGAAGGAGCAATAATCCTGTCCCTTGCTGGAAAAGCTTATAAACTTCCAAATGAACACAGATACTATGATTTTTGACGAGCGCAACAGGGAAGCGAAATTGTTGATAGAAGCAGAAAGGGCAAGAAAAATGACTTCTAAGCAAAGCCTGGAGGCGTTCTTTGACATGAATAATGCAATGCTGCGCATATGCATAGAGTCCATAAAGGCCGAGAAGCCGCGCATTTCAGAAAAAAACCTCTTGAAAGAGGTAAAGAGGGCGTATTCTTTTAGACCATGAGGGAGTTTTACGATATTGTCAGGTTGGTTGTCAGTTTTCTGGATAAAAACAACATTCCGTATATGGTTGTAGGTGCCATCAGTGTTGCGATATGGGGAGCTCCCAGGACATCCCAGGACATAGATTTGCTAATCTATCTAAAGGACGAGGACATCGGCAAGATGGCTGAATTCTGCAGGAAGAATAAATTGGCTGCAGATGAGGAAGAAATAAAGGGGGCCTTCAGGGCAAAGTCGCATGTGACAATATTTGATGATGAATCCTCTTACAGGCTGGACATCAAAGGGGTGTATGATGAGCTTGACAAACTCACTTTCTCCAGAAGAAAAAAAGTCAACTTTAGAGACCTTGTGCTTTTTGTCAATACGCCGGAAGATTCCATTCTGGCAAAGCTTGTTTATGGAAGCCAACAGGACCTAAATGACGCAAAAACCATGCTGCTAAGGCAGAAAGGCAAACTGGATATGGGGTATCTGAAGAAAGAAGCAAAACATTTTCATGTTTCTGGTGCTCTTAGCGTACTGCTGAAGAAATAATTTAGGTTTCTGCTAATTGCGCCTCGGAAAGAAGACTTTTTTCAGTGTGGAAGGGAAATAGTGTGATGCCTTGGTTCAGGTCCAGAGGGTTTTAGCTTCAGTGTGCTTCCCCTCATTAACACAACGACCTCTTTCACCCTTCCGTCTTTATAGTAACTGATATCTACGTCTGTGGGGCAATAACTTATTTCCCCTGAAATTCTGGAGGGAACGCCAGTGTCCGTCTTTTTTATGGTGCTCATGTAATATCTTGTGATTGGGTCTTTGCCGCCCACCTTGACCAACTCTCCTTCCATATATTCAAATTCCGCCTCAAAATAAATGTTATTAAACCATCTCTCCTTGTCCCGGGGTCTTTCTGCTATCTGAATGTGGCCTGCCATGAAACCGGGCATACCCCCTTCGAACTGATATGTCTTAAGGACTGCAAGGCGATTACCCCATTTGCTCTCGATGCCAACCAACCTGCCATCTTGCACCGCAGTTTCAATAACGAGTTCAATCCCATCAGGGAAGCTTCCTTCCAGTCTTCTTGGAATGTGGTATTGTGCAGGCATGGCTGGGTAGAAAACAATATAGCTTAAAAGAATTTATGTAATGGAATACAATAATCATCCATGATGCCTGAACATCACATACCTCTTGTCTATGCTTAGGTATTCTGACTTTATTTTGTCGCTGAGCCTGTCAAGAAGGGTGTTCATTGCAATGTAAGAGCCCGCGATTCCGCTTGCAAACAATACCCGTTCGAAGATTACGACGGGGATTAAGGCAATCCACGCAGCAGGAGTCATTGGGACAATGTAATTCCACATTGCGCCCCCGACTGAATGCGCAGTGAATGTTGCTCCGAGGCTTTTCAGCCACGCATTTTCAGAATACTTTGCCGGAAGGAATTTAACAATTATTGGAATTGTCCAGAATAATGCGAAATACCAAACCTGCCTGCCGACAGGATGCGCAATGAATGCGGCAATTGCAATGACTGGAACAACTATGCTTATCTTGTCTCTTTTTGTTCCGAAGTACCAAGCCGCAAAAAGCATTGGGAGGAGCCTTAGAACGCTGACTAAGGTGAATGCCTTGCCTAAAACGAGATAGCTAGATACTTCCGCGATTAAGACCGAAAGGACTCCAACTACGGGACCTAAAAATGAGCCGGCAATTGGGCCAAAGAACTGAAATAATGTGAAGAACTGGTTTTCAGCCCCTATTAACCTTGAGAAATTTATTCTGTCGCCTATGAATACCAAAATGCTAAATATCAGCAGGAACAGCAAACCCTTTTTTGTGATTAATTTCCTAAGCTCCATTGTACCACCCTTTCGCGAAGATGATATGTCGGTTTATATAATTTTCGTTAAAACAGCCTTTTGCGGTACTGATAAAGAGCAATCACAGAGGAGATAACCGTTAATGCAAGGAGGTAAGGCCACAATAGGGGGAAAACTACCAGCGAGAAAACAGCTATAAACTGCAATGCTGTATTTGCCTTTCCCCAGAATTTGGAGGATACCTTTTGCCAGGTGAAATTTCCCTTTAAGTAGAGGTATAGGCTACCGACAACGACGATGATTTCTTTCGACCCGAGCAAAAGCAGCTGCCAGTAAGGCGCATAGTTTGCAATTATAAGGGCAATTACTGCAAGGAGCAGGAAAACCTTGTCGCAGACAATGTCAAGCCTTGCGCCAAGCTTAGTGACGTGGTTATAATACCTTGCTATATTTCCGTCGAGCATGTCTGAGAGTGCTGCAAGTATAGCAGAAACTGCCATTAACGCCGGATTTCCGGTGAATATCCCATAAACCAGGAGAATAGCAAGCGGGATTCTGCTTAGGGAGAGGAGGTTTGGGATTGTGAAAATTTTGCTTTCTGCCATTAAGGCAATTCCTATCGGGGTGTATAAATATGTAACTATTTATGGAATCAATGCTCTCCTTTTTTGAGTGGAATCACTTTGGCTGGCCCTTTAGGCGGCTCTCCAAGCAAATCATTTGAAAAAGGCCTTAATGCCTCAAGGAGCTTTGTGCGATAATCTGCACCAAAGAGGTACCGTTGAATTCTTTCGCCGGAAATTATGAACTCCGCCTTTTCGACAACAGATTCCAAACCATTATCTGCAATAAGGCGGTCCACTTGAGTTTTTAGGTCGAGTGGGTGAACAGCTAATGGAGCCCCGATGAGCTGCTTTGACATCAGGCGCAAATAGCTGGAAAGCAACAGCTCAATTTTCACGCCAAAAGGCCTTACATACAATCCAAGGGATTCTTTTAAAATCCACTCCTTATCCGGGTCAATATGGTGCTCATAAAGCTCCAACGCAGAATCTCTCCGCTTTATGGTAGCATCCGGTTTGGCAGGGATATATCTCTGCGGAAGTGAAGCTGCGCGTGCAAGGTAATTGCTCATACTTCTTAGAAGAAAATATGGGTTTAATTAATTTGCGGAAATAAATCTAAACCTTTTTAAGCGGACCATCCTATCTCCGAATCAATGGCACCTAAAGCTAAGCAGGTAGAGCCAGAAGTCGAAAAGAAACTTGTCAGCGCAGCGTTTTCGCGCGAAAGGATACTGACTGAAAATTCTGACTCTGCCAGGGAACTATTTAACACAAGCAGGTTTGGCTCTCTTCTTGAGGACGGCAAGGTTCAGCTTTCTCTGCTTGAGGCATTATACCTGCTTGAGAAGGGGAAAATTGAGATTGTTGAAGGGAAGAAGAAGCTGGACTTTAACACATTTCTCAAGAAAGCAACAAAGCTTGAGCCAAATTTCTGGATAAGGTATTGCGTATTCAAGGATATCAGAAACAGGGGGTATATCATAAAAACTGCATTGAAGTTTGGGGCTGACTTCAGGGTTTATGACCGCGGGGTTAAACCGGGAGAGGACCATGCAAGGTGGATTGTTTATCCAGTGCACGAAGGCTCTACATTAACATGGTACGAGTTTGCTGCAAAAAACAGGGTTGCGCATTCAACGAAGAAAAGGCTTCTTATAGGAATTGTGGATGATGAAGGGGACGTTACTTATTATGAGATTAGGTGGCTGAGGCCGTAATCATTAAATACCCCTTTTGCTTTTTCTAGCTTATGGACAACAGGGAGAAAATTATTGCTGCGATAAAGCTGAACGGGCCGGTAATACCCATGCAGATTGCTAAGGTTATATCTTCAGATTCGATTGTGGCATCTGCGCATCTTTCCGAACTTGTTTCTGCAAAAATGGTGAGAATATCCCACGTCAAGCACGGCTCTTCTCCGTTGTATTACCTTTCGGGACAGGAACCAATGCTTCAGAATTTTGCTTCAAATCTGCATGAGAAGGAAAAAAAGACTTATGATTTGCTCAAGGAACAGCATGTCTTAAGGGATGTCGTTCAGGACCCGCTTGTTAGGGTTACGCTTAGAGAGATAAAGGATTTTGCGATTCCTGTGCAGGTGAATTACGAAAGCAAGTCGGAGCTGTTCTGGAAGTGGTATCTTCTGCCTAATGAGGAGGCGGAAAAGAGGATTAAGGGGATATTGGGCAAAGTTGAAGCAAAGAAAGAAGAGAAGCAGACTGTGCTTGAGCCTAAAAAAGGGGAAATAAAGGTTGAGGAAAAGAAGAAAGAAATACAGGAAAGGAAACAAAAGGAAGAGGTTGAGAGTAAGGAGGAAAAGCGGGAAGAGAAGAAAGAAAAGATTGAAGAGAAAAGGGAAGTTAAGAAAGACGAATCATTTTCTTATGTTCTTGAGGGTTTTATTTCAGAGAACAAAATTGAAATTATGGAAAAAAATGTCATAAAAAAGGACTCTGAAATCGAGATGGTGGTAAGGCTTCCATCTTCTGTCGGCAATCTGCTTTACTTCTGCAAGGCGAAAAACAAGAAAAAGATTTCAGATGGCGATTTAAGCTCTGCGTACATACAATCACAGTCCAGGAAAATGCCGATACTTTTCTTGACGACCGGAGAGCTTACGAAAAAGGCAAAGGAGATGCTTGAGCATGAGTTTAAGTCAATGACGCTGAAGAAAATTTGAAATGAAATTCTTTTGCTTAGTCAGGTAGAGATTGTTCTCGCCCGAGTAAGGATTTTATTAACCCCTTTATAGTAGTTCTAGAAACGAAAGATTTATAAACAAAATCATTTCTACGCTTATACACATTTATAGGGGGCGCAATAAAATGAATCCTAATCTGGAAATGCAGGTCAATAAAACTCAGGCAGGAATATTCACTGTTACTTATGGCTACAAAGAAGCGCCATTGGACGTTCAGGAAGCGTCTTTTGCAGTTCATGGCCTGCATATGATTTCTCCAGCAGAGTTAGGTTTTCTTTGAGCAAAAGAGGGCAAAGGCACATTTATGCCTTACAGCAGAACAAGTGCCGACGTTCTTTATGATGATAGAAATAGTAAAGTTGTCGTAGTTCCAAATGAGGCATTAAGCGCTCAATTCGGCATAGCTAATTTAGTTGAAGCACACAGGCAAGCCAGAGAATATGTTATTCCTAAGAAGCAAAGAGATTTAGTTTATGCCATAGCTGATGAAATGCTAAGAAAAGGCACCGCATTCACTTGGAGTCATGGGCAAACAGATATACCCGTTTCTGAATTTGGTAAGACTGAATTAACATACAAATTGTTTTCTGATGAAGGACTGGGAATCAAAGCTCAGGATTATGGCGATTGGCAAGAAGAACAAGGAGGAGTCGCCCAATCCATGGTTTTCGACGATGCGGGTTATGTTAAATCTAAAAAAGGTTCGTATGCAAATAGGGTGCGTGTCTTTGGCCCTGACGACTTCTTCGTTGTCGATGGCGGCTGGGACCTCGGCAGCTACGATGGCGCTTTCGGGGTGCGTTTTGAGAGGACCGCCGAAGGCGGCGCGAAAAAATAGAAGCAAATGAATATTATAGTATTATGATTAACTACCTTTTAAGGGAAGCTAGAATTGGTTTTCTTCACATTTAGGATTTGTTTTACCATTATAGGGGAAAAGTAATATAAATCAGTCTGAGCATAGGGAATCTAAAATGGGCCTCGCAATAAAGGAGATTCTGACGTACAAGGAAATTGAGATTGAAGACCTTAAAGGGAAGATTGTTGCTGTTGACACATTTAATCTCCTGTATCAGTTTCTTACCACAATTCGGGGAAGGGATGGCGGTTTGCTGACTGATTCAAAAGGGCAGGTTACATCGCATCTTGTTGGGTTGTTCTCGCGCTCCGCACGATTGATGAAATCCGGGCTGAAGCTTGCATTTGTGTTTGATGGTGAGCCGCCGGAGCTGAAGAGGCACACGAGGGAGAAGAGGGCCGAGATAAAAAGGGAAGCCATGAAGGAATACAAAAAGGCTGTTGAGGAAGAGGATACGGAAATGATGAAGAGGTATGCTTCAAGGACTTCCATTTTGACTTCAGAGATGATTGAAGATGCGAAGAGTTTGATTGAGGCGATGGGCATGCCCGTAATTCAGGCGCCGTCGGAAGGGGAAGCGCAGGCAGCTTTCATAGCGAAAAAAGGAGATGCTTATGCAGTCGTTTCGCAGGATTTTGACAGCTTGTTGCACGGAGCATCAAAACTTGTGAGGAATCTGTCAATAACCGGAAAAAGGAAGGTTGCTGGCACTTTAAGCTATCAGGATGTAAAGCCGGAGCTTTTTTCTCTTACTGAAAACTTAAACCATTTGGGAATAGACCAGGACCAGATGATTGCAATGGCTGTCCTGATTGGAACAGACTACAATGTTGGCGGCATTAAGGGGATAGGGCCGAAGAAGGCATTGGAGCTGGTAAAGAGGCATAAAAAGAATTTTGATGAATTGTTTGAAGAGGCAAAATGGAATGGCTATTTTGATTTTCCCTGGAGGGAAGTCTTTGACACAATAAAGAAGATGCCGGTAACATCGTCCTATAAATTGGAATGGAAAGCGCCAGATATAGATGAAGTTAAAGAATTGTTGGTGAAAAAACACGATTTCTCGGAAGAAAGGGTTGAGAAAACTCTTTCAGATTTAAAGGTGGAAAAAACAAAAAGGCAGCAGAAGGGATTGGGGGAGTTTATTTAGCTGGAAAACGAATCTCTCCCAGTTTCTTAATGGCTTTTTTAAAATATTTCTTCTTCACAAGGATATGGTCTGTTGAGAATGACGAGATAGCAAGGATGGGTATGCTTTCCTCGGCAAGTGATTTTGACACTTTTGCCAGAAACCCTACAAGGGAAAATGGCAGGACATCGTCAAATGTGATGATTTTGAAGTCTTTCTCTATACTTATGACATCGCTTGGATTGTATTTTGTCTGGTTGATTATAACTGTTGTTTCATTATCGTCCTTGATGTTCGCAAAGGCATTGGTATATTGCATTTTTGATTTTATGACGGCGAAGGTTCCTTTTTGCAGGCGGAGTTTGACCTTACCAACACGGGCTTTCATGGGAAGTTTCTTTAGTGAGCAACAAGTATTTTCCTTTTTGGCGCTGCTTGTTCCATTGCCTGCCCAATAATACTCTTCTCGAGTTGGATAATTTTTTGGGTTATCGGGCTTTTTGCGTTTAATGTGTAAAGTTTCGCCTTGCCAAAACTCCTTGTTACCCTAACAATTCCATATCTCTCGACTTCTTTCCAGTAATTGAACAAAGATGCGCGCGACACGTTTGCGCCTTTTGCTATTTCAGATTTGCTAAAGTCCAAACCCTTGTTTTCTAGGAGAAAATCAACTATCTTGAACATCGGCATGTCTCCCGTAAGCTTTAGCAATAGTGATTTTTCCATGCATATATTCTAACCACGAAAAGTATATAAATGTTACCTTTCAGAGTCTATCTAGATGGACTCTTATGTGGACAGATTCCCAGTTAAAAGGCAAGATATTACATAAACTAACTCGCAGGGGAAAGTTTGAGCACAGCCATACAGCATTAGAGTTCTTATCAAGTGGGTTCCAGCCTGAGTTAAGAGGAAGGGCGAAGGAAATGTCTGAAGAACTTATAAAAGAAGGAATATTACATTTGAAAAAGACAAATTACGGCAAGCAAGTTTCGATTAATCTTGAACGAAAAGAAAAGATTATGGAATACATTGAGGAGTTTATGAGGATTGAGTGAAGTGTGGTCTCTTGCCGTAATTCTTCCGGAAAAACCGGACAAAGGTATAAATAGAGATGGCTATTACTATTGTTTTATGGACGAGGAGAAGATTTTGATGTGGGTTATGTTTGCGTTGTTCATAGCATTGCTAGTGCTGTTCATAGTCAACAGGGTGAGGGGATGATGGTTCCGAGATTATTTCAAAGAGCATATTGGGAAAAGGCATTGAATTCTCCTAATCTATTTAAATAGATTTAATGCAACATCCCAGATGGACCTAAAACAACTTCTGGGGAGTAAGTTAACGAAAAAGGAATTAAGGCATTTACGTACATCATATGACGTAATCGGCAGCATTGCAATAATTGAGATTCCAAAGGAGCTGAAAAAGAAAGAAAAAATAATTGGAAATGCAATACTTCAGCTTAGGAAAGAGGTCAAGACGGTCTGCAAGAAGGCAGGCATACACAAGGGGAAGTACAGGACGCAGAAATTAACCGTCATTGCGGGGGAAAAAACAAAGGAGGCAACATACAGGGAAAATGGCTGTGTGATGAAGCTTAATGTTGAGAAGGTTTATTTTTCTCCAAGGTTAGCAACAGAAAGAAGAAGGATTGCAGAGCAGGTAAAAGGCGGAGAAAGTGTTTTGGTGATGTTTTCAGGCGTTGCGCCATACCCATTAGTTATTGCAAGGATGGCAAAGCCAAAGGAGATTTTTGGAATAGAGTTGAATCCAGTTGCCCATAAGTATGCACTGGAAAATGTTGCATTAAACAAAATAAAAAATATCACGCTGATAAAAGGAGATGTCAGGAAGGTGAGGCTGAACAAGAAGTTTGACAGGGTTGTTATGCCATTGCCGAAGGGCGGAGAAGATTTTCTTGATGTTGCATTGAAATATGCGAAAAAGAAGGGAATTGTGCATTTTTATGATTTTTTGCATGAAACTGAATTTGATTTGGCTCAAAAGAAGGTAATGGAAGCGTGCAGTAAGGCTAAAAGGAAATGCAAAATCCTTAAATTCACGAAATGCGGGCAGTATGGTCCAGGAATCTTTAGGGTGTGCGTTGATTTTGAGGCTTTTTAACTGCCGGAAAGTTTCCGGAATTTAGGGGGGAACGCATATAAATAGTAAAATACTTCTATTTTTAATGGCAATCTCAGACAGTTCCAAATTTACCGATGATTTTCTGCTAGCTACATTTCTGGAGGTCTATAATGCAGAAAGATGGAGGGGTATACCCCTAGGTTTAATAAGAGAAACCGGGGATTTGTATATGTCTACCTTGTTTGTGCCTGCATTAATCTTAGAGATGAAGGGAAACTATTATGAACAAAAGGGGGCTACCTTGGGGGTGCAGCTAAGGGTAAGGAAAGAGGGCAACGAACAGCAAATTAAAGTGATGGAACTCCCGAGGGTGTTAAATGAAGGTTATTTACATCCTCTCGTATGGAAAGGCGGGTTAATTAGTTATGGCAGCTATAATTTGGAAAAAGATCTAGGATTACGCATAAATGAGTGGTTTAATAATGATCGCCCCAAGAGGACTGCCGATATGATTGCAAATATGTTGTTGAGAGGAAAAATGGTGCTGGAGCCGTGTAGAATGCTTATGGAAGGAAGGTATAATCCGTACCGGGATATAGGCAATTACTGCCCGGTTATAGCTCACGGCAGGGGTGAAGCAGAAGCGTTTGCACTGAAAAATGGAATAGGTCTGGAGAGGATTATTTAGCTGAAAAAAAATAGCTATAAATAACATTAAGAAAATTAAGAGTTTGTGAGAAGGCTAGAGGAATGCATAATAGATCCGTCCTCTCTGCGTGAAAGGGACAGAAAGTTAGAAGAGTTGAACTCAAATAATCGGCAGATTGGTTCGGTATCTTCTGGTTTTTGGGAAGCAGTGGAAAAGAAGTTGGGCAATACTCATTCTTTGATAAGAACTCCATTCTGCACAAATATGGAATGGCGGGAATATATCGCAGAAAACACGTCGTATATGCTGTTAAAGCATCCGGAGTCTGAAGTAATTTATGCAAATCCTTCTCCTGTGCCAGAGAAAATTGTAGAGAATTATAGGCATTTAGTTGGAGATGAATATGACTTTATTCTCCTTGCAAGCTACTCCTACCTTAAAAGAGAGGTCTTTGACAAATTAGACCCGCTGCTGGGCTTGGTGGAAAGAAATCGTGAACTATTAATCCAGTTATGCAAGTTAGATTTAGAAAGTAGGCTCGGGACTGATTTTCAAGGCGTTTACCCGCATGCCTGTCTCGACGTAGATTTGCCCTACCAGATTGGCGGCAGATGGCTAGTCATAGAGCCAGCTTTAGTTCCCGGGGATTATGAGGGGGATATCAAGGACAAAACTTTTTTCGGAAGGGAGGGTTTGGAAAATGGCCGTATAAGGGCCACACAGAGCAAAATATTAAATCAAAAAGCGCTGGCAAGGGAAATAACCTCGTTTGTTCCCGATGTTGTACTGATCAAAGTACCTACCCCCGGTGCAGAACGTGATCAGCTTGTTTCTTTCTACGCTGGCTTTTTGAGCAGACCAACATTAATAGTTTCTGATTGGGAATTGGACGGTTCTGGTCTTTTCAAAATAGATAACTTAGTAGGCGTTCGTGGCTTAAGTTTGTTGGAAACAAAGGACATAATCCGCCAGGGAGGGGGGTCTCAGTGCCCATTTGAACGATTTAGAATGTATGCACTAAATCCACAAAAAGAATAATACTCTCCAAATCTATTTAAATCATCAAATCTCCCCAAATTCTATGGCAGAATCCATCTGGATAGAGAAGTACAGGCCGAAGGATTTCAATGAGATTGTAGGGCAGAGGCACCTAATTCCGAGGATAAGGGCTTTTGTTGAGCAGAAGAACATGCCCCACCTTCTTTTTGCAGGCCCCGCAGGAACCGGGAAGACTTCTACATCATTGGTAATAGCAAAAGCGTTTTTTGGGGAGGAATGGAAGCAGAATTTTTTAGAATTAAACGCGAGTGATGAAAGGGGGATAGATGTAATAAGGGTAAAGGTCAAGGATTTTGCGAGGACAAGGGCAATAGGGGATGTGCCTTTCAAGATTATCTACCTTGATGAATGCGACCAGCTTACAAGGGATGCGCAGCAGGCGTTGAGAAGGACAATGGAGAATTACACGCAGACATGCAGGTTCATCCTGAGCTGTAATTATTCCTCAAAGATTTTAGACCCCATACAGTCGAGATGCGCAATATTCAGGTTTAAGCCATTAGAAAAAGCAGAGCTTATGGAGATAATTGGAAAAATAGCCGCGAATGAAGGCCTTAAGATTGACGATAAGGCAAAGGAGGCCCTTTTGGACGCTTCTGAAGGGGATGTGAGGAGGCTTGAAAACATTCTGCAAAGCTGCGCAGCGGTAAGCAAAACAATAACTGAGGATACTGTATTCTCCATGGCGGCAGTTGCAAAGCCAAAGGAGATGAGGAAGATACTGAATTTGGCGCTGAAGAACGAATTCATAGAAGCAAGAAAACTGCTTCTGGATGTAATGCTAAACTATGGGCTGTCTGGGCTTGATATAATCAAGCAAATACAAAAGGAAATCCTGAGCCTGGAAATACCCGACAGGAAGAAAATGGAGCTGATAGAAAAGACAGGCGAGGCAGAATTCAGAATGACTGAAGGCTCTGATGAATACATCCAGCTTGAGTCCCTGCTTGCATCATTTGTCCTTTATTCAGAGAAATGATCAGGTTGATACGTGCTTTACAAGAACTCCCTTCTCGACAAATTCCTCGTAATCATAGTCAAGCGTTATGACAACCGGCTTTTCGTAATCCGTGCGATCTGCAAGCTCCTGGGTGCATCTTACGACCCTTCTGCCGCTGTAAAGTGTTACATAACCGCTGGTTGCCGTGCCGTCAGAGAGGCCTGAACAGCTAAGCCCCGAGATGCCGGAGTCAACATTAACAAGCACCCTGTTTTCGTTTGCCCTGACAGTATCGTCGCAGTCCTGCCCTATCTTGAAGACATCGCCAGAGCCGATATGCTCTACAGTAAAAAGGAATGAGACTTTATCACGCCCTGATGCCTGCTCCTTGAATGATGTAACTGCAACGGGGGCGCCAGAGTTGAACGCTGTTTTGTCCTCATTAACAATGCACACCGAAGTATCAGAGGTATCCAAGAGGTCTTCCTTGATGCACATCATGGCATTTGCGACTGTCTGGTATTTGTAGCATACATTTGCCCTGAAGGTGAAGGGGGTGTTTCCGGAAAGCTCTTCTTCATGGTTAAGGTCGGGAAATGCGACAAAGGTTTCCGTGCCCTCGATGATTGCGCCATCCGGGTCTTTTTTGGTTGGATCCAAATCTTCCTCAGGACTCTTTTTCAGGGCTGAAGCGGTTGTGCTGAACTCCGCAGGGTCTATCCCTATAATCTGAACTGTTACATCTCCTTTTTCAACAAAGGTTTCACCTACATTCTTCAGGTCAACTTCCACGTCAAAAGCGAAATCACCGCCATCAAACACTTCTGGGGGGGGCGCCTGCTCGACAAAATCAATCAAAAGGCCTATAGAGCCGCCAATAAACGGCGTTGCGGTGGATGGCCCTGTTTCTTGCGTGCATCCTACAACAATAAGCATTGTTAGAACCCCTAAAGCGAATGTAATCTTCCTCATGTAAACTCCTCCTTTTGTCAGGTTTCGATAGCTTCTAGTATTTTAATATTTCTAAATTCGGTGTTCTTATAGCCGTAAACTAGCGTAACGGTAAGCGGGGTAGTGTATGCCTGGTTTGAGGCTAACGATCCAATGGAAACAGTGCACTGGAAGGTTCCAACCCCATTATACAGCTCGACTGCCTCGCCCAAATCAGGCCTGCATTTGTCCACTGTTGCATCTCCAAGTCGGACATCGTCTATGTAAACCCTGTTTAGCTCTCTCCAATCATAGCCCTCGTTTGGATCCTGAGAGACTAAGTCGCGCTCTATTACATTTCCTGTGCCGAAATTCTGGATGTCAAATCTGAATATCATCTGCTCGGAAGTCGCTATTTGCTCTACATTTGCGACGCCAACAGGGCCGCCCTGAGCAGCAACTGAGTACACTTTCCTTGATTCAGGCAGGCTGCAAACCTTGTCCTTAACGTTGATGCTTCTCGGCTGGGGGTCAACACATACAACAGGGGAAGCGATGGATTTATACAGGTAAGTTGTGGTAAAAACAAGGTTCGGCTCATAAACGGCTGTTCCCTGCGGCAGGTCGCCTACGCTTATCATCAGGTTTTCCAACGTAACCCCGCCCTGAAGGTTGATTGGGCTTTTGCCTTCAAGCTCCTCGGGGTTAAGCTGCTTCCTGATGTCGCCGCCTTCAAACAGCCCCTGCATTATGTTCGGGTCAAAGCCGCCAACCCAGATAAAGCCGGTAAACTCCCCGAGCTCCTCGAACTGGGGAAATGCGCCCCTGTTTTCTATCTCGATTGGAACCCTGACATCAATGTCATTTTCGTATATCTGCTGGGGAAATCCCTGAGGGAATCTTATAACAAGCCCTTCACTGCCTGTTCTGTAGTTTAGTGCTTGAGGTCCTTCCTGCTTCGGCCCGCAGCTTACAAGGATTATGAATGCAACAATGGCAATCACAGTTATTTTCTTCATTATAGCCGCCTTTAACTTATCTTCTTATAAACTTTTTCATACAATGACCACTTTCTTTATGGTTACATCCTTGGAAATTGAGTGTACGTAACCGTAATCCAGCACAATATTAAGTGTTGTTTTGAAGGTGCCGTATTCCAATGGAATCCCATCCTGGTAATGGCACAGCACATAATCCTCTCCGCCCTTTAGCCTTAAAAAGCCTTCAGGACCTCCAGTTTCACGCTTTGGGATGCAGTCAAGCTGGATGCCGGATGAAAGGGCGGCAGTAACAGAGACTGCATTTATATCAGTCCTTGAAAGCCCTTGCGAAGAACAGGAATCAGCGACTTTTTCAGCGTCAACTACCTGGCCATTGCCCATGTTCTTAACATAGATTCTGAATTGAGGCACTATCTTGTCGCCAGTCTGCGAGGGAAGCATCTTGACTTCCACTTTTTCCACTGCTATTGGAGCCCCCTGGCCGCCTGTTAATGTTATGTCCGAGGCCGTGCAGGATTTTTGGCCTTCTTTTATTCCAAACGGGTCAGTGTCTATGCAGACATTTGGAGATGCGAGGGTTTGGTAACGGTAGCACGCAGTTGCAGAGACTGTTGATGTGTGCTTCTCGCTAAGGACATCGATAAACTTTGTGTTAACATTCAGGGCTGCGACATCCCTGTCTCCCTGCCTTGCTATGTCTGATTTTCCTTTCAGCTCGAATTCCGCTTTTGCGGCATCAGCAGGAAAGATTGAAACCCCTTCTATCCAGTTTGCAGCTTCCATGTAATCTGTATCAAGGTTGACAAACAAATATCCCTCTTCGATGTCATATGCTCCTTTGTTCCACACTTCTATTCCAACAGGAAAAACGCTGTTTTCGAATACTTCTGGAGTGGGGGAGTTTTTTGTGAATGAAAGGGAAATTCCTTCGATTCCTTTGTAGACATCCTCGCTTGTGAATTCAGGGCCTTCTGTTTTGCAGCCAACCAGGATGAGCATTAAAACAGCTAGAATAGCAATTATCTTCCTCATGTTGTCTCCTTGGGCAAAGGAGCGGCTTTTATGGTTGTGCGCACTGATGCCTTCTTGCCGTAAGCAGATTCTGTGTCATATGGGATTGCATTGCAGATAATACTTCTTCCAGCTACAGACTCTGTGGATGGAACAGAAACAATGCATTCATCAGGGCATGGGATTTCAGCGTTCCTTGTCCCGTAATCTCCCTCAAACCAGTAAACTACCACCACATTATCGTTGTCTTTGTCCTCCACTTTAATTTTGCAGGTTGCTTCCTTGCCTTCTTCTGCAGTCTCAAATTTAATCCCAGTAATTGCCGGCTTTGAGTTTGCAACAACAACACTGACTGAATCCTGATATTTGTCAATAGCCTCGGTTGAAATATCAAGAACCCCTTCGATGGCTTCCTCACCTATGCCCCTATCCCTTTCAGCGTCAACGATGCAAACCACCTTCGAGTCTTTCGGCTGTTTTTCAATGCTTATGGAGCATTTTTTCTTGTCGCCTTCGCACGCTGGTGCTGGTAATATCGGGGGCTGGTCATTGACGGCAAACTGGAATGAGTTTATCTTAATGGGGAAATCAGAGTTTGAAACCTGGCAGGTTATTCTGTCTGCGGAAGTGGGCTTTGTTGGGGAAAACTGCAAGTAGAAACCTTTTGGGGCCTGTATCTGCACATTCACGTCTTTCCTGAGGTTGTAATCATACTGTGCAGTTGCCCGAACATACCTTGTTGCAAACGGGGTTTCTGCCAATATTGTGTCCAAGCTGTCAGGCGGTATTTTGAGGAAGCAAACTACTGAGCTAAATTCTTTTATCTCCCTGAAATTATTTAACTCTTTTTTTGTAAGCTGGTATGCTTTATATGTTGGCCTGTCACCCTCATCCCTTAATCCCAAATCTTCTACGCCTGACGTAGGCTCTTCAAATTTATCGCAGCTTTCATCAAACTCTATGCCTTCTGGAAGGTAGACAAAAAGTTTATTTAACCTTTCAATCTGCCCCTCCCATCTGTTCTCTATTGTAATGCCCAGCCTTACTTTTGTGTCGAAATCTGCGCTTATGCCTATCGGCGGATTTCTTAACTCCATTCCAATCTTGACGGGACCATTTGTGAATATTGCCTGGGGCGTTCTTTCTGTGATTCCATACTGCTTGAAAGGGTCTATGTTTTCCTGATTTAAGGTTCTTAGAGTTTCCAGATTCATGAAGTAAGTCTTGAGATAAGCCATGGTCTGGAAGTTGAAAACGGCATTAACCGATATCTGCGTTGAGCCCTTGTCAAGCTCCCCTTCCTTAAAGTCGCACTGGATGTCTTTCTCGTCAAGGAAGAAAACCTGGAGGTCCTTGTCGTATCTTTCATACACACGTTCAAAATTCTCTGTCTCGGCAGAAATTTCTACGCCTTCATCCGGAAATTCATCCGGATTAATTATTCCGTAAATTGTATCCTTTCCCTTTTTGCCTTCGCAATAAAGGTTTATGATAACAGGATTTTCTGGGTCAAGGTTCTTCGCCTTTAACGTGCCCCAGACTCCAACCGGCTCATTTGTAAAGAATTCCTTTTCTGTTGTCTTCAAATTCTCTAGATAAACGCCCAATGGCTCCTTTTCATTTTCCTCCACAACTCCGTTGTAGTAGCCGCCTGTGGCGTATTCGAGCCGACTAGTGTAACTTTTTTTAGCGTTCTCTATCATTTTATTCAAAGCATCTTTATAACTCTCCCATCCCTCTTTGCCTGATACTTGGGGGGCATACTGTGAAAGGGTGTTGAAGAGATGGTCTACTGCAGTTAGATTGGTTATGTTGCCTATGTAAGGTAGTAGAAGGACAATCATTATCGCTGCGTAAAAAAAGACTATCAAACTCTTTACTGTTGGGTGCATAAAGTCCACTTTTTCCAGGAAAACTACGGGCCCTAATGGAAGCAGAAGAATTATTGCAATCGAGGTTAGGCCAATGAGTCCGAAATAATTCTGAATAAAACCGAAAAATGTCGGAAGCAGCAATGAGTAGAGGAAAAGGATTAGGACATATAGGGCCTTTTTTCTATCGTCCATTTTGGATGCTGCGAGGAGAACCAGAAACACTATGGCGCTCAGAACCAAGTATACCAAGAATCTAATATAAAAAGACCACGAAAACCTTCCAGAAAAATCCAAGTAAAAAATCACTACAAAAAAAGCTAGGGTAAGAAGCGAGAGCAAAATACTTTTCTTTTTTTCCCCGCCAAATTCCTCTTTTTTCAGAAGCCTCTCGTAAAAGCTCTTCATGTAAGGGGAAACATCCGTTTTTAAGGCAGCGTTTACTTTCCCTGGAGCAGCTGAAAATGTCGGGAAATATTCTTTTAAGGATTCTTTGACACCTTTTCTCACCCTTTCCTCATCCGAACCTTCTTTCTTTTCGGTGCTACCACTCTTTTCAGTTTCAGCCATATTCCTCTCCAAATCCAGAAATCAAAGCCTAGTCTTCCTCGATTTCTTCGAGGACTACCCTCAGCTCAACGATGTTTACCCGCGTCTTTGGCCTAATCTCTATGTAGTTGTTCCCTTCCTCAATCCAGCTGGTAATCTTTCTTGAATATGTAGGCTTCTTCTGGTCAACATTTGTCAGTTTGCCGTTGATGTTAAGGTCAAGGCGCTTGCTTAGGTCGTCGTCAACAAATTCTAGCTCAACAAATGCTTCTTGCGTCCTGTTAATGCTGAT